>NZ_JBIPMN010000219.1:0-3531 GCF_044369115.1 Vulcanococcus sp. | reverse complement strand
GCACTGTTGGGCCCAGAAGAAGCGGCGGATCAGGAAATGGGCGTGGGTTGTGCTGAGTCCAAATCGCCGTGCCTGTTCGATCGCAATGGCTGGTTGCTGCACCAGCCCTTGCTGGCGCCGCCTCAGCCAGCGTTTTGTGCGGGCAGCCAGTTTGCGGGGCAGGGCGAATCGGCCTCGGATCACATGGGGAGGGTGCGCCTTCGTTTCCAGGCTCAGCCGCGGAAACACCTCGAGCAGGGGAGTCAGGCCCCTGAGATCGTCGTTGGAGGTGAGCACCAGCACCTCGGCTGTCGGGGCGTGCTGCTCCAGCGAGTGGAGCAATGGCCACAGATCAGCGGGCCCGTAGGAGAAGGCCGTGGTGATAACCAGAGGACGGCTCACCGCAGCTCCGCGATTTGGGGCCGAGCGTAACCTCAGCGGATGGAGGCAAGCACTGCAACCGGGCCAAGAGGCTGGAGGCCGGCGGCTGTTGGCTTGCTCACCGGAATGCTGGCACTGCTGGTGTGGGCCCTGGTGGTGTTTGGCAAATACGGTGGCAATCCCTCCGGCCTGGCCCGCATCGGCGATCAGATCCCCCTCTCCCCGCGGCTGGAGGGGCAGAGCCTGGTGGTGCTGGCGGGCAAGCGCGGCAACGACGGCCAGCAGTTCCTCTCCCTGGCCCTCGATCCGCTCCAGGCTGATCCGGGCACCAGCGCGGCCCTCGACAACCCCATCTACCGCGGCAAGCGCCTGCTCTATCCCCTGCTGGCCTGGCTGCTGGGCTTCGGCCAGCCCGGTTTGATTCTCTGGATGCTGGGCCTGATCAACGTGGCCTGCATCGGCTGTGCCGGGGGCCTGGTGGCCCGCTGGGCCCAGCTACACCAGCGCTCCCCCCAGTGGGGCCTGGCGGTGCTGGCGCTTCCAGGCATCTGGATCACCCTCAGCCTCGACACGGCCGATCTGCTGGCCACCACCCTGTTGCTGGCGGCAGCCGTGGCCGCCCAGCAGCGGCGATTGGGGCCCCTGGGCGCCAGCCTCACGGCGGCGCTGCTCACCCGCGAAACCAGCCTGCTGGCCTGGGCCGCCACGGGGCTGACGGCCCTGTGGGAACGCCGCTGGCGCTGGCTGGTGCCCCTGGCCCTGGTGCCGGTGCCCCTGCTGGCCTGGATGGCCTGGCTGCGCCACCGCTTTGCCGCCACCGCCGATGGCACCCTCGCCAGCCTCCACTTCACCTGGCCCTTCGCTGGTGTGTTGCGCAAGGCCGGACAACTGCTCGGGCTGCTGCAGCTGCCCGGTGTGGAGCTCGGGGGGGCGGAGCGTCTGTTTGATGGGCTCTGCTTCCTGCTCTGGTTGGCCACCCTGGGGCTGTTGGCCGTGGCGGTGGGGCAGCGATCCACGGGCCGCTGGCTGCGCCTGGCGGCGGGTTGCTATCTGCTGCCGGCCCTGTGCACGAGCACCCAGATCCTGGCCCGCTTTCCGGACTACACCCGGGTGTGGATCGATCTGGCCAGCCTGGCTCTACTCGCCTTGTTGGCCGGCCGCAGTGGGTGGTTGAAGCCCTGGTTGGCCTTGGCCTCGCTGGTGTCCATCGGCTACGGGGCGGGCTATCTGGTGCTGGCGCCATGAGGGTGCTGCACCTCACGGCCGGCTCCCTGCGGCGCGGCGCCTCCCGCGGTGCCCTTTGGCTCCATCACGGCCTGCGGGCCCAGGGCATCGAGAGCCAGTTCCTCACCACCGATCACCAGGCCTCCGGGCCCGGTGTGCAGTCCGTCGCCCCGGGGCGCTTCGGTTCGCTGCTGCTCGAGGGCTTGAAGCAACTGGATCGGCTGCCCCTGCGGGCCTATCGCTTTGATCGCCGCGGCACCCTCAGCCCCGGTTGGATCGGCCTGCCGATTCAGGCCATGCCGGGCTACCGGGCTGCTGATCTGATTCATCTGCACTGGATCAACGATGGCCTGCTGGATCTGCGCTCGCTGCGCCATTGCCCCAAGCCGATCGTGTGGACCGCGCGCGATCTCTGGCCCACCACCGGCCTCTGCCACTACCCCCAGGGTTGCGAACGGCAGGCCGCTGGCTGCGGCCATTGCCCCCTGCTGCCCGCTCCGGCCTGGCCCTGGTCTGATCCCTCCCGGCGCGGCTACCGGCGCAAGCAATGGACCTTGCGCCAGGCCCCGATCACCTTTGTGGGCATCTCCCCCTGGGTGAGCCGGGAGTTGCGGCGCAGTGCCATCACGGCCGGCCGGCCCGTGGAGATGATCTGGAACTGCATCGATGAGCAGCGTTTCCAGCCCCTGGCCAAGGCCGAAGCTCGCCGGGCCCTGGGTTTCGATTCCGAGCTGGGGCCCGTGGTGTTGGCGGAACTGCGCTCGCCCGCCAGCGAACCCTGGAAGGGTTTCCAGCATCTGCTGGCGATCCTGCCCCACTTGCGGGATCGCGGCATCCAGCTGTGGCTGTTCGGGGCTGTGCCCCCCGATCTGCAGGGCGTGCTCCCCTCCGATGTGCGCCTGTTTGGCCGCATCGACGACGATGCCCAGCTGCGCCGGCTGTACGCCGCCGCCGATGTGTTCGTGTGCCCCACCCTGGAGGAGGCCTTCGGCAAAACCATGGCCGAGGCCATGGCCTGTGGCACGCCGGTGGCGGCCTTCCGCTGTTCCGCTCCGGCCGATCTGGTGGAGCCTGAGCTCACCGGGGCGCTGGCCGAGCCCCTCGAGAGTGATGCCTTGCTGGCTGCGATTCTTCGGCTCCTGCCACAGGCCGAACGTCTGTCTGCCTACTGCTCCCAGCGCGCCCGCGCCCGTTTCAGCAAGAGTGTGAGCGCCAGCGCCTACGCTGAACTCTATGGGCGCTTGCTCACCGGTTCTGTTCCTGGTTTTCAACCGTCCTGAGCAGACCGCTCGGGTGTTTGAAGCCATTCGCGCTGCCAGGCCTCAGCGCCTTTATGTTGCCGCCGATGGGCCACGACCGGATCGTCCAGGTGAAGCTGAACGCTGCGCTGAGGTGCGCGCCATTGCCACAGCCGTGGATTGGCCGTGCCAAGTGCAGACGTTAATGCGCGATCACAACCTGGGTTGTGGCGTTGCTGTGAGTGATGCAATCGATTGGATATTCTCCAAGGAGGATGAAGCAATCATCCTCGAAGATGATTGCCTGCCAGCGCCCTCTTTTTTTGATTACTGCACGCTTCTGCTGGAGCGATTTCGCGCTGATCAGCGTGTTGGCCAGGTCTGCGGCTTCAACCTTTTGGCGGATGCCTCTCCGCGTGCGAGCGACTATTTTCCCAGTCACTTTGGTTGGTGCTGGGGATGGGCAACATGGAAACGGGCCTGGAATTATTTCGACCCGCGCATGGGGAGTTGGCAAGCTCTGAAGCACATGGGGCTTCATCGTCAGCATCCCTTTTATCGAGAGCGAATCAAGCTCTTTGATCTGGAGCTGAATTCGGATCGCAAGGATGTATGGGATTACCAGTGGCACTATGCGCTTGCCAGCCAGGGGATGTTGTCGATGGTTCCCGCGGTTAACCTCATTCAGAACATTGGCTTCACGGGCGAC
>NZ_JBIPMN010000064.1:0-12649 GCF_044369115.1 Vulcanococcus sp. | reverse complement strand
GTGAGAGCTGCACGTAATCCACCTGCTCGGGCGGCACGGTCTCAAAGTCCTGGCGGTAGCGCACGGGAACGAGATCGGCCTTGATGCGGCCGTCGGCGTCGGTGGCCACATCACCAGGGGCAACGCGGCACTCGTCTTCGAGGTCGGCGGAGAGATAGATCGGATCGCCCTGCTTGAGCACGATCCCGTTTTCCACCTTCCAGAAGGGGGTCTCGATGAAGCCGTACTCGTTGACGCGGGCGTGGGTCGCCAGCGAACCGATCAGACCGGCGTTCGGACCTTCCGGCGTTTCGATCGGGCAGATCCGGCCGTAGTGGGAGGGGTGGATGTCGCGCACGGCGAAGCCGGCGCGCTCACGGGTGAGACCGCCTGGGCCCAGTGCGCTGATCCGCCGCTTGTGGGTAAGCTCAGCCAGGGGGTTGGTCTGATCCATGAACTGGCTCAGCTGGCTGGAGCCGAAGAACTCCTTGATCGCCGCCACCAGGGGCTTGGGGTTCACCAACTGGGCCGGGGTGAGGCTCTCGGTCTCACCCACGGTCATGCGTTCCTTGATGATCCGCTCGAGGCGGTTCAGGCCCACGCGCACCTGGTTCTGCAGCAGCTCGCCCACGGAGCGAACGCGGCGGTTGCCCAGGTGGTCGATGTCATCGAGGGTGGCGCCGCCCACATCGAGCTCAAGGTTGATCAGGTAATCGATCGTGCTCAGCACGTCCTCAGGGGTGAGGGTGCGGGTGGCGTCGGGGATCGTGAGACGCAGCTTCTTGTTGATCTTGTAGCGACCCACGCGGCCCAGGTCGTAGCGCTTGGGATCGAAGAAACGGCTGTGCAGCAGGGTTTGGCCACCACTCACCGAGGGGGGCTCACCCGGACGCAGCTTCTTGTAGAGCTCGAGCAGAGCCTGGTCTTCCGAGGCGATGCCTTCGTCGTTGGCCGCTTCGATTGATTTTTGGTAGTACTCGGGGTGCCGAAGCTTGTCGAGCACGTCGTTATCCGACAGGCCGATGGCCCGCATCAACACGTGGGCGTTGATCTTGCGGGTTTTGTCGACGCGAACGTGCAGAAGATCGTTCTTGTCGGTTTCGAACTTCAGCCAAGCGCCGCGGTTGGGGATCAGGCTGGCGTTGAAGGTCTTACGGCCGTTCTTGTCCTGCTCGTCTTTGAAGTAAACGCCGGGTGAACGCACGATCTGGTTCACGATCACGCGCTCGGCGCCGTTGATGATGAACGTGCCGCGCTCGGTCATCAGGGGCAGTTCCCCGATGAACACTTCCTGCTCCTTGATCTCGCCGGTTTCCTTATTAACCAAGCGGCAGGTCACATACATCTGAGAGGCGAAGGTCGCATCACGACGCTTCGCCTCTTCCACGTCGTGGCGGGGGCGCTTCAGGCGGTACTCGCTACCGATGAAGTGCAGCTCAAGTTTGCCGGTGTAATCGGTGATCGGCGAGAAGCTCTCCAGCTCCTCGATCAGGCCCTTCTCCAGAAACCATTTGAAGCTCGCGCGCTGTACCTCCACCAGATCGGGCAGGTAAGTGGCGGTCTTGGCGACCTGGATCGCGCTGCTCATGCGGGGAACCTGCAGGAACGGGTTGGACGGAATGACGGGGCCTGGGGCAAGAAGACCTTCAGGGCGGTGAAGCGAGTGGGGAATGCCGACAGGCGCTTAGGCGCAGCGGACGACAGACGAAAGGCGCAGCAGACGACAGGGCCAGCCGCTCCTCGAGGGAAGGGCTGGCCCGCCGGCAGACCTATTCAGCTCGCTTCAACCCAGGAGGTAACGACAACTCGCACCGGAAAGACGACAGCACCACGGAGATGGGCAGGCCTACCAGAACCCTGGTAGGCGCTTTCGGGCTGCAGAAGGCTCGGATAAACCACAACCCGCTGCCAGGCCAATGAACCATCATACATTGTGAAGCCCAGCCCCAAACAGGGCACAGGCGTTCGCCGTGCTCTGGCGAGCTACGGCCGGCAGAGTTTCGCCGCGCAACTCAGCCACCCGCTCGGCCACGGCCGCCACAAAGGCGGGTTCGTTGCGCTTGCCGCGCCTTGGCACCGGTGCCAGAAACGGGCAATCGGTTTCCACCAGGTAGCGATCGGCTGGCACCAGCTGAGCGCAGGCGTGGGTGTCGGTGGCCTTGGGGAAGGTGACGTTGCCACTGAAGCTGATGAACAGCCCCAGTTCAAGGAAACCGGCCATCTCGTCAGGGGTGCCACTCCAGCAATGCATCACGCCGCGGGGGCAAGCGCCGCGGCCCCTGCGCTCGCGCAGCTCAGCGAGCATCGGTTCGGCCGCATCGCGGCAATGAATGATCACTGGCAGATCGAGCTCCACTGCTAGATCCAGCTGGGGGCGCAGCATCACCAGCTGCTGATCCAGGTTTTTGTCGCGAAACAGATCGAGACCCAGCTCACCGATGGCCACCACACGGCTGTCATCGAGGGCAGCGGCTTTGAGCACCGCTGGCGTATTGCTTTGCCAGTGCTCGGGATCGAGCGGATGCACGCCCACGGCGTAGCGCAGCTCGGGGAAGCGATCCGCCAGAGCCCGGATCGCCGGGATTTCCGAGGGCTCCACACACGCGTGAAGGAGGCGACCCACGCCGGCATCACGCCAGCGCTGGGCCACCTCCTCCAAGTCGTCGTCGAAATTTCGGAAGACGATGTGGCAGTGACTGTCGATCAGGGGAGCATCCAGGCTCTCGAGGGCGACGGCCGCAGCCATAACAAAGGGTTCAGGCGAAGCCCGAACCCTAGACAACGCAGCAACCGAGGGCCGATCAGGCCTTGGCTGCGGGCTCGACAGCGTTCTTCACAGCAGCGCTCAGGCGCGCCTTCTGATGGGCACCGTTGTTGCGGTGCAGCACACCCACTTTCACAGCTTTATCGATCTTGCTGAAGGCAGCGCTCAGCGTGGCCTGCACGGTGGTCTTGGCGGCATCACCGGGCTCCTGGCTATAGGCCACGCAGGCGGCGAAGCAGCGCTTCATCAGGGTGCGCACCGCAGACTTGTAGGTGCGGTTGTGCAGGCGATTGCGCTCGGCGATCAGAACGCGCTTCTTCGACGACTTGTTATTGGCCACAGGCTGTACTGCACTGGCACGGCAAACCAAGACTCTACTCCCAGGCCTGACCGAGACAGGCAACCCGGGCCACTAGCTTGAGCCAAGAACGCCCGAGGCCATGAGCGCCACCGCTGCCAGCGCCGCCGTACCAGCACCGAGCAGCGGCGACCTTGCACCGCTGCAGATCGAGCTGCTGCATGACGTGGAGGCCGCCGGGCACCGCTTGGAAGCGATCGCCGAGCGCACCGGCAGCGGCCAGAGCCGCGAGGCTGCCGAGCGGGTGGACGCGATCCTCGAGCAAGTGCGCAGCCAGGGTGACTCCGCCTTGATGGAGCTCACCGAACGCTTCGATGGCGTGCGGCCCGATCCCCTGCGGGTGCCCACCGCTGCGCTCACGGCCGCCTGGGCCGCCACCCCCACCGATCTGCAGGAAGCCCTGCAGCTGGCCCACCGGCGCATCGTGGATTTCCATCAACGCCAAAAACCTGCCGATTTGCAGGTGACGGGCGTGCACGGCGAGCGGCTGGGGCGCCGCTGGAGGCCCGTGGAACGGGCTGGGCTCTACGTGCCCGGTGGGCGTGCCAGCTACCCGAGCACCGTGCTGATGAATGCGGTGCCCGCCCGCGTGGCCGGTGTGCAGCGCCTGGTGATGGTGACCCCGCCGGGACCGGATGGCCGCGTGAACCAAACCGTGCTGGCCGCCGCCCACCTGGCAGGCGTTGAAGAGATTTACCGCGTGGGTGGCGCGCAGGCGATCGCCGCCCTGGCCTACGGCACCGAATCGATCCCGCGGGTGGATGTGATCACCGGCCCCGGCAACCTCTACGTGACCCTGGCCAAAAAGGCGGTGTACGGCCGGGTATCGATCGATTCGCTGGCTGGCCCGAGCGAAGTGCTGGTGATTGCCGATCACAGCGCCAACGCCGAGCACGTCGCCGCCGATCTCCTGGCCCAGGCAGAGCACGACCCGCTCGCCGCGGCGATCCTGCTCACCACCAGCGCCGAACTGGCAGCAGCGGTGCCGGCTGCGATCGAAGCGCAGCTGGCCGGCCACCCCCGCGCCGCCATCACCCGCCAGGCCCTCAACGACTGGGGGCTGATCGTGGTGTGCGACAGCCTGAATCAAGCAGCCCGCCTGAGCGATCGTTTCGCGCCCGAGCACCTGGAGCTGCAGGTGGAGCGGCCCGAACCGCTGGCCGAACAGATCCAGCACGCCGGCGCCATCTTCATGGGGGCCTGGACCCCGGAAGCCGTGGGCGATTACCTGGCTGGGCCCAACCACACCCTGCCCACCTCAGGCACCGCACGGTTTGCCGGTGCGCTGTGCGTGGAAACCTTCCTGCGCCACACCAGCCTGATTCAGTTCAACCGCCAGGCCCTGGAAGCCACCGGCGGCGCCGTGGCCACCCTCGCCGATAGCGAAGGGCTGCACAGCCACGGTGAATCGGTGCGGTTGCGGCTGGGCTAAGCCAGCGGCGGCCGGGGCCAGCTCAACGCTTCACCAGATCGCGCACGCCGGCCACACCGTCGTTGATCTCACCCACCAGCACCTGATTGGTGATGTTCACGAACAGCCCGTTCTCCAGCACTCCAGGCAGGTTGTTGATATCGCTCTCGAGGGCCACCGGATCGGTGATGCCACCGGCGAATTTCACATCGAGCACTAGGTTGCCCTGATCGGTCACCACGGGGCCGGCCTTCTTCACGGCCATCCGCAGCTGGGCCTCACCGCCCATCGCCTTGAGCTGAGCCTGCACCTGGCGCCAAGCGCCGGGGAGCACCTCCACTGGCAGCAGGAAGCCCAGGTTGAGTGTGTCGACCAGCTTGGTGGAATCCACCACCACCACAAAACGCTCGGCCCGCACGGCCACCAGCTTTTCCTGCACGTGGCAGGCGCCGCCACCTTTGATCAGCTGGAAGGAGGGATCGACTTCATCGGCACCATCGATCGCAAGATCGATGCGGCTGACGGCGTTGAGGCTCTGGAGGGGAATGCCGAGCTCAGCCGCCAGCACTTCACCCTGGAACGACGTGGTGACGCCCACGATGTCGGTGAGCTCGCCGCTCTTGAGCTTGGCGCCGAGAGCCTGGATCATCAGCGCCGCGGTGGAACCGGATCCCAGACCCACGACCATGCCGCTGCGGATCTGTTCGGTTGCAGCAGCAGCCACCGCTTGCTTCATCTGATCCTGAAGGTCCGCCATCACGCCGTTCTTTCTGGCCCGTGACCGTAGCTCAGGCGCTGGGGAGCGCCTCCGGCCGAATCGACAGCTGCAACTCCTGCTCACCGCGCAACACCGTGAGCGGTAGCGCTTCACCCACCGTTGAGCCCTCCACCAAGCGCAGGAGGGTGCCGGGGTCGGGAACCGTTTGATCGGCGGCAGCCACCACCAGATCGCCGCGGCGCAGGCCGGCCTTCTCGGCTGGGCTTTCCGGCAGCACCCGCTGCACCAGCGCACCATCGCGCTCCGGCAGCTGCACCAGGGCGTTGGGATCGCGGTTGTTGTCGCGGGCCAACCGGGCGTTGAGAGGCACCAGCTGCAGCCCCAAATAAGGGTGCACCACCGAGCCACCGTTGCCCAACTGGGCCGCCACACCTTTGGCCAGGTTGATCGGGATGGCAAAACCGAGCCCCGCACCGGGGCCGGAGCGCACCAGCGTGTTGATCCCCACCACCTCGCCATTGGCGTTGATCAGGGGCCCGCCCGAGTTGCCGGGGTTGATGGCGGCGTCCGTTTGGATCAGCTCGAGCCGCTTATCGGAGAAGCCAAGGCTGGTGATGTTGCGGTGCAGGCTGCTCACGATGCCGAGGGTCACCGTGCGCTCCAGGCCATAGGGCGTTCCCAGCGCAATCGCCCAATCACCCACTTCCAGTGCCTCGGAATCGCCGAGCGGGGCGGCCTTGAGTCCAGAGCCGGAGGGGATGCTCACCACCGCCAGATCCGTGATTGGATCCGCCCCGAGCACACGACCCTCCAGCTCGCGGCCGTCGGGCAGGCTCACCTCCACCCGATCAGCCCCATCCACCACATGGGCATTGGTGAGCACAAGGCCCTTGGCATCGATCACGATGCCGGAGCCCTGACCGCGCTCACGGGTACTGGGCATCTGATCACCGAACAGCTCCCGCAGCAGCGGGTCGTTAAAGGAGGGATCCAGACCGATGCGGGGCACACTGCGCTCAGTGTCGATTCGCACCACAGCTGGCGCTACCCGCTTCACCGCTGCAGCCACAAAGCTGTTGCCGGATCCCAAGCGATCGGCCCAGGCCGGCGCCGCCAGCCACAAGCTCACCAAGAGGAGCAGCGGCAGAGCGAGAAGGCGGCGCACGTCAGGTCAGACGGTAGGCATGCAGGCTAGGCAGCCTGGGCGGGCGGCCAACGGAGCAAGCGGGTGGTGACACCCCCATCGGCGCCGAGCAGCATCAGCCGACCGCCGGGCCAACCGGCGTGGCCGAGCGGGCAGGGCTGCACGGCCTTGAAGGCCGCCAGGGTGGAGGGGCATGCCCACAGCAGCAGGGCTGGTCCGCTGGTGCGTTCCAACGCGCCCTGCCAGTGCTGATGCACATGGCCAAACACCACCCCTGCCACCCGAGGGTTAGCGAGCAAGGGCTGCAACAACTGTTCAGGCTCCTGCAGGGCGATGGGATCGAGTTCCGCGCTGCCGATCGGCACTGGAGGATGGTGCAGCGCCACGAGCGCCGGGCCCTGGCCGGCCTGCAGCTGATGCTCCAACCAGGCGAGCTGGGCGGGTTCGAGCCAGCCGGCCACCGAACCGGGGCGATGGCTGTTCAACAAGATCAGCTGCCAGCCGGCCAGCGGCACCACGGCCGGCGCCATCCAGGCCCGTCGCTCCAAAGCCGCCCGCAGCAAACCGGGGTTGTCGTGATTGCCGCTCAGCAGCGCAGTGGGCACAGCCCATCGCTCCAGCCGCTCGCGTAGCCGCACGTAGCCACCCAGGCTTTCGTCCTGGCAGAGGTCACCGCTGATCAACAGCAGATCCGGAGGCTGGCCGAGCTGCGCCAGCGCGTGCCACCAGGCCTGCTCGAGAGCCTCGAGGGCCACGACGCCGCGACAGCGCCCGCGGGGATCAGCGAGCAGATGGGGATCACTGAGCTGAAGAACGCGCAGCACAACCCGGTCCTCCTGGCGATGGACCTAAGTTGCCTGTTCTGAACTTGGCTGGCATGGCTGTAATCCCTCCAGGCACCCGTCAACGCTGCTCGCTCTGCCAGGTGGAGATCCAGGGCATGGCTGGCGGCGTGGATCTCGTGCACTTCAGCCAGGGCGGCCCTTCCACACGCTCCAAGCTCTATGCCCGCGTGTGCCAGTACCTGCGCACCGACGAGCAGAAAGCCCAGTGCCTCAATCAAGACCCCACGCTGAGGGGCGAGCAGAAGCCCGGCGATGCCTACATGGAACCCCCGGCCATGGACCTCAACGGCTTGGGCGGCTGAAGCCGCTGCAGAGGCATTCCCCCTGATCCTTTAGGGTCGTTGTGTGCCCGGCGGGCACCCCTGCTGCTAGGCGCCTTCGGAACGGTTCCCGCTCCAAAGCCAACGACTAGCCAGGTTGCAGATCACTGCAGGTGCCGGACGGGTTGCCCGTCCCCCGACCAGCGATCCGGCTTGCCGCATCCCCTCATCCCCGACCTCGAACGCCTGGCCAGCCAGGTGGCCGCTGACGCCGGATTCCAGATGTGCAGCGTGCAGCTGCTCACCCATCGCATCCCGATGACGCTGCAGGTGCATCTGCGTCTGGCCGATGGCGGCGACGTGAGCCTCGATCACTGCGCCAGCTTCAGCCACCTGCTGGACGACGCCTTGGAGGCAGCCAGCCTGATCGAGGAGGCCTATGTTCTGGAAATCAGCAGCCCAGGCATCCCTGAAACGCTGATCGAGGATCGCGATTTCCGCAGTTTTCGCGGTTTTCCGGTGTGCGTTCGCCATCGCGATGCCAAAACCGGTGCCGAGGCCGAACGGGAAGGCCTCCTGCTGGAACGCACCGACGACAGCGTGCTGATCAACGTGCGCGGCCGCTCGGTTCGTCTGCCCCGCGCCGACGTGATCACCGTGCGCCTGACCACGCCCACCGAGGGCTAAGCCCCAGCCGCTCTCACCCCACCCCGAAGACCACCCGTTTCCCCCTTCACCCATGGCCCTGGTTCTCCTCCCCGGTCTGTCGAACCTGATCGAGGACATCAGCGAAGAGAAGAAACTGCCTGCCCAGGTGGTGGAATCGGCGCTGCGCGAGGCACTGCTCAAGGGTTACGAGCGTTATCGCCGCACCCTCTATCTCGGCATCAGCGAAGACCCCTTCGAAGAGGACTACTTCTCCAATTTCGACGTAGCGCTCGACCTCGATGAGGAGGGTTACCGCGTGCTCGCCTCCAAGATCATCGTGGAGGAGGTGGAGAGCGAAGACCACCAGATCGCCCTCACCGAGGTGATGCAGGTGGCGGAAGACGCCCAGATCGGCGACACCGTGGTGCTCGACGTCACCCCGGAGAAAGAAGATTTCGGCCGCATGGCCGCCGCCACCACCAAGCAGGTGCTGGCGCAGAAGCTGCGCGATCAACAGCGCCGCATGATCCAGGAGGAATTTGCTGATCTCGAAGACCCCGTGCTCACCGCTCGGGTGATCCGCTTCGAGCGCCAGAGCGTGATCATGGCCGTGAGCAGCGGTCTGGGCCGGCCGGAGGTGGAGGCCGAGCTGCCCCGCCGCGATCAGCTGCCCAACGACAACTACCGCGCCAATGCCACCTTCAAGGTGTTCCTCAAGGAAGTGAGCGAGGTGCCACGTCGCGGACCGCAGCTGTTCGTGAGCCGCGCCAACGCCGGCCTGGTGGTTTACCTGTTCGAGAACGAAGTGCCTGAGATCCAAGAAGGATCCGTGCGCATCGTGGCCGTGGCCCGTGAGGCCAATCCCCCCAGCCGCTCGGTGGGGCCCCGCACCAAGGTGGCCGTGGATTCAGTCGAGCGCGAGGTCGACCCGGTGGGTGCCTGCATCGGCGCGCGCGGCTCCCGCATTCAGCAGGTGGTGAACGAGCTGCGCGGCGAAAAAATCGACGTCATCCGCTGGTCGCAGGACCCCGGCCAATACATCGCCAACTCCCTCAGCCCCGCCCGCGTGGAAGCGGTGCGCCTGGTGGATCCCGAGGGCCAGCACGCCCACGTGCTCGTGCCGCCCGATCAGTTGAGCCTGGCCATCGGCCGCGAAGGCCAGAACGTGCGCCTGGCCGCCCGCCTGACCGGTTGGAAGATCGACATCAAGAACAGCACCGAATACGACCAGGGCTCAGAAGACGAGAAGGTGGCTGAATTGATCGCCCAGCGCCAGGAAGAGGAAGCCCTGCAGGCCGAAGCCGAAGCGCGGCTGGAGGCCGAACAGGCCCTGCGCGCCGAAGAGGATGCCCGCCTGCGCGAGCTCTATCCCCTGCCGGAGGACGAAGAGGAGTACGGCGCAGAAGCGGCGTACGACGAGGCGGCCTATGAGGAGCCCGTGGCTGAAGCGGCCACCGAAGACGTGGTTGAGGAAGCACCTGACGAGGATGGAGCCCGGTGAGTGAGCGCAGCGTCCTCAGGCGCTGCGTGACCTGCCGTGAGTTGCTGGATCGCCGGCAGCTCTGGCGGGTCATCCGCCTGGCGGATGGAGGCATCGCGCTGGATCAGGGAATGGGCCGCTCGGCCTACCTCTGCCCAAGCCGCGACTGCCTGGAAGAAGCCCGACGCCGCAAGAAGCTGCAGAAAGGCCTGCGTTGTCAGGTTGCAGATTCCATCTACGCGGCACTGGAGCAGCGCCTGCACGCCACCTCTTCTGCAGGCTCTGAGGCAAGATGAATGTTGGCCTCACCGTGTGTGGAGGCCCGGTGGCACCCGTGGCACCGACCCTTTGGAGCACTGAATGACCAGCAGCGGCAAAGTCAGGATTTACGAGCTGTCCAAGGACTTGGGCCTTGAGAACAAGGACGTGCTCGATGCCGCCGAGAAGCTCTCGATCGCCGCGAAGAGCCACAGCAGCTCCATCAGTGACGACGAGGCAGCTCGCATTCGCAGCCTGATCAAGACCGGCGGGAACGGCTCCAAGGCCGCCGCCGCGCCAGCCCCGGCTGCGCCGCCCCAGAAAGCCATTCTCTCGGTGAAGAAAGCACCGTCTGCCCCGGCGCCTGCTGCTCCTCAGGCACCGAAACCGGTGGCCAGCGCCCCTGCCGCACCGGTGAAGCCGGCACCTGTGCAGCCGCCTGCCGCAGCGAAGCCCGCCGCTGCCAAACCCGTTGCCGCCAAGCCGCCCGTCACGGCACCGGCCCGCCCTGCAACACCCGCAACGGCTGCGGCCAAACCCGCTGCTCCCGCGCCCCGGCCAGCAGCCCCGGCTCCGCAAGCGACCAAACCTGTCGCGCCCCCCGCACGGCCTGCCGCTGCGGTCGCACCGCCGGCGCGCCCTGCAGCAGCCAAACCGGCTGGTGCCCCGGTTCGCCCCAGCGGCTCTGCACCCGGCCGCCCTGCTCCGGCGATCGTGTCGAAAGCGCCTGCCGGTGCTCCCCCAGCCCGGAAACCAGCACCCCCCAGTGCCGCCACGCCTGCACGCCCCGTGGCACCGCCGCAGCGGCCTGCGGCAGCGCCTCCACGGCCCGGTGCACCGGCACCCAGCCGGCCTACTGCCGGCGGCGGTGGCAACAAGCCCCAACTCGTTGGGCGTCCCCAAAGTGGTCAGGGCGGTAGCCGCCCGGCACCTCCGTCAGGTCGTCCATCCCTGAGCCAACGGCCGGGCATGCCCACCCGACCCGGGGCTCCGGCTCCCGTGCGCGGAGCCAAACCGGGCACACCACCAGCCAGACCGCAGGTCGAACTGGTGGGCAAACCGATTCGCCGCGATGTGAGCGGTCCAGCAGGCGGCGGCAATCGCCCGGCGCCGCCGACGCGCCCTGGCATGCCAGGTGTGCCGGGCATGCGCAAGCCGGTGGCCCCAGGCGAGCTGATGCAACTGCAGAAGCCGGGTGCCCGCCCCGCCGCAGCGCCGCCGCGCCGTCCCGGTGCTCCCGCAGGCGTGGGTGCAGGCCCAGCAGCCCCCGGCGGTGATGAGGCTGCCCGGCCGATCGCCACACCTCCTTCCGCGCCTCGTCGCCCGAATTTCCGGGCCCCGCAGCCTCCGGCTGGCGGTCGCCCCCGCCGCCCCGATTGGGACGACAGCGCCAAGCTGGAAGCTCTGCGCAGCCGCTCGCCGCAGAAACAGCGCCAGAAGGTGCACATCATTGGCGAGAACGACGACGCACTAACGGCAGAAACCGGCGGCTTCGCTGGCGAACAGGAAGCAGTGGTGCTGCAGGCCTCCCTGGCCCGCCCCGCCAAGCCGAAGGCAGCCGCCACAGCCCAGCGCAAGCCCACAGCCGTTACCCGCAAGCGCAAGAAAGAAACCACCCGGCAGCGGCAGCGCCGCCGTGCCATGGAGCTGCGGGCTGCCCGAGAAGCCAAGCAGCAACGGCCCGAAATGCTGGTGGTGCCGGAGGGCAACCTCACGGTGCAGGAGCTGGCCGATCGCCTCGGCGTGGACAGCTCCGAGATCATCAAGAGCCTGTTCTTCAAGGGCATCATCGCCACCGTCACCCAGACCCTCGATCTCTCCGCGATCGAGACGGTGTCAGACGAGTTCGGTGTGCCCGTGCTCGAAGACGACGTGGAGGCCGCCGCTGCCAAGACGGTTGAAATGATCGAGGAGAGCGACCTCGCTCACCTGATCCGCCGCCCGCCCGTCGTGACCGTGATGGGCCACGTGGACCACGGCAAAACGAGTCTGCTCGATTCGATCCGCAAAACCCGGGTCACAGCCGGCGAGGCCGGAGGCATCACCCAGCACATCGGTGCTTACCAGGTGGAAGTGCCCCACGCCGGCGAGCAGCGCAAGATCACGTTCCTCGACACCCCTGGCCACGAGGCGTTCACCGCCATGCGTGCGCGCGGCACCAAGGTGACCGACGTGGCCGTGCTCGTGGTTGCCGCTGATGACGGCGTGCGTCCCCAGACCCTGGAGGCAATCAGCCACGCCCGCGCCGCCAAGGTGCCGATCCTGGTGGCGATCAACAAGATCGATAAGGAAGGCGCCTCACCGGATCGGGTGAAGCAGGAGCTCTCCTCCCACGAGCTCGTGGCTGAGGACTGGGGCGGCAACACCGTGATGGTTCCGGTGAGCGCCATCAAGGGCGAGAACATCGACAAGCTGCTCGAGATGATCCTGCTGGTTTCCGAAGTGGAAGACCTGCAGGCCAACCCCGACCGCATGGCGAAGGGCACCGTGATCGAGGCACACCTCGACAAGGCCAAGGGTCCTGTGGCCACCCTGCTCATCCAGAACGGCACCCTGCGCACCGGCGATGTGCTGGCGGCGGGTCCGATCCTGGGCAAGGTGCGCGCCATGGTCGACGACAACGGCAAGCGCGTGAAGGAAGCCGGCCCCTCCTATGCGGTGGAGGCCCTGGGCTTCAGCGAAGTGCCCACCGCCGGCGATGAGTTCGAGGTCTACCCCGACGAGAAAGCCGCCCGCGCCGTGGTGGGCGATCGCGCCACCGAAGCACGCGCCACCCGACTGGCT
>NZ_JBIPMN010000218.1:0-3559 GCF_044369115.1 Vulcanococcus sp. | reverse complement strand
GTGCAGCAAACGGCCGTGGTCCTACGCGCGCAGCTTTTTCGGCCTGGTGGATCTGGTGTCGAGCCTGCCACCGCTGCTCACCCTGGGGATCCCGGCCGGGCAATCACTGTTGATTGTGCGCGTGCTGCGGCTGCTGCGGGTGTTCCGGATCCTGAAGCTGGGCTCCTATCTCGATGAGGCGCAGCTATTGCGCCAGGCCTTGGTGGCCAGCCGCCGCAAGATCAGCGTGTTTCTGCTCACGATCGTGGCGCTGGTGGTGCTGATCGGCACGCTGATGTATGTGATCGAGGGCGAGCGCAGCGGGTTCACCAGCATCCCGGTGGGGATCTACTGGGCGATCGTCACGATCACCACGGTGGGCTACGGCGATGTGACACCCGTCACCACGCTCGGGCGCTTCGTGGCCTCTCTGGTGATGCTGCTGGGCTACAGCATCATTGCGGTTCCCACTGGCATCGTCACTGCCAGCCTGCAGGAGGCGCAGCGGGAACAGCGTCAATCCAGCACCAGCACCAGCACAGGAAGCTGCCCCCATTGCGGGAAGCCGCTCAGCAACTGAGCAGCCGCTCCATCGTCTGATCAGCCAGGGCAATGCCACCGAGCCGCTCCACCTCGCGCACGCCGGTGGGGCTGGTCACATTGATCTCGCTGAGGCGGCCATCGATCACATCGATGCCCACGAAGAACAGACCTTCCGCCTGAAGCGCCGGAGCCAGCTCCGCACAGATGCGCCGTTCCTGATCCGTGAGCTCAGTGGCTTCCGGCGCACCGCCCACCGCCAGGTTGCTGCGGAATTCCCCTGGGGCCGGCTTGCGGTTCACCGCGCCGAGGGGTTCACCGTTCACTAACAGGATGCGCTTATCGCCGGCGATCACAGCCGGCAGGAAGGCCTGCACCATCACCGGCAATGTCTGCTGGTTGGTCACCAGCTCCAGTAGCGCCTTGAAGCCAGGCGCACCGGCGTGGCTACGCACCACACCCTGGCCAGCCCGGCCACCGAGGGGCTTGAGCACCACATCGCCATGGTCGGCAGCGAAGGCGGCCAGCTGCTCAATGGTGCTGCCCACAAGGCTGGGCGCCATCAAGTGGCTCCAGCGCAAGGAACCGAGCTTCTCGTTCCAGGCCCGCAGCGAGGCGGGACGGTTGAGCACCTTCACGCCCTGCCGCTCCGCCAGCTCGAGCAAGTGAGTGGCATAAAGGTAGGCCTCATCCACCGGCGGGTCTTTGCGCATCCACACCCGGGGGAAGGAAGTGAGCGGCAGCCAGCGAGGCTCATCTGCTTCAAACCAGGGATCGGGGAGATCCCAGCCATCGGCGGTGGGCCGGATCTCCGCCAGGCGGATCGGCTGAGCGAGCACCATCGGCTCATGGGCCTGGTTGGAACCTCGTACCGCCAGCTGGGCTGGGGTACACACCCACACCTGCTGGCCTGCCCGCTGGGCTGCCTGCATCAGGGCCACGCTGGAATCTTTGGTGGGGCGCAGCTGCGCGATCGGATCGATCACAAACAGCTGGGCCTCACGGCCGCTCTCGATCAGGCTCAAGCCGCAGCTCCGAGCAGCACATCGAGCTGACCGCTGCGCTCCAGCGCATGCAGGTCGTCGCAGCCGCCCACGTGCTGGCCGTCGATGAAGGTCTGCGGAACGCTGCGGCGACCACCGCTCTTGGAGGCCATCACCGCGCGAGCGGCCTCATCGCCATCAATCGCATATTCGGTGTAATCCACGCCCTTGCGGTCCAGCAGCGCCTTGGCCCGGATGCAGAACGGACAGGCGCGCCAGGTGTAGATCTCAACGTTCGCCATCAGGGCGTGCTGCGGTGAGCTGGATCCTAGAAGCGGCCCACCTGAACCCAGCGCAAGCACCGAAACCAACCATGGTCATTACCATGGTCATAAGCCGCTCAGTGCTGCCATGGTTCAGAGCATCAGCGCCAGCCAGTTCAAGGCCCGGTGTCTCGGCCTGATGGACGAGGTGGCGCGCAGCGGTGAACCCTTGGTGATCACCAAGAACGGCGTACCCGTGGCGGAACTGCATCCCACCCGGGGAACCAGGCGACCCACACCCTTTGGCCTGCACCCGAGCACACGGCTGATCGGCGATGTGGTGGCCCCGTTGAACGAGCCTTGGAGCGCTCTGGAGTGATCCTGCTCGACACGCACGTTCTGCTCTGGCTGGACAGTGACGCACCCCAACTGGGCCTAGAAGCGCGGAGGCGCATCGAACAAGCCTGGCGGAGCGACCAGGTGGTCGTGAGTGCGATCAGCTTCTGGGAGGTGGCCATGCTGGAGAAACGCGGGCGCATCACCCTGGAGAGCACTCCGCGGCAGTGGCGCGATGACTGGTGCGCGGCGGGTCTCAAAGAGCGCCCCGTGGATGCCCCCGTGGCACTTACGGCTGTGGCCCTCGAGGCCTTCCACGCCGATCCCGCTGATCGCTTCATCGTGGCGACGGCCCTCACCGAGCAAGCCCTGCTGATCAGCGCCGATCTCGCCATCCTCAACTGGAGCAATGGCTCCCTCAACCGCCTCGACGCCCGCCATTAGGTACGGTCGATCCAACGTTCAACACCCGCCGGTGCTCGACCTCACCGACTTCAAGCGCGACCTCTCCGAGCTCACTGACCGCCTGGGCAATGCCCAGGACTGTCTTTGACGTTCCTGCACTGAAAGCACGCCAACAGGACCTCGAGCAGCTCGCCTCCCAGCCCGACTTCTGGGACGACCAGAAACAGGCCCAGGCCAAGATGCGCCAGCTCGATGAGGTGAAGGCCCAGCTCGAGCAGCTCAGCCAGTGGCAGGCGGCCGTGGCCGACGCCGAGGCCACTGTTGAGATCTACGGGCTTGAGCCCGACGAGGAACTGCTGGGCGAATCCAATGAAGCCCTGCAGAAGCTACGGGCCGATCTGGATCGCTGGGAGCTGGAGCGCTTACTCAGCGGCCCCTACGACAAGGAAGGCGCCGTGATCAGCATCAACGCCGGCGCCGGCGGCACCGACGCCCAGGACTGGGCGCTGATGCTGATGCGCATGTACACCCGCTGGGCCGAAGACCACGGCATGAAGGTGACCGTGGACGAACTCAGCGAAGGGGAAGAAGCGGGCATCAAGAGCTGCACGATCGAGATCGAGGGCCGCTACGCCTACGGCTACCTGCGCAACGAGAAGGGCACCCACCGGCTGGTGCGCATCAGCCCGTTCAACGCCAACGACAAGCGGCAAACGAGCTTTGCCGGCGTGGAGGTGATGCCCAAGATCGAGGAGGAGGTGAAGCTCGACATCCCCGACAAGGACCTGGAAATCACCACCTCCCGCTCGGGCGGTGCCGGCGGCCAGAACGTGAACAAGGTGGAAACGGCCGTGCGCATCCTGCATATCCCCACCGGCCTGTTCGTGCGCTGCACCCAGGAGCGCTCCCAGCTCCAGAACAAGGAGAAGGCGATGGCCCTGCTGATGGCCAAGCTGCTGGTGATCGCCCAGGAGCAGCGGGCCGCCGAGATCGCCGACATCCGCGGCGACATCGTGGAGGCGGCCTGGGGCAACCAGATCCGCAACTACGTGT
>NZ_JBIPMN010000062.1:0-12782 GCF_044369115.1 Vulcanococcus sp. | reverse complement strand
CGGTCGCAGCGGACTCTGCACAAAGGCATAGAGCAGGCCATCCTTGCTGTTGAAGGCCATGCCTTCGAAGCCTCGGTTAGCCCAGCGATCGCCGTAAATCTCAGGCAGAGTCGCCTGGGTGAAGGAGCTGTCATCACCGCGACCAGGGTTGTACGTAATCTCGTCAAAAACACTGCCTTCAGGGATGTACCGCTTCACCAGTTTTCCGCTGGCGGCATCAAACAGAGCAATCTGAGGGAAATATTCATCCGAAACGGCAAACATTGGCTTGCCGCCGTTGATACCGTTGACCGTGATCCAGTTGACCGACTCTGTATCTATCCCAAAGGCATCCCTGGGAACTTCCGAGTAAACGTTGTATTGCCCTGCATTTCCCTGGATGCCGTTGCCGGCAGTTACTAGCTGGAAGGCTTTGTCGTGATTGGTCAGCGCGCCGATGCCGGTGGCGTTGCGGAAGCCCCCTGCACCGTCGGGCACTTTGAGAGTGATCGCTTCCAGCTGTTCGAATCCGCTTCCGGTCTGCGCCAGCTTGTAGATGGTGATCGGATAGTCCGGATCGTCGAAGATCTTTTGGCCCTTATTGGCGTCGTTGGGATTATCGTTTGCTCGTTGACCGATGTTTGCGGCCTGAGGGCCGCGGTCGGTAATTACATAGAAGATCTCTCTGCCGTCCTGTATGCCGGCAAAGAACGCGCCTGAGAGTCCACCTGCTGTTACCTCGCCGGCGTCAATGCTTCCGTCTTTGTCAAAGTCGGGACGAATGTTTCCGTTGCCGCCATCGGGGTAGGTGATGGTGAAGTCGAGGTTGGCGACCTCTGGCGTGCCGCGACTCCAATCCTTGATACCAAGGCCCCAGACCTTGGTCAGCTGACCGGTGCTCAGATTGATCTCAGCAACAGCGTTGTTCTCCTGCAGAGTCACCCAAGCTGTGTTGCCGAGCACGGCAATCGCTTCTGGTTCGATGTCCTGTGCCACAGTGGAGCCTTGACTGCCGCCGCTAATGCGGATGCCTTGCAAGTTCAGCTTCTCGGCTTGAGTATTAAACGCTTCAAAGTTGACGGTCTGGACTGTAAAGCCAGAGACGTTAGTGGTGCTTGCAGTGAAATTCGCTGTATTGATAATCGAAATTGTGCCTGCAGCGTCTGTCGTGGTGGAGTCGATGACTTCACCTTCGTTGGCAACAACGAGCTTCTTCCCGTCACCGCTGAAGCTCAGCGAGTCAGGCAGTGCTCCCACTGTGACCTTGCCAAGAGCTGATAGTGTTGATGACGAGCCTGTTCCAGTCAGTCTATAGAACTCAATATGACCGTTCGCAGCTTTGGAGTCGTTTGCGTCCGCAACAGCAACGGCAACAAGGCTTCCGGCGACATCAACGCTTTGTGCCTGTCCGTCAAGGATCAGGCTTGTAATCACTGACGGATTGGCTGGGTCTTTGTAGTTAACCAGCACAAGGTTGTTGTCCCCTGTGATCACTAGGGCAACGGCGTGCTCTTTCGCATAGGAAGAGATCTCAGCGCCGCCTAGGTCGATGCTCGAAAGCAAGTTGATTGTCACGGGGAAAGCCGTTAACAGTTAATCCCAATCTGGCCCTCAACCCTTTAAGCCCACCTGTCGCAGCCTACGTCTGGCTGTAGCGTGAACTACGTTGGGGTTAAGAGACGGCACTCAAGCTTATCTAGAGATTAATGCCGCGTTGGCTGAGGCTTGTTCGTTGCTTATGGGTGATTGTTTTTCTCTTCGTTGTGATTGCTTTTGCTCAGCAGGGCCTGAAATTCCTCCTCGTTCAGCACCGTCACCCTCAGGCTCTCGGCCTTGCTGAGCTTGCTGCCGGCCTCCTCGCCGGCCACCACGTAGCTCGTTTTCTTGCTCACCGAGCCGCTCACCTTCCCGCCCGCGGCTTCGATTAGCGCCTTGGCTTCGCTGCGGCTGAGGGAGGGCAGCGTGCCGGTGAGCACAAACGTTTGCCCGCTCAGGGAGCTGTTGGCTGAGCCCCGCTCGGCTGCCGCCGCAAGTTCCTCCTCGCTGCTGGCCAGGGAGAAGCCCAGGCGCTCGAGCTCACTCAGCAGCGCCTGGTTGGCCGGTGTGGAGAACCATTGCTGCAGGCTTTGGGCGATCTCGCCGCCAATGCCATACACGGCTGTGATCAGTTCCGGGGTTTCGGTGGCGGCTGTGGCCAGCTCTGCGGCGCTTGGGAAGGCCGAGGCCAGGGCTTTGGCGTTGACTTCACCCACATGGTGGATGCCGAGGCCGTAGAGCTGGCGGTGCCAGGGCTGGCTCTTGGAGGCGTCCAGGGCGGCCACGAGGTTGTCGGCGCTTTTGCTGCCCATCCGCTCCAGGCTGGCCAGCAGCGCCCCATCGAGCCGGTAGAGATCAGCGATCGAGCCCACCAGGCCGCGATCCACCAGCTGCTCGATCAGCTTGCTGCCGAGCCCATCCACATCCAGGGCCCCCTTGCTCACCCAGTGGCGCAGAGCGCCGCGCAGGATCGCCGGGCAGCTGCTGTTCACGCAGCGGGTGGCTGATTCTCCTTCTTCGCGCACCAGCTCCGAGCTGCACTCCGGGCAGGTGTGGGGCAGCTCGAGCCGGTGGGCCCCAGCTGGGCGCAGCTCTGCCAGCACCCGCACCACTTCCGGGATGATCTCGCCGGCTTTGCGCACCACGATCGTGTCGCCGGCGTGGAGGTCGAGCTCTGCCAGGCGATCGGCGTTGTGCAGGGTGGCGCGGCTCACGCTGGTGCCGGCCAGGGGCACCGGTTCGAACTCGGCTACAGGGGTCACCACACCCGTGCGGCCCACCTGGCAGGCCAGCCGCAGCAGCTTGCTAGGGGCCTCTTCAGCCGGGTATTTGAGGGCGATCGCCCAGCGCGGCGCCTTCTGGGTGAAGCCGGCCGCATCCTGCAGCTGCAGATCATTGAGCTTCACCACCACGCCGTCGGTGGCGTAATCCAGCTGGCGGCGCCCTGAATCCCAGCGCTCGAAGAAGGCCTCCACAGCGGCGAGATCCGGCAGCAGTTCGGCGTTGGGATTCACCTTGAAACCGGCGGCCTTCAGCCACAGCAGCGACTCCCATTGACTTGATGGCAACGGTGCATCGGTGCCGGAGGCGTGCCAGCTCGGCGGCAGATGCAGGGTGTAAGCGAAGAAATCCAGACGGCGCGCCGCCACCACCTTGGGATCGAGCTGGCGCAGGGTGCCGGCGCAGGCGTTGCGGGGGTTGGCGAACAGGGCTTCCCCCCGAGCCTCCCGTTCCGCATTGATGGCAGCGAAGGTGCCATCGGGGATGAAGGCCTCACCGCGCACCTCCAGCCATTCCGGTGGGCTCTCGAGCTGCAGCCGCAGGGGCACGGATCCGATGGTGCGCACGTTGGCGGTGATCTCTTCGCCCTGTTCGCCGTCGCCGCGGGTGGCGGCTCGCACCAGCACGCCGTGCTCGTAGCTGAGCGCCAGGGCGTTGCCGTCGATCTTCAGCTCACCCACCATCGGCAAGGCTGGGATGGGCCTCCCCTCGGCCGGCTCGCGGTCAAGCACCTTGAGGAGCCGCCCGTACCAGGCATCCAGTTCCTCGGTGTTGAAGGCGTTATCGAGGCTGAGCAGGCCGATGCGATGGCGCACGCTCTGGAAGCCCTGGGCCGGTGCCCCGCCCACGCGCTGGGTGGGGCTGTCTGGCGTAATCAGCTCAGGATGCGCTGCTTCGAGTTCGAGCAGCTCGCGGTAAAGCCGGTCGTAAACAGGATCCTCCATGTCCGGAGCATCCAGCACGTAATACGCATGCGCGGCGCGGTTGAGCAGTTGCCGCAGTTCACTGGCGCGATGGTCGACTGCGGTGCTGCTCACGGGTGGCGCTCGATCAGGCCGCGGCTTTCTGGATGCGGTCCACCTTCCAGTCCTCCTCCACTTTCACGAAGGTGAAGTCGAGGGGCAGCTCATCGTTGTTTTCGGCCTTGAGCTTCACCGTGAGGGTGATCTGGTCTTCCTGGATGCGAGGCCGGCCCGACTTGAGGTTGCGGTATTTGTTCAGCTGCAGCCCAGCCAGGAAGCGAATGAACTGCTGTCGGTTCACGTGGGAGCGGTAGTTCTTGGTGGTGAGCAAGTAGGCCGCATCCACCCGGCCCGAGGCCACCTGGGTGAAGAACTGCTTGATCACCGGATTGATCCCGCGCGCGTTCAACACCAACTTCACGGCGTTGATCGTCCAATAGAGGAGCAGCGTGCCGGCGCCGGCTAGCAGGGCTTTGGTGCCAATCGACTGCACCAGTTGTCCGTCCATGGGCGCGCGGGGAGGAGTGGGGGTGATTCTGCAGGACCAGCCAGACTGTTGCGGCTGCAGTCAGCCCTGAGCGTGCCCCTTGTTCCGCTGCTGCCGCTGTTTCATCGGCTGAACCGCGAACATTTCGAAGGATCGCTGGCCAGCCCTGATGGCCAGGCGCTGGTGAACGTGCGCTGGAGCGATGGCCGGATGCGCCGCAGCGCGGGGTTGTATCGCTTCGGGCATGACCGCCAGGGCCGCTCCATCAGCGAGATCGTGTTGTCGCGGCCGCTGTTGGAGCCCTTGCCCCTGGAGGCCACCCTCAGCACCCTCTGCCACGAAATGATCCACGCCTGGGTGCATCGCGTGGTGCGGGCTGATGAGGTGCATGGCCCCCACTTCCGGGCTCGGATGGCGGCGATCAACGCTGCGCAACAGACGTTTGAGGTGAGCGTGCGCCATCGTTTTCCAGTGCCCAGCGAACCGGCCCGTTGGCTGGCGTCATGCCCCAGCTGTGGATTGACCTCGCCCTATCGGCGCCGGAGGCCTGGAGTGGCCTGCCGCTTGTGCTGTGAGCGTTTCCACGGCGGGCGCTGGCATGCCAGCTGCCAGCTGGTGTTCACGCCAACGGCCGCCTAGGTTGCCGCGATGGGCACCGCGTTGTGGGCACTGCAGTGGAGCGGGGTGAGCATCGCCTTGGTTGGGCTGGCGCGGGAGCGTTGGCTGCGCGGTCGTCGGCTGCAGCGCTGATCGCCCCTGGCGGCGCCTTTAGCCTGGCGTGATGGTGGATGCCTACAACGACTGGCGTGATGAGCGCCCCGATGACCGCCCCGAGCGCCGTGGCGTTCGCCGCGGAGAGCCCCGCAATGAACCGCGCCTGGAGCAGCGCCTCGATCAGTGGGTGTCGGCAGGCCGGCAGCTGGTGGATGGCGTCTCCGGTGCGCGACCCGGCTCACGGCCCGGTGGCCGCGCCGGTGGCCTGAAACTCGACCACCTCGGCCGTTGGGTGGAAGACAAGCTCGATTGGCTTCTGGAAGACGAAGAGGGCTGGCGTGAGTCCTGGGAGCAGCCCCAGCCCCGGCAGCAACCCCAGCCTCAATCACGCCCGTCGCGGCGAGAACCGCTGCAGGCGATCTCCCGCCGGCAGCTTGCCCGCCCGTCCGCTGTGGTTGACGCGGAGGGCTGGCCGGATGACGACAGCTTCAGCGTCAGTCGCTGGCAGCGACGCGATGCGGGTGTTGGGGCCCCTTTGGAAGAGCCCATGGAGCCCGCACCGCGTATTCAGAGCGGCCGTGCTGTGCCGCGCTCCTCGCGTCGCCGTTCCGACTGACGGTGGTGGCGGGCGTGGCCGCGCGCGGCCACTTGAAAGCTGCAACCGATGTGGCGCAGCTCGGCGTTGACCGGCTCAACCAGCTCACCGGGCAGGTCTTCTGCCATGTCGGCAGCGCTGGTGCTGATCGAGGGTGATCCTTCGGTGAGGGCGCTGAGCAGCTCAGCCCACTGCTGCACCAGGGTGGTGTGTTGGATGGGCTCCAGCCCCGCCCGTTGAAACACGGCCTGGCAGTGGCTGCGATGCCACTGGGTGGGGCCATGGGCATGGGGCTGATGGCCACGGATGGCGCAGCCGCTGCGCAAGGCATGGCGGCTGGGTTGGCCGTTGGCATCGCGCAGGCCCGCTTCGCTGAGCAGGCGTCCGCAATGCACCGCTGAGATGCCGTAAATGCGGCCGAGGTCGGTGAGGGACAGCCATTGGGGCTCGCTCGCCGCCGATGGCGGGGGCTGGCTGCCGCGGATCAGATGAAGCATGGGCCTTTGAGAAGTGAACCCATGCTGGGCTCAGCACATACCCGCGCAACCTGTCAAGTTGGTTTTGTAGCCACTCGTAGCCTTTGTTGGGAAACGTTATGAAGGTGTGTGTTGCGCGGGCCCGAGCCAGCGTTCGAGTTCTGGGGAGAACACCTCGCGGATCACGGTGAGTTCGCGGCCGCCGCGGAAGAAGCGGTAATGGCGGCTCCAGTAGGGCCCTGGATGGCCGAATCCCGCCACTAGCGCCGGGGCCTCCACAAGCGCCAGGCCATCCACTTCGCGATAGAGCTCGGCCCGTTTGGCGGTGAGGCTCCGCCAGATCGGTTGGTTGCGCTCCTGCAGGTGGCGCTCGGCTTCGGTCTGGTTCCACCAGCTCTCTGCCCAGGCCAGGGTTTGGCTGCCGCAGCGCAACCACACCTGGCGGCGTAGCAAGGGCAGCTCCAGTTCGCTCACTTCTGTTGGAGCCTCATTGCCGGGGTCGGCGTCAGCTTCCATGGCAATCACCTCCACATCCACCGCCACGCCGGTCAGCGACTGCAGGTGCCGGGTGGGGCTGCCGTCCCCTAGCAGCAACAGCCGCCAGGGCCCACTCAGCACGCTTGGATCCCCGGTGCGCTCGCCGCAGAGCCCAGCTGCCACGGCCTCAGGGGCTGCCTGCCACAACGGAACCGGTGAGGGCCAGAGCTCAGAAGGGGGCATCGGCGCAGGGTTGAGGACCTGCAGGCCCCCTAGAAACCACTGCTGATGCTGACGCGGCGGCTGGTTCCACCGCGTTCGATCACGGCGCTGTCGCCGCTGGTGGACACCAACTTCCAGCCGCTGCCGCCGATCATGTCGCCCACCAGCGCATTGGTGGAACTGCCGCCCAGTTGGAAGATCGCGGAGCCCGGTTTGCCCGGGATCTGCACCACCCCCAGGAGTTCGGGGCCTGCCCCTCCGGAGCTGGCCGGAGCCGGTGCACTGGCGGTGGCTGCCGGTGCCGGAGCCTGCAGGGTGCCGGTGAGGGGCACCTGCAGGGGAGCCACCGCCGTGGGCGATCCCCCCTCGAGCCGGCCCAGGTCTTCGATCCAGGGTTCGTTCGGCGGTGGCGGCGGTAGCCTGTCGCCCGCGGGGGTGGGCGAAGCGCCCTCTGTGAGGGTGGGTGCGCTTTCCAGGTTGCGGATGCCTTCGAGCAGGCGCAGATTGCGCTCCTGGCGCAGGTCGTTGCGGGCTTCACTCCAGCCATGCCAAAGGCCAAGCCCGCCCAGCAGGCCCATGCAGGCCAACCCCGCTCCGGCCAGCTGCCAGGGCTTCAGCTGCTGGAGCCAGTGGCTCTCGCGCACCTCCACCTCGATCGGCTCGTGTTCTGCCGCGCTGATCTGCTGTGGAGCTGGTGCGCTCTGGTGGGCGGGGAGCGGCGCCGCGCTGCTGCGGCCGGCGTTCTCAAACACCCGATCCATCACCTGCTCCGCCTTGAGCTCCCAGTAGGCCCTTGAGGTGTTGGCGGGACGGGACGCGCTCAAGGCTTCGGTGAAATCTGTTCAGCCTGTACGGAATTGCCGCGGCGGGCTGGCGCCTCTGGTGTTGAGCCGCACCTTATCGATCCTGGGCACTGTTGACGAGCTTCTGGCGGCGAGCCTCTAGCTCCAGCCACAGCATCAGAGCGGTCACATCCGCCGGACTCACCCCCGGCACCCGGGACGCCTGCCCCAGGTTCAGGGGCTGCACCGCTTCGAGCTTCTCGCGCGCCTCGCGCGAGAGGGTGGCGATGGAGCTGTAGTTGATCCCAGCGGGAATGGCCTTGTGCTCCTGCTTTTTCACTTGATCGATCTGCTGTTGCTGGCGGGCCAGGTAGCCGCTGTATTTGATGTCGATCTCGGCGCCCTCGCGCACGTCGCCGGGCAGGCCGGCATCTGCCAGGCCATGGCGCACCAGATCGGCGCTGTGGAAACCCGGACGGCGCAGGAGGTCCGCCAGGGTGATCGAGCCCTTGATCGCCGCGCCGGTTTGCTCCACCACGGCTGCGGCGACTGGATCGCTCACCTTGAGCCGCACCGTCTCCAGGCGCTGGGTTTCGTTGGCGATGGCCTCTTGTTTGCGGGTGTAGATCTCCCAGCGGCGATCGTCGATCAGGCCGAGTTCGCGGCCCAGGGGTGTGAGGCGCCGGTCGGCGTTGTCACCCCGCAGCACCAGCCGGTATTCACTGCGGCTGGTGAGCACCCGGTAGGGCTCGCGCAGATCCTTGGTGATCAGGTCGTCGATCATCGTGCCGATGTAGCTGCCTTCCCGCGGGAAGTGCACCGGCTCCTGGCTGCGCAGCTGGCGCACAGCGTTGAGGCCCGCCACTAGGCCCTGGGCCGCGGCTTCCTCGTAGCCGGTGGTGCCATTAAGCTGGCCAGCGGAATAGAGCCCCTGCACCCGTTTGGTTTCCAGGGACGGCTTGAGCTGGGTGGCTGGTAGGTAGTCGTAGTCGACGGCATAAGCGGGCCGCAGCATCACGCACTGCTCCAGGCCGGGAAGGGTGCGCAGTAGCTCCAGTTGCAGCCGCTCCGGCAGGCCGGTGGAGAAACCCTGCACGTAGATCTCGGGGGTGTCGCGCCCTTCCGGTTCCAGGAAGATCTGGTGACTGTCCTTATCGGCAAAGCGCACGATCTTGTCTTCGATCGAGGGGCAGTAGCGCGGGCCTTTGCTGTCGATGAAGCCGCCATAGATCGGCGTGAGGTGCAGGTTGTCGCGGATCAGTTGATGCGTGGCTGCCGTGGTGCGGGTGATGTGGCAGCTCATCGGCTCGCCGCTCACCCAGCTGGCTGGATCAAAGGAGAAATAGCGCCCGTGCGCGTCGCTGGGCTGCTCCTCCAGTTGATCGAGAGCGATGCTGCGCCGATCCACCCGGGCGGGGGTGCCGGTTTTGAGGCGGCCCATCTGGAAGCCGAGCGCTTCAAGCGCCTCGGTGAGGCCTTCGGCGGCCTGTTCACCGGCGCGCCCTGCGCTCATTGATTGATTGCCCACCCAGATCTGGCCTCCCAGAAAGGTGCCAGCGGTGAGGATCACGGCGCCCGCGCTGTAGGTGCTGCCGAAGTAGGTGCTCACCCCGGCAATGCGGGCGTTCTCGCCGGGTGTTCCGGTCACCTCGAGGCCGGTCACCATCGCCTCGCGCAGAGCGAGGTTGGGGGTGTGCTGCAGCAGCTGCAGCATCTGGCGTGCGTACTGGCGTTTATCGGTCTGGGCGCGCAGGGCCCAGACCGCCGGGCCGCGGCTGGCGTTGAGGATGCGCTTCTGCAGGGCTGTGGCATCCGCCAGGCGTCCGATCACGCCGCCGAGGGCATCCACCTCATGCACCAGCTGGCTCTTGGCCGGGCCGCCCACGGCCGGGTTGCAGGGCTGCCAGGCGATGCGATCGAGATTGAGCGAAAAGAGTGCGGTGGAGCAGCCCAGCCGGGCCGCGGTGATCGCCGCTTCACAGCCCGCATGGCCGCCGCCCACAACGATCACGTCGAAGTGCTCGGTAGGCGGGGTGCTGAAGACCATCAGCCAATTCTCTATGGCCGTGATGCTCGCTCGATGCTTGCTGCTGTGAGCAGGTCGCTGAGGCCGATCACCGCAGCCACCCCTAGCCGCACGCGGCGCAGCTCACGCGTCCGCACAGGGCGGCTGAACGCTGCAGTTGGCCATTGCCCGGATCCGGTGCGATCACCGGCGTGGGCAAGCGCTGCTTCCCATCGGTGTCTGAGGTCAGTGGCACCACGAGCACGGTCTCCGCTGTTGCGTTTCGTCCTCTGGCTGAGCTGGAGATCACCACGCATGGGCGCAGCTTTCCGTCGCCACCCTCTCGCTCAGCCCGGCGGATCAGCACGCTGCCTGGCTCAAAAACTTCCGAGATCTCAGACATCGCTGAGCTGATCCCAGTAGCTCAGATCCGCTTCGCTCACCAGTGCTTCGCCTTCGGCCAGTTCCTGGTCGATGCGCTGCTGCAGTTGTTCGTTGAGCAGCCGCTGCTGCAGTTCCCGCAGGCCCTCGTTCACGGCCTCGCCCAAGGGAATGTGCGCTTCCTCCCGGAACCAGCGCACGAGTTCAGGCTCCACACGCACAGGCACGCTCTGCTTGGCCACGGCACAACAAGGCGCACCGCCGGTGGCATAACGAAACGCTTTGTGCTGGTGGCAATGCCAGCTCGATCGCTCTCAGCCGAGCTGGATACGCTGAAAGGGTTCGCGCCGGAAGCGCCTGTACACCTCGAAGTCGCTGTCGAGGGTAAGGATTTCTGCGATTTGTAGCCGTTCAGACAGGCAGACCAAGGTGAGATCAGCGAAGTCGCCTGGTAGATCCGCGTAGCGCTCGTTGAGATCGGCCACCCGTGAGTAATCCGCTGGCTCGAGGGGAGCGGCTTCAATGCTGCCGGTGCTCACGGCTCTGAGCAGATGGTTCTGGGCTGCGAGCGCTCTGGAATCACCGGGATCGCCGAGTAGCCAAAGCACCTCTGCCACGCAGATTGGAGAGGTGATGAGTTGTGCTGGCGTCCGATCGAAGAACGCAAGTACGGCTGCGTGCAGAGGCTCTCTGCGCTGGTAGTAGCTCAGCAGAATGCCGGAATCAACAAGGATCCTTCTCACGTTTGGCGGCCCTCGGCGCGCAGCGCCAGACGGTCGGCCAGTAGCTGGCGGCGCCTCGAGCGCTCGGAGCTCCCCGCAGGAAGGGTGTCCAGGAAGTGGTCGGGATGCCCCCCCAGCTTTTCGGTGATGGTGGGCTGCTTCTGTTGCTGCTGCCAGCGTTCACGGATTAGCTCACGCACCAGTGAGCTTTTGTCCTGGTCGCTGCCGGCCAAGAGTTCATCGAGGCAGTGCTCTGTTTCGGGATCGAGCCGCACAGTGAGGGCCATAGCCGCCAGCCTCGTGTAATACGTTCAATTTAGCTGTATTACGATTGGTCTGCTGAGGGCTCACGCCGCCAGATTGCGGAACCGGGTGAACTGCGGCTCGAACAGCAGCTTCACCGTTCCGACCGGGCCGTTGCGGTGCTTGGTCACGATGATTTCGGTGATGCCGCGATCGGGCGTGTCGGGGTTGTAGTACTCGTCGCGGTAGATCATCAGCACCAAGTCGGCGTCCTGCTCGATCGAGCCCGATTCCCGCAGGTCGGAGAGCATCGGGCGCTTGTTGGTGCGCGCCTCAACGCCCCGGCTGAGCTGGGAGAGGGCGATCACGGGCACGTTGAGCTCGCGGGCCATCTGCTTGAGGCCCCGGGTGATGCGGGAGAGCTCCTGCACGCGGTTGTCGGAGCCGCCGCCCTCCATCAGCTGCAGGTAGTCGATCACCACCACCCCCAGCTCCTTGCCGGATTCGGCCATCAGCCGCCGGCAGAGCGAGCGCATCTCCAGCACGCCCGCATTGGGTTTGTCGTCGATGTAGATCGGCATCTGGCCAAGGGTGCTGATGCCCTGGCCGAGCAGCGGCCATTCCTCCGGCTGCAGCCGGCCGGTGCGCAGGCGACCGCTTTCGATCCCCACCTCCATCGCCAGCAGGCGATAGGTGAGCTGCTCCTTGCTCATCTCCAGGGAGAACACGCACACCGGCAGCTTGTGCAGCTGGGCCACGTTCTTGGCCAGGTTGAGCGTGATCGCCGTTTTGCCCATGGCGGGGCGGCCGGCAATGATGATCAGATCGCTGCGCTGCAGCCCCTGGGTCATGGCGTCCAGGTCGTAGAAGTTCACCGGGATGCCGGCCACCGCGGTGCCCAGCGAGCGGCTCTCGATCTCGTTGAAGGTGGCGGTGAGGATCTCGGCGGTGGGGGTGAGGCCGGTGCTGGGTTTCTCCTGGCTGATGGCAAAGATCTTCTGCTCGGCCTCATCGAGCACCTGCTCCATCGGCTTGCTCTGATCAAAGCCCAGCTGGATCACTTCATTGCCGGAGCGGATCAGCTGGCGGCGCAGGAACTTGTCCATCACCAGGCGCGCCACCTGGTCGATCGAGGCGGTGGAGAGGGTGCGCTCCACCAGGTCCACGAGCCGGCCGCTGCCGCCCACCTTCTCGAGGGCGCCGGTGTCCGCCAGCCAGGCGGTCATCGCCGTGAGGTCGGTGGGTTTGCCCTGGCCGTGCAGCATCAGGGCGGTGCGATAGATCTCGCGGTGGGCCGTGAGATAAAAAGCCTCCGGCTGCAGTACATCGGCCACGCGGCCGATGGCGTCGGGGTCGAGCAGGATGCCGCCGAGCACCGCTTCCTCGGCCTCAAGGTTTTGCGGCGGCACGCCATCGGGCATCGCCTCGAAGCTGGCCTCATCGCGGGGCCGGCCTCGGGAGCCCGGCCGGCGGCCCTGACCCTCCTCGGGCTCGAGGTTGCTGAGAGGAACGCTCACCATGGCGGAGGGGAGGCCGAAGTGGGGTGGTGGGGAACAAAAAACCGCCAGACCCTGCGGGGCCTGGCGGCGAAGGGGATCGTCATTGTCCCGTGAGCTTCACGGGATGCAACGCCTGGTTGGTGCGTGCAGATCAGTGGCTCACCACTTCCAGGTTGATCTCAGCGGTTACTTCGCTGTGCAGCTTCACCTGCACCTTGTAGGTGCCGGTGCGGTGGATTTCGGGAACGGTGATGTCGCGGCGATCCACTTCTTTCTTGGTGGCGGCTTCGATGGCCTCGGCCACGTCGCCGTTGGTCACGGTGCCGAACAGCACGTCGTCGCCACCGGTTTGCTTCTTCACGGTGAAGCGGCCGATGGTGTCGAGGGCGGTGCGGAAGGCCACGGCCTCAGCCTTGAGGGC
>NZ_JBIPMN010000216.1:0-3596 GCF_044369115.1 Vulcanococcus sp. | reverse complement strand
CGGCGGTGCAGCTCAGCGCGCCGGTGGATGCGGTGGATTGGGTGCAGGTGGTGACCCGTTAGCCATGGGGGTGTTGCACCGTCAGCGCTGGTGCGGGGCCACGGGCCTGGCGGTGCCTCTGCTCACTCTGGCCTCGCCGGCAGTTCTGAAGATCGGCGGGGTGGCTCCCAGCTGGGCTGTGCTCTGGTTGCTGCCCTGGGCCTTGGTGGATGGGCCTGCTTCCGGTGCCATCGCCGGCCTCTGCCTCGGGTTGGTGCTGGATGGCTTGCACCTGGGCCTGGCCAGCGAGGTGCCGGTGTTGATGCTGCTCGGCTGGTGGTGGGGGCGGATCGGCCGGCGCGGGGTGCCGATCGAGCGCAGCTACAACCTGGGCTTGTTGGCGCTGCTCGGCGCGTTGCTGTTAGGGGCGAGTGTGTTGCTGCAGCTGCTGTGGGGCGGCCAACTGCCACTGGTGGAGGCTGGCCTGCACACCCTGGTGGCCCAGAGCCTGATCACCGGTTTGCTCGCACCGGTGCTCTGCTCGCTGTTGCTGTTGCGCTGGCGCCGCATCGCCGACCTGAGGAGTTGAACCGATGACCCGTCAGCCCACCACCACTGCCAGGCCTCCCTTGCGCCGCCGATCGCTGCTGCGCCGGCTCGCCGCTGGCGCGGCGGGTGCTGCGCTGGCCGTGGGCCTCAGCGCCTGCCGGGGTGCGGCGCCGCCGGCTGCCTCTGAGCGCACGATTCAGTTCTGGACCCTCGATCTGGCGCCGAAGTTCAACGCCTACCTCCAGGGCGTGATCGCCGCCTGGGAGCAGCAGAACCCGGGCTACCGCGTGGTGTGGACCGATATCCCCTGGGGCTCGGTGGAGCGCAAGCTGCTGGCGGCGGTGTTCGCCCGCACGGCGCCCGATGTGGTGAACCTCAACCCGCTGTTCGCGGCCAACCTGGCCAGCAAAGGTGGCTTGCTGCCGCTGGACGCGGTGCTCCCCCCGGGGGCGCCACAGGCCTATCTGCCCCTGATCTGGCAGGCGGGCCGCAGTGCCGGGCCCGATGGCCAGCCCCAGCAGTTCGCGATCCCCTGGTATCTCACCGCCCGGATCACCCTGGCCAACACGCGCTTGCTGCAGCAGGCGGGCTACAGCGCCCCGCCCCGCAGCTGGGCCGAGGTGCCTGCTTATGCCGAAGTGGTGCGCCGCCGCACCGGCCGCTACGCCCTGTTCGTCACCGTCGTTCCTGACGACTCCGCCGAGTTGCTGGAGAGCCTGGTGCAGATGGGGGTGACCCTGCTGGGCCCCGATCAGCGCGCCGCCTTCAACAGCCCTGCCGGCCGCCAGGCCTTCGCCTTCTGGACTGATCTCTACCGTCGCGGTCTGCTGCCGCGCGAGGTGGTGAGCCAGGGCTACCGCCGTGCCATCGAGCTTTATCAGAGCGGTGAGCTGGCCCAGGTGGGCAGCGGCGCCGAGTTTCTGCGCAGCATCCAAACCAACGCCCCGCAGATCGCGGCCGCAACCCGCCCCTACCCCCCGATCACCGGTGCCAACGGTGAAGCCAACGTGGCGGTGATGACCCTGGCCATTCCTCGCCAGAGCAAGGTGGCGGGCAAGGCGGCGGAGTTTGCCTTGTTTCTCACCGATGCGGCGAATCAGCAGCGTTTTGCTGAGCAGGCCCGGGTGCTGCCCTCCTCCCCCGGGGCGTTGCAGCAGCTGCGCCGCAAGCTCGGGGCCGAGCAGTCAGCCAACCAGCCGGAGGCCCTGGTGCAGCAAGCCCGCCTGCTCTCGGCCGACACCCTCGCCCAGGCCCGGGTGCTCGTGCCCGCCAGCCCGGGCGTGAAGCGGCTGCAGGCGATTGTGTATACGCAGCTGCAGCGGGCGATGCTCGGCCAGATCAGTAGTGATGCGGCTTTGGCGGAAGCGGAGCGGCAGTGGAACGCCTATGCGGTGGGGCGCTTCGCCGGGCAGGCCAACCGTTAAATCCCACGCCGGAAGAAATCCTTAAGACTTCCCCTGATAGCCCTGTTTTCAGGCGGTTTGGGCTGCGAAAGGTTCATCCTGAGATGTATCGTTGCGCTTCTTCATCACCTGTTGTGCGTATGGCCCTCGGCGACCAGCACCAACTCGGTGATGCGTCGGGAGCCGCGTCTGGGCCGGAGGGCCACCGCGCCACCTTGCTCGTTGTGGATGACGAGCCGGCCGTGCGCCGTGTGCTCGTGATGCGCCTGCAGCTGGCCGGCTACCGGGTGGTGTGCGCTGAAGACGGTGAAGAAGCACTCACCCTGTTCCACCAGGAGCAGCCCGATCTCGTCGTGCTCGACGTGATGCTGCCCAAGCTCGATGGCTTCGCCGTGTGCCGGCGGCTGCGGGCTGAATCGTGCGTGCCGATCATTTTCCTCTCGGCCCTTGATGCCATTGCTGAGCGGGTGGCTGGCCTGGATCTCGGCGCCGACGACTATCTGCCCAAGCCCTTCAGCCCCAAGGAGCTTGAAGCCCGGATCGCCACGATCCTGCGCCGGGTGGGCCGCGGCTCCGCCGCTGCCGAACCCCGTGATGTGACGCCGGGCCAAGGCGTGCTGCGGGTGGGGGATCTGGTGGTGGACACCAACCGCCGCCAGGTGACCCGCGACGGTGAGCGCATTGGCCTCACTTACACCGAATTCAGCCTGCTGGAGCTGCTGTTCCTTGAGCCCGGCCGGGTGGTGCCCCGCGCCGAAATCCTGGAGCAGCTTTGGGGCTACCCGCCGCGCCGCGCTGCGGATCTGCGCGTGGTGGATGTGTACGTGGCACGCCTGCGCGGCAAGCTCGAGCCTGATCCCCGCAACCCCGAGCTGATCCTCACGGTGCGCGGCACCGGCTACGCCTCCCAGCGTGTGGGTGAGCTGCCGGGAATGGCTGCTGCAGGCTGAGGCTGATCCGGGCTTCGGCTGCACCACGCTCCTGCAGGATGGCCGCACGCTGAGTTGCACCGGTCCTTTGTCTGAGCTGCGCGAGACCCGCCTCGAGAAAGGCAAGGCCCTCTCTGAGCTGGGCCAGGGGCCCTATGCGCTGCGCTTTGAGCCCAGCCACCGCACTGCCGAGCTGCAGCAAGCCCATGCGGATCTCGCCAATGGCGAGGAGCGCGACGTGGTGGTCGCCGTGGCTGGCCGGGTGATGACCCGCCGCGTGATGGGCAAGCTCGCCTTTTTCACGCTGGCCGATGAAACGGGCCCGATCCAGCTGTTTCTGGAGAAAGCCACGCTTGAGGCGGCCTCTCCCGATGCGCCGCCGCCTGGGGCCTTCGCGCACATCACCTCCCTGGTGGATGCAGGCGATCTGATCGGCGTGCAGGGCACCCTACGCCGCACCGACCGCGGCGAGCTCTCGGTGAAGGTGAAGCAGTGGCAGATGCTCAGCAAGAGCCTGCAGCCACTGCCTGATAAGTGGCACGGCCTCGCCGATGTGGAGAAGCGCTACCGGCAGCGCTACCTCGACCTGATCGTGTCGCCCCACACCCGCGAAACTTTCCGCCGGCGGGCGGTGGCGGTGAGCGCGATCCGCCGCTGGCTGGATGAGCGCGGCTTCCTGGAGATCGAAACGCCGGTGCTGCAGAGCGTGCCCGGCGGCGCCGATGCCCGGCCGTTT
>NZ_JBIPMN010000215.1:0-3613 GCF_044369115.1 Vulcanococcus sp. | reverse complement strand
CATCGGCAGCTGGTTGAACACGTCGCGGCAGAAGCCGCTCACCATCATCGAAACCGCCTCTTCAAAGCCGATTCCACGACTCTGGAGATAGAAGAGCTGGTCTTCTGAGATGCGGCAGGTGCTCGCTTCGTGTTCCACCGAAGCCTGAGGCTGCTGGGAGCGGATGTAGGGATAGGTGTTGGCGGCCGCCTGATCGCCGATCAGCATCGAATCGCATTGGCTGTAGTTGCGTGCCCCCAGCGCTTTCGGGCCGATCTGCACCAAACCGCGATAGCTATTGGCAGAGCGACCCGCGCTGATGCCCTTGCTCACGATGGTGGAGCGCGTGCGAGGCCCCACGTGAATCATTTTGGTGCCGGTATCGGCCTGCTGTTTGTTGTTGGTGAGAGCCACGGAATAAAACTCACCCACCGAATCGGCGCCCTGCAGCACACAGCTGGGGTACTTCCAGGTGATGGCTGAGCCGGTTTCCACCTGGGTCCAGCTGATCTTGCTGCGGTCGCCACGGCACTGGCCGCGCTTGGTCACGAAGTTGTAGATGCCTCCCACGCCGTTTTCATCACCGGCGTACCAGTTCTGAACGGTGGAGTATTTGATCGCGGCATCATCGAGAGCCACCAGTTCAACCACAGCTGCGTGCAGCTGATTGGTGTCAAACATCGGGGCAGTGCAGCCTTCGAGGTAGCTGACCGAAGCACCCTCTTCCGCAACGATCAGGGTGCGTTCGAACTGGCCTGTATCGCCCGAGTTGATGCGGAAATAAGTGGAGAGCTCCATCGGGCATTCCACGCCTTTGGGAATGAACACGAAGGAGCCATCGCTGAAGACGGCGGAATTAAGCGCAGCAAAGTAGTTGTCGTTACTGGGCACCACAGTGCCGAGATAACGCTCAATCAGCTCAGGGTGTTCTTTCACTGCCTCGCTGATCGAGCAAAAGATCACCCCGTGCTCAGCCAGCTTTTCCTTGTAGGTCGTGGCGATCGACACACTGTCGAACACCGCGTCGACAGCCACATTCGACAGGCGCTTCTGCTCGCTGAGCGGGATGCCGAGCTTGTCGAAGGTTTCGAGCAGTTTTGGGTCCACCTCATCGAGGCTGGCCTTCTTCTGCTGCTGCTTGGGCGCGGCGTAGTACACCACGTCTTGGTAGTCGATCGCCGGATAACCGAGAGCGGCCCAATCGGGCTCACTCATCTGCAGCCACTGCCTGTAGGCACGCAGGCGGAAATCCAGCAAGAAAGAAGGCTCCTCCTTCTTGCTGGAGATCAAGCGCACCACGTCCTCGCTGAGGCCCTTGGCGATCTTTTCCGTTTCGATATCAGTGACGAAGCCGTACTTGTACGGCTGGCTCACCAGATCACCAACAGCCTGTGCGTTGCTCATGATCGGACCTTCAACCGGCGCAATGGGCTTTCACTTCTTCGAGCGTGATCGTCTGCTTCTCGCCGCGGAAGGGGTTGTCTTCGGTGAGGAACAGCATGCAATGACACTCTTTGCGTTCACGCATCGGCACGCAGGGGCAGTTCCAGAAGGCCTGGGCCACCTCGGCCTCCTTGTCTTCGTAATGGCGACAGGGGCACAGGGCACCACCGAGCTCATCCTTATGGCGAGCCAGACCCTCGAGCACGACCGCCGTAACGCTGGGGTCGCTGCAGAAATAGGTGCCCGTGCGCTGGGCGTAGGTTTCCGCGAACTTGCGGATCACCTCAAGGCTGTCGCTGGCTTGGGGGGCAGGAGCTTCAGACATGAGGGCAAAGGCGAGGCGGAGCGTTGTGCCCGTGCGGGCTTGGCCAGCAGTTACGAAACCAAGCTGTTTCGCAAGTTGACCCTAAAGCACACGGGCGGCACCCGGGGGTGACGCTGCATTGTGACGTGTGGGCGCACCAGCACGGGCCACTCGTCAGAGCCCGAACAGGCGTGGCATGGTGTGGTGGTAAAGAGTTGGTCATGAGCGCCTCAACGCAGGCACCCACCCGAGAGGCAGCGCTCACCCTGATGTTGCGTCAGGGTGAAATCACCGCGGCGCAACTGGCTGGATCCCTTGGAGTATCTGTCCAGGTGATGCGGCGCCACCTGCGCTCCTTAGAAGAAGAAGGGCTCGTGGAAGCCAGTCCGGCTCCCGAGGGACCTGGGCGCCCGTCCAATCTTTGGCGGCTCACAGCCACAGGCCGCCGCCAGTTCCCCAACGGCAGCGAACATTTCGCCTTGGGGCTGCTCAGTTCGATGGCCACCAGCCTGCCCACCGAGATGGTGGATCAGCTGCTGCAGAGCCAGGCCTCTGAAAAAGCCTCCGACTACCGCCGCCTGATCGGCGACGGCAGCCTGAGGGAGCGCATCGAGCGGCTCGTGGATCTGCGCCGGCGAGAGGGCTACGTGGCCGACTACACGCCCAACCCCAAGGGCGAAGGATGGGTGATCAGCGAATTCCACTGCTCGGTGATGAAGATCGCTGAACAGTTCCCCTGCGTGTGCGATCAGGAGCTGCAGCTGATTCGGCACACCTTTCCCGACTGCGCTGTGGAGCGGGTGCACTGGCTGCTCGATGGCGGCAACTCCTGCGGATTTCTGCTGCAGCCGTGCTGAGCGAACACGACCTTCAGGAGCTGGAAAGCACGCTGCTTCCGGCACTGGAGCGTCATCACCTACGCCTGCTGGCCCACAGCCTGCGCTGCCTGCAGCAGGCCGCCCAAGGCACCGCCGCCATGCCAGCCCAGGAGGGCCTGATGGCCTGGGCCCACCAACAACCCAACCTGGCGGTGGATCCCACCTTTATTCCGGTGTTGGTTGAGCAACTAGCCAAGGCCGCCGTTCAACTGGATGCCATCGGCCTGGAACTGCACAAACCACCGCTGGCGCTCGAGATCAGCGACCTGGTGCAGTGGGGACAGCAACAGGCTGATCAACGGCTGGGCACCACGCTCAAGCCACCAGAGCACTAACGCCGCTCAGGGCCAGCAAGCCGGCCAGCCATCCCCGCCATCCCGGCCAGTCCCCTTCCAGGTGAGCCAGGGGGATCGCCATCAGCGGAGCGGTGGCTAGCAGCGCCACCGCGATCCCGCCCGGCAACCGCTGCAACGCCAACTGCTGCAGGGCGATGCCTGCGGTGGTTCCGAGCAGCGTCGCCAGCAATCCCAGGGGCCAGCGCCGGAGCGGAGGCCGCGGGCCCCATCCCCTGGTTCGCCAGCCCCGCAGCAAGGGCAGCAACACCAAGCCCGCCGCCAGCACCCGCACCAGGGCCGACTGCAGCGGATCGAAAGCGGCATCACGCAGCGCCGCGCGGGACACCAGTGCTCCAGCACTGCCGCAGAGCAGCGCCCCCAGAGCCAGAACCACACCCTGCATCTGCTGTTGCCCTGTCAGGGCATCACCCGAACGCTGCCCCGCCACAAGCAACAGCGCCACAGTGATCAGACCCAGACCGAACCAGTGGAGCGGCTCCGGCACCTCCGCCAGCCAGACCATCCCACCCAGGGAAGCCACCGCAGGCCCGCCGGCATCGATGGTGAGCGTGCGGCGGGTGCCCAGCCGCCGCAAAGCCGCGAAATAAAAGCTGTCGCCCAGCGCGATCCCCAGCACACCGCTCACCGCCAACAGCAGCAGTGGGCCATGGGCC
>NZ_JBIPMN010000061.1:0-12992 GCF_044369115.1 Vulcanococcus sp. | reverse complement strand
TCCGGCCACACGTAGCAACCAGCGCTGCCATCCACCACCATCATCAACCGCTCGGGCGTGGCCGGAAACACCGTGACCGGCTCCTGATCGCTGAACACCAGCGCCCGTGACGCGAGCGAGTGGGGTGCGATCGGGGTGAGTTGCAGAACAGGGCAATCGGGGGTGATCACCGGGCCGCCGGCACTGAGGGCATAGGCGGTGGAGCCGGTGGGAGTGGAGAGGATCACCCCATCGGCGGCGATATCCACCGGGGCATGGCGGCCCACGGCGATCTCGAAATGGCACATCGAGGTGAGTGGTTCGCGGTGCAATGCCATCTCGTTGAGGCAGAGCACCTCCCAACGGCGCTGCTCGCCTCGCATCACGCTCACCACCAGGGTGGTTCGCTCCTCCACGGTCCACTCGCCAGCGATCACCTGCTCGAGGGCCTGCTCAAGTTCTGGCAGATAGGTTTCGGCCAGGAAGCCCAAATGGCCGGTGTTGATCGTGAGGATCGGCACATCAATCGGCGCCGTCATCCGTGCCGCGGACAGCACCGTGCCGTCGCCACCCAGCACCATGGCCATCGCCATGGACGCATCAAAGTTGGATGGCACGCAGGCGGCGTGGCCCTTGGCGCGCAGGTGCTGATCCGGGTTGGCGAAGCCCACCATCCCTGCGGAGCTGCTGGCCCGCAGCAGCTCATAACCCGCGCCACGCAGGCGGGTCTCGATGGCGTCGGCGGTGGCGAGAGCCAGGTCCTTGCCGTCGTTAACGATGAGGCCGACGCAGGGCACTGACAGGGAACGAGGGCTGACGATCAGCTGATTTTATGGGTGCCCTTCCGATCCACTGATCGCCAGCGGAACTCCGCTTCAGAACTGCTCCAGGAAGCGGAGGTCGGAGGTGAACAGGCGGCGGATGTCGTCGATGCCGTGGCGCACCATGCAGAAGCGCTCCACCCCCAAGCCGGCGGCGAAGCCGCTGTAGCGCTCGGGGTCGATGCCCAGGCCTTCCAGCACCGCCGGATCCACCATCCCGCAGCCCATCACCTCGAGCCAGCGGCCGCGCCACTGCACATCCACCTCGGCGGAAGGCTCGGTGAAGGGGAAGTAGCTGGCGCGGAAGCGCACCGGCAGATCGCCGAAGAAGCGCTGCAGAAAGGTGGTCACGGTGCCGCGCAGGTGGCTGAAATCAAGGCCCTCATCGATGGCCAGAACCTCCACCTGATGGAACACCGGCGAATGGGTGGCATCCACGGCATCGCGGCGATACACGCGTCCGGGCGCCACGATCCGCACCGGCGGCGGGTTCTTTTCCAGGTGGCGGATCTGCACCGGTGAGGTGTGGGTGCGCAGCAGCTCGTGCTCGCTCAGATAAAAGGTGTCTTGCATGTCCCGCGCCGGGTGGTGCGCCGGGATGTTGAGGGCGGTGAAGTTGTAGTGGTCGCTTTCGATCTCCGGGCCTTCCTCCACCCGGTAACCGAGGCCGGCAAAGATGTCGACGATCTCTTCGATCGTGCTGATCAGGGGATGGCGGTGGCCGGCCGGGGTGTAAGTGGCCGGCATGGTCACGTCGAGGGTTTCTCCGGCGATCCGCTCAGCCATGGCGGCGGCCTTCACGGCGGAGAGCCGCTCGCTCAGCAGCCCCTGCACCTGCTCCTTGAGCACGTTGGCCCGCTGGCCCACCAGCGGCCGCTCATCGCCGGGCAGCTTGCCCATGGCGCCCAGCACCGCCGAGAGCTTGCCCTTCTTGCCCAGCAGCCCCACACGCAGCTCTTCGAGCTCGCTGGCTGAGCAGGCGGCGCCGATAGCCTTGGCGGCTTCAGCCTCCAGCTGATCGAGCTGGTCGGTGAGCTGCTGCAGGCTGATCGTGGCGCTCACGGCTGTGTTCCGGTAGCCCGTGACTTTAAGAAGACGGCCTCTAGCCTCCAGGCAGTCACCCCAACCCCTTGCGGATCCTGATCAGCAACGACGACGGCGTGTTCGCCGCCGGCATCCGCACCCTGGCCGCCGAAGCTGCAGCTCGCGGTCATCAGGTGACGGTGGTGTGCCCCGATCAGGAGCGCTCCGCCACCGGCCACGGCCTCACCCTGCAGACCCCCCTGCGGGCGGAGCGGGCTGACGAGCTGTTCGCCCCCGGCATCACCGCCTGGGCCTGCAGTGGCACCCCCAGCGACTGCGTGAAGCTGGCCCTGTTCGCCCTGCTGGAGGAGTGGCCTGATCTGGTGCTCTCCGGCATCAACCACGGCCCCAACCTCGGCACCGACACCCTTTATTCCGGCACGGTGAGCGCTGCCATGGAAGGCACGATTGAGGGGCTGCCAGCCCTGGCGGTGAGCAGCGCCGATTTCCAGTGGCGGCAGTTCGATCCCGCTGCCCGCATCGCTCTCGATGTGGCGGAGCAGGTGCATGCCGCAGGCTGGCCCCAGGGCGTGCTGCTCAATCTGAATGTGCCGCCGTTGGCAGAAGAGGCGATCGGCCCGCTGCGCTGGTGCCGCAAGGCCGTGCGCCGCTACACCGATCAGTTCGACAAGCGGGTGGATCCCCGCGGCCGCACCTACTACTGGCTGGCAGGTGAGGTGGCGAACGACCTGGAGGCTGAGGTGGCCGGGCCCGCCGACTGGCCGATTGATGTGGCCCACGTGGCCGCTGGCGGTGTGTCGCTGACGCCGCTGCAGCCAGAGCTGTTCTGGAGGGGGGATGCTGCGGCGCTACCTCAGCTGCCGCTGGGCCGGTAGATCCGCTGCAGCATCCAGATGCTGATCCAAAGCCCGATCACGTGGGCAAACAGCACCTGCGTGTTGCTCAATACCGACAGCATCTCGAGTGAGGTGATCGGATAGTTGGTGATCCTCCCGCCCGGGGTGGTCATGGCTCCGCCGAAGGCGAAGCCCGCCTGCATCGAGGCCTGCACAAACAGGCTTCCGGCCAGCGATTGGTAGCCCACGGTTCCGAGGGTGAGACCCACCAGGTCGGCCAGCACGCTGCGTTTGATCAGCCGGGCAGTTTCACCTTTGCTGGGGTGCACCGGACCGTTGAGGGCCCGCCCGCAGCGCACGATCAGGCCGCTCTGCCAGATCGACCAGAGCAGCACCACAAAGGCCAGGCTCGTGAGCGACAGCCCTGGCCCCAGGCCTAAGGCTTTGTCGGCGCGGGCAGCGATCTGACCACCGATGTTGTTGAAGAGCAGCACACCCAGCACCACAACCCCCAGCACCACCTGGGACCAGAGCCGAATCCAGCCCATCCGCCGTAGGGCAGCCGAGATCAGTTGCAGGTCGAGGCGATCGGCCATGGGAAGGAGCGAGGGCGCCGGAGATGGCCCAAACCTGCCATGGGAGGATGCCTGGGGCGAGGGCCTGGATGCGCTTGTTGGTGAAACGGCCTTGATTCCTCTGCGCAGTCCTGAGCAAGCCGCAAGGCCCACAGCCATTGCCCTGGGCAGTTTTGATGGGCTGCACCGGGGGCACCGCCGGGTGATTGCTGCGGTGGTCGAGCGGGCCGCGCCAGCGCAACTGGTGCCCACGGTGGTGAGCTTCTGGCCCCATCCGCGCGAGGTGCTCTACGGCGAGGCCCGGCTGCGCCTGGATCTCCCCGCCGAAAAAATTGATCTGCTGGAGCCTCTCGGCATCGAGCAGCTGGTGCTGGTGCCGTTCACACCGGAGCTGGCGGCCCTCAGCCCGGAGCACTTTGTGGAGCAGGTGCTGGTGCAGCAACTGCAGGCCCAGTTGGTGGCTGTGGGCGAGAACTTCCGCTTCGGCGCCGGCCGCGCTGGCGATATCCACACGCTGCGGGATTTATGCGCTGAGCGCGGCATTGCGCTGCTGGTTCAGCCGATCCTCAGCGACAGCACCGGCCGCTTGAGCAGCAGCCGGATCCGCCGGGCGCTCGAGGCCGGACAGCTGCAGGAGGCGGCTGCCCTGTTGGAACGGCCCTATCGCTTTGGTGGTCGGGTGGTGCGGGGGCGCGGCCTGGGCCGCGAACTGGGTTGGCCCACTGCCAACCTGCAGGTGGATGGGCGCAAGTTTCTGCCCCAGCAGGGTGTGTATGCCGCCTGGGTGTGGCTGCAGGGTGAACTACTCCCTGGCCAGCGCCTGGCCGCGGTGATGAATCTCGGCCCCCAGCCCACGGTGGATCCCACGGCTCCCTCGGCAGTGGAGGTGCACCTGCTGGGCAGGCGCCTGGAGCTGGAGGGGGCGGAGCTGCTGGTGGAGCCGGTGGCCCTGCTGCGGCAACAGCAGCGTTTCGAGAGCCTCGAAGCGCTGGTGGCGCAGATCGCCCGTGATGCGGCTACGGCTGAGCAGCTGTTGGGTTCAGCCGGCGGGGTAAGCGTTGGCCAGGCCCCAGCTGATGAAGGCGGCGATAGCCCCCAGCAGCAGAATCCCTGAGATCAGCACCAGCATTGGGCTGTCGGATCCGCCCTGCGCCATGGCCCCTGTGATGGCATGTGTGCGCACACCCTAAACAGCCCTTCTCGCCTCAGTTCTGTTTATGACGGCCCCCGCACAACCCCAGCCGGTGTTGCGCCTGCTCGACGCCAACCTCGATCGCGCCCGCGAGGGCCTGCGGGTGGTGGAAGACTGGTGCCGCTTCGGCCTCGATCGTGCCGATCTGGTGGCCCGGCTCAAGGATCTGCGCCAGCGGTTGGGGCTGCTCCATGCCGATCGCTACAAGCAGGCGCGGCATACAGCCGGCGATGTGGCGGCAGGGATGGCCCACCCCGCCCAGGCTGAGCGGCATGAGCCTGCGGCGGTGGTGGCGGCCAACTGCGGCCGGGTGCAGGAGGCGCTGCGGGTGCTGGAGGAATTCGGCCGCGCGGAGGACCCAATCCTTGCCGCGGAGGCTGCCGCGATTCGCTATGCCCTCTACGACCTGGAGGTGGAGTTGCTGCGGGCCTGCCCGGAAGGCGATCAGCGCCGGGCGCAGATGCAAAGCAGCCGGCTGTATCTGATCACCAGTCCATCCCCACAGCTCGAGGCTGTGGTGGAAGCAGCGCTTGAGGGTGGCGTGCGCCTGGTGCAGTACCGCGCCAAGGAGGGCAGCCTGGGCGCTGATGGTGCATCGATCACCGATGCAGACCGGTTGGCGCAAGCCCAGGCGCTGCGCCAGCTCTGTAGCCGTTATGGCGCCCTGTTTCTGGTGAACGACCGCATCGACATCGCCCTGGCGGTGGATGCCGATGGCGTGCATCTGGGGCAGGGCGATCTGCCGCCGGCGCTGGCCCGGCGGCTGCTCGGCCCCGAGAAGCTGATTGGCCGCAGCACCCACGCCCTCAGCCAGCTGCGTGAGGCGGTTGCTGATGGCTGCGACTACGTGGGTGTGGGACCGGTGAACGCCACGTCCACCAAGCCCGGTCGTGAGCCCGTGGGGCTCGACTATGTGCGCCAGGCGGTGGCAGAAAGCCCGATCCCCTGTTTTGCCATCGGTGGCATCGAGGCCGGCAATCTGGCAGCGGTTCAGGCCGTGGGCTGCAGCCGGGTGGCGGTGGTGCGGGCGATCACCGCGGCCCCGGATCCCGCGGCAGCCAGCCGCGAGCTTCTGGCGCTGCTCGGCTCCGCTGAAGCCGATGGCGGCGCGGATGTTGAACTGGGCCGATGAGCGAATCCACGATCGAAGTGCGCCTGAACGGTGATCCGATTCCGTGCCCTGCAGGGCTGTCGCTGCTGCAGCTGCTGGAGCTGCGTGGCTACAAGCCACAGCTGGTGGTGGTGGAGTTCAACGGCGAGATCCTGCCCCGGGCCTGTTGGGCAGATCAGCCCGTACGGGAAGCCGATGCCGTGGAAGTGGTCACCATCGTGGGGGGTGGTTCTTAGATTTCATGGCAATTCCTGGGGTTGGTTTTGCCTGAACAGCACTCCACGCCGCTGCTGCGTCGTTTGTTTCGTCGCCTGATGCTTCCTGCGCTGCTCAGTGCGGCCCTGGCGCTTGTGGTGCTGGCCCCTCAGCCTGCGGATGCCGCCAGTGGCGGCCGCATCGGTGGCGGCAGCTTTCGCTCCGCTCCCATCCCCCGCAGCTACGGCGGCGGCGGTTACAGCGGTGGGGGCTACCAGCGCGGCTTGGGCGGCGGCATTGGCTTTCCGTTCATCGTGCCGTTTTTCTTCGGCGGTGGTGGCCTGTTCGGCTTCCTGGTGCTGATGGCGGTGGTGGGCTTGGTGCTGAATGCCTTCCGTGGCGGTGGCAGCGGCGGACAGGCCTTGCCCGCTGGCATGCGCGGCGGCGATCTCGGCACCTACCAGCCCGATGGCCCCGTGGCGATTGCGCAGCTTCAGGTGGGTCTGTTGGCCTCGGCCCGCGAGCTGCAGCGCGATCTGCGCAGCCTGGCTGCCAGCTCCGATACCAGCAGCAGCAGCGGTTTGCAGAGGGTGCTTCAAGACAGCACCCTGGCGCTGCTGCGTCATCCCGATCTGTGGGTGTACGCCAACGCTGAGGTGGGTCAGGTGCCCTTCCAGGCGGCTGAATCCACCTTCAACCGCCTCTCGATGACCGAGCGCAGCAAGCTCGCCGGCGAGATCACCACCAACGTGGGCGGCTCCCGCGGCGTGGCGTCGTCGGCCAGCGCTGGTGATGCCGATGCCACCAGCGATTACATCGCTGTGACCCTGTTGGTGGCCAGCCGCAGCCGCATCACCCTGAAGCCGGTGAATGGCAGTGAGGATCTGCGCGAGGCGCTGCGGGTGGTGGGTTCGGTGCCTTCCGATCAGCTGTTGGCGCTTGAGGTGATCTGGCAGCCCGAAGGCGCAGGCGAGGTGTTGAGCGCCGATGAATTGATCACGGCCTACCCCGATCTGAAGCATCTCTGAGGCGGTGATCTTCGCTTTTTCTGAAGATTTGGCGAATTACAGAAACTCTTCCGCTGAATGGGTGTTGTAAGTGCGGTTGGCGGCGGGCTGGATGTTTAGGTTGATGGCCACTTCATTGCCCTTGCGTGCCCGGCTCCGTTCGCCATTCCGAAACCCGTGCCATGAAATGGCAGGCCAATGGCGAATTGGCAGGTAGCGATCTGCACGCTTTGCTGAGCCGTCTGCATCAGGTGGAAACCGAGGAGCGCTCCCGCGAGCTGCAGCAGTGCCTGGGCCGCCGCGCTCAAGACGGCTGATTCCCCGCCTTCAACGGTCTAACCCTGAAGCCGATCTTCAGGTTGGCCTCGGTGGGTTGCCGTGGCTCCCGCAACCCCGCACAGTGCGGCTCAGCTGAACGGCTCGGATGGCAGCGCGCTCTCTGCACTGGGTGAACAGCCCCGTGCTGCTCGAGGCCCTGGAGCGCTACGAACAACGCCGGCTGCCCCGCTCGATGCAGCTGTGGGTGGAGGCGATGCTGGAGCTCAAGGCTCCTGCACGCGAGCCATTGCGCGGCCATTGTTGAGGCTGCGGCCCAGCCCACTGTTGAGGATCCGCAGGGCGGCCATTGCGGCGCCGTAGCCGTTGTCGATGTTCACCACGCTCAACCCCGGGGCGCAGCTGGCCAGCATCCCGTGCAGGGCTGCCTGGCCGCCGGCGCTCACCCCATAGCCCACGCTCACCGGCACCCCAATCACCGGTTGTGGCACCAGGCCGGCCAACACGGTGGGCAGAGCCCCTTCCATCCCGGCGCAGGCGATCAGCACCTGGGCCTGCTCCAGCCGCTCCAGCTGGCCCAGCAGCCGATGCAGCCCCGCCACGCCGACGTCCAGCAACGTCTCGCAGCGCACCCCATGCCAGTGCAGGGCCAGCTGCGCTTCGCTGGCCACCGGCAGATCACTGGTGCCGCCGCTGAGCACTAGCACCTCACCGAGCTCTTGCCGCGGCGGCGCGGGATCCCCGAGGCTCAGGCAGCGGGCGTCGGCATGAAAGCGCAACTGCTCCAGGAGCGCCTCGCCTGACGTTTCGGCCTCGATCAGCTCCGCCACGACCTGCGCTTTGGCGGCATCCACGCGGGTGGCCAGCGCCAGTTCTCCTGCACGCTTCAGCCGCATCAGGATCGACGCGATCTGCTCGGCGGTTTTGTGCTCGCCCCAGATGGCCTCCACCATGCCGATCCGTTGGCGGCGCTGCAGATCGAGCCGAGCGGTTTCGGTCATGCTGCCGGCTGTAGCTCGCCTTCAAACACCAGCGGGAAGGGATTGCCTTGCCGGGTGCCGGTGGCTTGGCGGGCCAATTGCTCGAAGCGCTCCTGCACGGCTTCCACCTCGCCCAACGGGATGGCTTTCCATTGCTCGCGGCTGGCCCAGCGGATCAGAAGCGTGCCCTCTTCTCGCTCAGGATCCCAGAGCAGATCGCGTCCCAGATAGCCCTCTTGCTGCGCCAGCCAGGGTTCCCAGCTGCCCCGTTCGGCTTCCAGCCAGGCTTGGCGGGCTTCAGCGGGCACCTTCACCCGCAGGTGCTCCACCACCGCTACCTCAAAGGTGCCGCCCGGCTGTTGCTGCTCTGCGATCGCCACATCGGGATGGCCGGCCAGCAGCATCAGCAAGCAAAGCGTATGGGCCAAAACCCTAGCCAGCGTGCGCCGGCTCATGGCTTCTGCAGCAGGGCCACCGCCTGGCAGGAGATCCCCTCCTCGCGGCCCTCCGGCCCCAGCTTTTCGTTGGTGGTGGCTTTCACACCCACCTGATCAGGTTCCAGACCCATCCGGGCGGCAATGGCGGTGCGCATCGCTTCGATGTGAGGTTTGAGTTTGGGGCGCTCAGCAATCACCACCGAATCCACATTGATCACGCTCCAGCCCCGGTCGGCCACCAGCGCCACCACCTGCTCCAGCAGCACCAGGCTGTCGGCTCCCTTCCACTGCGGATCGTCGGGAGGAAAGTATTTGCCGATGTCGCCCAGGGAGAGGGCGCCGAGGAGGGCATCCATGATGGCGTGCACCAGCACGTCGGCATCGCTGTGGCCATCAAGGCCCAGGCCGGCGGGATGCTTCAGTTGTTGGCCCCCGAGGATCAGCGGCCGGCCCGGCACCAGGCGGTGGATGTCGTAACCGTTGCCAAGGCGGAGCTGCATGGGGATGGGGCGATGACGCTCTGGATGTCTGGCCCGACCCTATCTCCGTCTGTTTTGAGAGCAGGTGCTCACTCCGCGCTGAGCACCTGCAGCTGGTTGCCATCGCGCCCCATCACCAGCACTGCTTCGCCCGGCACCATGCTGCGCCGGGGGTCGAGGTTGGTCGCCGCCCAGCTCTGGCCTTGCCATCGCACCCGTCCACTGGTTTCGTTGCTGGTGAAGCCGCTGATCACGGTGGCCTGTTCGCTGGCTCCACTGGCTGGAATTGAGCGCGCCTGGCGCCGCGACCAGCGCTGCAGCAGCAGCAGCACCCCAGCCGAGGCGGCAGCGAACAGCAGCAGCTGCCCGACCAGCGCCAGGCCCGGCGCCAGCGCCGTGAGCACCGACAACGCCAAGGCCGCTAGTGCCGCCGCCAGTAGCCCATCGAACTCAGCCCCGAGCCATTCCGCTGCCAAAAGACCGAGGCCCAGCAGAAACCAGATCAACGGAGCTGGAACCATGGCTGTGGAGCAACGCGCTCATGCTGCCTAGCTTGAAGCCAGTGCGCCCCGTGGCCTGTGGAAACCCTCTTCGGCTTGCCAGCTCTGGCGGTGATTGCCTTTCTTGGGATCAACGGGGTGAAGGTCACCAGCGGCGGCCAGTCACGGCTGGTGGAGCGGCTCGGTAAGTACGACCGCCAGCTGCAGCCGGGGCTGTCGTTTGTGTTGCCGGTGGTGGAGCGGGTGGTGAGCCATGAATCGCTGAAGGAGCGAGTGCTCGATATCCCGCCGCAGCAATGCATCACCCGCGACAACGTGGCGATCGAAGTGGATGCCGTGGTCTATTGGCAGCTGCTGGAGCACTCCCGCGCCTACTACGCGGTAGACAACCTGCAGGCGGCGATGGTGAATCTGGTGCTCACCCAGATCCGCGCCGAGATGGGCAAGCTCGATCTCGATCAAACCTTCACCACCCGCCAGGAAGTGAATGAAGCGCTGCTGCGCGAGCTGGATCAGGCCACAGACCCCTGGGGCGTGAAGGTCACCCGCGTCGAGTTGCGCGACATCCAACCCTCCCGGGGCGTGCAGCAGGCGATGGAGCAGCAGATGACCGCCGAGCGCGAGAAGCGCGCCGCGATCCTGCGCTCTGAGGGGGAGCGCGAGTCGCAGCTCAACGCGGCCCGTGGCCGGGCCGAGGCGCTGGTGCTCGATGCCAAGGCCAAGCAGCAGGCTCTTGTGCTGGAGGCTGAGGCCCAGGCACAGCAGCAAACCCTCTTGGCACAGGCCCGCGCCGATGCCGCAATACGCCTGGCCGAGGCGATGCAGGCCAACCCCCAGGCGGCTGAAGCGATTCGCTTGCTCCTCGCCCGCGACTGGATGGCCATGGGCGAACAGATGGCGAACGCCCCTGCCGGCAGTGTGCTGATGGTGGATCCTCAGAGCCCCGCTTCCCTGCTCACGGCGCTGCGGGATCTACAGAAGCCACAGGTCTGAGCGGCCGTCCTGCACTGCAGCTACTGCTGCTGTTGCTGCACCCGCCAGCGGGCGTAGAGGTCGGGGCGGCGCCGCTGGGTTCGCTCCTGCTGTTGTTGGGATCGCCAGCGAGCGATGGCGCCGTGGTCGCCGCTGCGCAGCACGTCGGGCACCGTCATGCCACGGAAGTCGGCGGGGCGGGTGTAGTGGGGATGCTCCAGTAGCAGGGCGCTGTGGCTTTCCTCTTCAAGGCAGGCTTCGGTGCCAACGGTTCCTGGCAGCAGCCTCACCACGCCGTTGATGATCGTCATCGCCGGCAGTTCGCCGCCGGTGAGCACGAAATCGCCGATCGACACCTCTTCATCGGCCAAGGCGCGGATGCGCTCATCGAAGCCTTCGTAGTGGCCACAAAGAAAAATGAGCTGGTCGTAGTCCGCCGCCCAGCGGCGTAGATCGGCCTGCTCCAGTGGGGTCCCCTGGGGGCTCATCAGGAGCACCCGCCGCCTCGTCAGCACGGGGATGCTCTCCACCGCCGCATACACCGGCTCAGGTTTGAGCACCATGCCAGCGCCGCCGCCGTAGGGCTCATCGTCCACCTTGCGGTAGCGGTCGGGGGCGAAATCGCGGGGGTTGTGCACGTGCAGTGCAGCCCGCCCGGCAGCGAAGGCGCGGCCGATGACGCCCAGGCCCTGTAGCGGGGCGAACGCCTCGGGGGCCAGGCTCACCACATCAAGGCGCATCGGATCAGGCGGCTGCGGTCGGCTTGCTCACCCGCCGAATCTCAGAGCTGAAGCTGGCTCGCCCGGGCAGACCGTCGGCCGGTTGCTCAATGGTGGAACGAAGGCGCAGGTTGGGCTTGTTGAACCAGATGCGCTCGCGCAGCTCGGTGCCGTTGTTCTCGTTCACCAGCTCGAGGCTGCCGTCGGGCCAGAGGGTCCAGCTGCCCTGTTGATCACCCGCGCTGAAGCTGCCATCAGCTGCAAACAGGAGCTGTCGCGGTGGCTGGTCTTTCGGACCCACGCTCAAGCCGCCCGGAGCACCCTCCAGGTAACGCACAACCAGCTCACCGCGCTCGCTGCTGTGCCATTCATCGCCCGCGCCAGTCTCGGCGGCGCCGCCGAGCACAAAGCGTGAACGTAGGCTCATCCACTCGCCTTCGCAGAAGCGCAGGAAGGCCTCGATCGTGGCGGGGGGAAAGGTGGCGGGATCGCTCATCGCTGGATTCTCTCAGCTGTCCCCCCGGTAGCCCAGTTCCGCCAGGCGGGAAGCACTGCGGCGCCAGTTGGGCACCACCTTCACGAACAACTCCAGATACACCGGCCCGTTGATCAGCTTCTGCATCTGCTGGCGGGCGCCGCTGCCGATCTCCCGCAGCATTCGCCCGCCCTTGCCGATCAGAATGCCCTTCTGGCTGTTGCGCTCCACCAGCACCGTGGCCAGCACGGCCGTCCGCGGACCGTCGTCCACGATGCGCTCGATCTGCACAGCCACCGAGTGGGGCACTTCCTCGCGGGTGTATTGCAGCACCTGCTCGCGGATCAACTCCGCCAGCAGCAGCTGTTCCGGCTGATCGCTCACCGCATCGGGGGGGTAGAGATGCGGTCCTTCTGGCAGGGCCGCTGACAGAGCGTCCACCAGGTCACTGGTGCCATCGCCGGTGAGGGCGCTCACCGGGTGCAGCGGCCAGTCGGCAATCCGTTCGCGGTAGCTCGCCTCCAGGTCAGCGGCCTGCGCTGGATCCACCAAGTCGTGCTTGTTGAGCGCCACATGTACCGGCGCCCGGGCGTGGGCCAACAGGTCAACGATGAAACCATCCCCGCGGCCTGCCGGTTGGCTGCCATCCACCAGCAAAAGCACCAGATCCACCTCGCCGATGGCACCGCGGGCGGTTTGCACCAGGCGCTCCCCCAGTAGATGGTGCGGTTTGTGGATGCCGGGGGTGTCCACCAGCACCAGCTGGGCGGAGGGGGTGGTGAGGATGGCGCGCAGGCGGTTGCGCGTGGTCTGTGCGATGGGGGAGGTGATCGCCACCTTCTCGCCCACCAACTGATTCAGCAGGGTGGATTTGCCCACATTGGGCCGCCCCACCAGGGCCACAAAGCCGGAGCGGAAGCCTTCAGGGCTATGGCCCAACTGGAAGCCATCGGCCATCGCCTCAGCCGGCAGGTCGCTCAGATCTGGAAACGGCGGCAGCGGGTCGGTGGGGTGGCTTGGTTCCATAACGTCACCATGGCAGCCCGCCGTTCATTTGGGTCCCCGCGCTGATGACCGAGAACATCGACCGCACACCGCTTCAGCCCACCTTCCAGCAGGCCATGGAGATTACGGCTCAATGGCTGGCACTGTGGGAGAACGGCGAGCTCAGTGATGAGGTGCTCAGCGATCGTGTGGCTGAACTGGTGGCCAGCCGAGATGGGGCCCGCGGCTTTTTTGTGGTGTCGCTGGCGGGCGAGTCTCCGCTGATGGATCGCTTGCCGGATCCTGTGGTGTTGTCACTGCGGCTGGCTGGCGATGGCGTGGTGGATCTGAGCGCACGCAATCTGGCGATGAGCACCGCGATGGCCCTGCACCATCAGCGCAATGGTGAT
>NZ_JBIPMN010000060.1:0-13019 GCF_044369115.1 Vulcanococcus sp. | reverse complement strand
GCGGTGAGCGTGTTTTACGAGCAGTTGGGCCGCAAGTTGCCGCGCGGCACCGTGGTGTCGGTGGGGGAAGGTGAGCCTCTCCTGGAGAAGCTGATCCGCGGGGAATCCCTTGAGGGTGAGCGCTGCTTCATCGCCGGCGAGGCGCCTCGGCCCGGGTTGATCCATGAGCAGCCGGCTGGCATGGACAAAACCGCCTGCGATTACGCCTACATCGCTTCGATCTGGCCGCAGCTCGATTGGTATCTCGATGGTGGCGACTTCTACGTGGGCGTGCAGACCAAGCGCGGCTGCCCCCACAACTGCTGCTACTGCGTTTACACCGTGGTGGAAGGCAAGGCGGTGCGCGTGAACCCCGTGGAGGAGGTGATCGCGGAGATGCGCCAGCTCTACGCCAAAGGGGTGCGCGGCTTCTGGTTCACCGATGCCCAGTTCATCCCGGCGCGCCGCTATATCGACGACGCCAAGGAACTGCTGCGTGCGGTGCAGGTCCAGGGCTGGAACGACATCCGCTGGGCCGCCTACATCCGCGCCGACAACCTCGATGCCGAGTTGGCGGAGCTGATGGTGGCCACCGGTATGGATTACTTCGAGATCGGCATCACCTCCGGCTCCCAGGAACTCGTTCGCAAGATGCGCATGGGCTACAACCTGCGCACCGTGCTGGAGAACTGCCGCCTGTTGGCGCGGGCGGGATTCCGAGAGCACGTGTCAGTGAACTACTCGTTCAACGTGATCGACGAGCGCCCAGAGACGATCCGTCAGACCGTGGCTTATCACCGCGAGCTTGAGCGCATCTTCGGAGCCGACAAGGTTGAGCCGGCGATCTTCTTCATCGGCCTGCAGCCCCACACGCACCTGGAGCAGTACGGCTTCGATCAAGGCCTGATCAAGCCCGGCTACAACCCGATGAGCATGCTTCCCTGGACGGCTCGCCAGCTGCTGTGGAACCCCGAACCGATGGGCAGCACCTTCGGCCGCATCTGCTTGGAGGCTTTTGAGCGCAACCCCGCTGATTTCGGTCGCACGGTGATGGATTTGCTGGAACGCGACTATGGCTTGGCTCCTCTTGAGGAGGCGTTGCATGCGCCGGTGGAGGGGCGCGGCGCCTTGGCTACGGCGACCCGCTGATCAGCAAGGCCGCGCTGGGCTGGATGGCACCGCCCACCAACGTCGCCGCACCAGCAACAACAGCACCAACCCCAGGCACCCCACCACCCCTCCAATGGGGTTGTTTGGGCCCATCAGCCAGGCCGGCGCAGAGGGGTTGATCGTGACGAGCCCCTGATGCAGCACAAACCAACCCGCCACAAGCCCGCCATGCAGGCCGATGGCTCCCCAGAGCAGGCCTCCATCAGCCCGGCGCTGGAGGCCCAGCGCCAGGCCGAGCAGCAGAAGGCCCACGAGCAGGCCGACCAGTTGGATGGGGGGCAGGTTGAAGCGGGTGTGCACCAGGCTGAACAGGGCTGCCTGCAGCCACAGGCCTCGTTGCGGCCCCAGCAGCAGGCTGAGCTCCCCAAACAGCCAGCCGCGGAACAGCAGTTCTTCGGCGAAGCCCACTCCAAGCCCAAGGGCCAAGGCGTTGAGCAGCAGGCCGGCGTTGATCCGGGGCATCCAGCTCAGTTGGCCGCTGACGGCCAGGGCGACGATCACCAGGGCCAGTAAGGCGATTGCCTTGAGCAGGCCTCGTAGCAAAGCCTTAGCCACGGCTGCCTTGCTGCCGAGGACGCCCAGCCGCTGCCAGGGCCTGGCTTCAGCCCAGCAGCGCCGCACACGAACGGGAAGGCTGATCAACAGAGCTGCCACGGCTGGTAGTGCCGCCAGGCTCGCTTGCACAGCGCCGGGTACACCCAGTGCCTTCAGCAGCAGTTGACCACCCAAAAACAAGGCCACCAGCGCAGCTGGATAAAGCACGGTGCCCCACCAGTTCAGGCGCGGCATCAGCTCTCCGGCTCGATCGTGCTGGTGAGGCCCTTGGCTTTGAGGGTTTCGCTGTAGAACTCCGCCGGCTCGATGTCGCACACGATCACAAGGCCCACGCCGGTGTTGTGGGCCTCGAGCATCACGGCGATGGCATCCTGCTCACTCAGGGAGGGCACCACCTGGCGCAGGGTGCCCACCACGTATTCCATGGTGTTCACCGGATCGTTGTGGAGCAGCACCTTGTAGCGGGGCGAGGGCTTGCGCACCCGCTCCGGCGCCTTTTCCATCACGGCAGCGCCACCGCTCTCACGGCCCGGCGATTGGGTGGCGGTGAGAGCAGCTCTGCAGGGGGTGGATCGAGGCATCCTGTCCAGCTCCGGCATCACGACAGCGGACTTTAGGCAGCAGATCAGGCCGCAGCGGCCGCCGGGGCCAGCGCGGCTTGGATACGGCGCATCGCTTCGAGCACGTTCTCGCGGCTGTTGAAGGCCGAGAGGCGGAAATAGCCCTCGCCGGCGGCGCCGAAGCCGCTGCCGGGGGTGCCCACCACGTTGGCCTGGTTGAGCAGCAGATCGAAGAAGCCCCAGGAATCCACGCCCGCGGGGGTTTTGATCCACACATAGGGGGCTTGCTCGCCGCCGTACACCTGCAGCCCGGCGGCGCTCAGCTCGCGGCGAATGATCGCGGCGTTCTCCATGTAAAAGCCGATCAGGGCCTTCACCTGGGCCTGGCCTTCAGGGGAATACACCGCTTCGGCGCCGCGCTGCACGATGTAGCTCACGCCGTTGAACTTGGTGCACTGGCGGCGGTTCCATAGGCCCCACAGCTCCACCGCTTCGCCATTGGCGGCGGTGCCCATCAGCCCGCGCGGCACCACGGTGAGGGCGCAGCGGGTGCCGGTGAAGCCGGCGTTTTTGGAGAAGGAGCGGAATTCGATCGCACACTCGCGCGCCCCTTCGATCTCATAGATCGAGTGGGGTAGCGAGGGGTCCTGAATGAACGCCTCATAGGCGGCATCGAACAGGATCAGGGCTCCATTGGCGCGGGCGTAGTCCACCCAGGCCTTGAGCTGCTCCTTGGTGGCCACCGCACCGGTGGGGTTGTTGGGGAAACAGAGGTAGATCAGATCCACCTTCTCGCTGGGGATCTGGGCGGTGAAGCCGTTCTCGGCTTTGATCGGCAGGTAGGTGAGCCCGCCGTATTGGCCGGCGCCATCGGCATCGCCGGTGCGGCCCGCCATCACGTTGCTGTCCACATACACCGGGTACACCGGGTCGGTGACAGCGATGCGGTTGCCCTCGCCCAGGATGTCGAGGATGTTGGCGCTGTCGCACTTCGAGCCGTCTGACACGAAGATTTCTTCGGCGGAGATCTGGCAACCGCGGGCCTGGAAGTCGTGTTGGGCGATCGCTTCGCGCAGCCAGAGGTAGCCCTGCTCCGGGCCGTAGCCGTGGAAGCCTTCGCGGGTGCCCATCTCATCGATGGCGGCCTTCATCGCACTGCGGCAGGCGCCGGGCAGTGGTTCAGTCACATCGCCAATGCCCAGGCGGATGATCGGCGCGCTGGGGTTGGCTTCGCTAAAAGCCTTCACCCGCCGGGCGATCTCGGGGAACAGATAACCCGCCTTGAGCTTGAGGTAATTGCCGTTGACCTGGGCCATGTCGCGTGCGGGCCGGGCGGGCCCATGGTTACTGGGCGCGATTGTCCTATGCGGCCGATGTCGGCTGGAGAGATCAGCCCGATTGCGCTGCTGCATACGATCAATTCAGCGCTGCCCTCGCCGCCGTGACCGTTGCTCCAGTTCAGCCGGTCGGTGCGCCTGGGAATGCGCCCGTGGATTTTGTGGCCCTGGTGGACCGCACCATCGCCAAGCCCGGTCGGTACCTCGGTAATGAGCTGGGGGTGCAGCCGCGCGACTGGGATCAGGCCTGGCCGGCCGCCGGCGTGCGCTGGGCGCTCACCTACCCCGAGATCTACGAGGTGGGTTCGAGCAACACGGGCCACATCATTCTCTATTCGATCCTCAACAGCGTTCCCGGTCAGCTGTGCGACCGCAGCTATCTGCCCGGGCCGGATCTGGCGCAGCGGTTGCGCGAGCGAGGTGAGGCGCTCTTCGCGGTGGAGAGCCGCCGGCCTCTTCCCGCCTTCGACATCCTCGGCTTCTCGCTCAGCTATGAGCTCGGCGCCACCAACATCCTCTCGATGCTGGAGCTGGCGCAGATTCCGATCCGCGCTGCTGATCGCGGTGATCTGCCCCTGGCCGCTCCGGCGGCGCCACCGTTGATTTTTGCCGGTGGTCCCACCGCCACCAGTAACCCCGAGCCGTTCGCGGCCTTCTTCGATTTTGTGGTGCTCGGCGATGGCGAGGAGGTGCTGCCCGAGATCGGGCTTGTGGTGGCCGAAGCCAAGGCGGCAGGCCTCTCGCGCCGGGAGCTGCTGATCGATCTGGCTCAGGTGCCCGGGGTGTATGTGCCCTCGCTCTACGGCCCTGGCCCTGATGGCATCACGCAGGTGCCACAGGTGCAGGGCATCCCGGCGCGGGTGCTGCGGCGCACCGCCACGCCGATGCCCCACTACGCCATGGGCCTCGTGCCCCATATCGAAACGGTGCACGACCGGCTCACGGTGGAGATCCGCCGCGGCTGCACCCGCGGTTGCCGCTTCTGCCAGCCCGGCATGCTCACCCGCCCCGCCCGCGATGTGGAACCCGAGGCGGTGATCGAGGCGATCGAAACTGGCATGGAGCGCACCGGTTACTCCGATTTCTCCCTGCTTTCCCTCAGTTGTTCCGATTACCTCGCCTTGCCGGCGGTGGGGGTGGAGCTGCGCAATCGCCTGGCCGACAAGAACGTGAGCCTCACCCTGCCCAGCCAGCGGGTGGATCGCTTCGACGAGAACATCGCCCACATCCTTGGCGGCACCCGCAAGGCGGGCCTCACCTTTGCGCCGGAGGCCGGTACCCAGCGCCTGCGCGACATCGTGAACAAGGGCCTCACCGATGCTGAGCTGCTGCGCGGCATCCGCACCGCCATGGAGAGCGGTTACCGCAAGATCAAGCTCTATTTCATGATCGGTCTGCCGGGGGAAACCGATGCCGATGTGCTGGGCATCGCCGAAACCTGCTGGCAATTGCAACAGCAGTGCCGCGATCTGGGGCGACTGGAGCTGAACCTCACGATCAGCAACTTCACGCCGAAACCACACACGCCCTTCCAGTGGCACAGCGTGAGCACAGCGGAATTCCAGCGGCGTCAGCAACTGCTGCGCGATGCCCTGCGGCGGATGCGCGGTATCAAAACCAACTACACCGATGTGCGCCTTTCCGCGATGGAGGACTTCGTGGGCCGCGGCGATCGCCGCCTGGCCCCGGTGATCGAAGCCGCGTGGCGGGCTGGAGCGGGCCTCGATGCCTGGTTCGAAGCGGCCGATCGCACCTACGAGGCCTGGACTTCAGCGATCGAAGCGGCCGGCCTTGGCGGTCGCTACCGGGAGCTGGAGCTGGGTGAGTGGAGTGCGGTCGAGGGCATGGATCCCGATGATCTGGCCGTGTTCTGCGACCAGCCCCTGCCCTGGGATCACATCGATTCGGGCGTGGATAAGGGCTGGCTGGCTGACGATCTGCGTCAGGCCCTGGCGGCGGCCGTGGTGCCCGACTGCTCCTTTGAGGGCTGCAGCAGCTGTGGGGTCTGCGGCCCCGAGCTGGGCCACAACGTGGTGGTGTCGCCTCCCGCGATTCCGGAGCAGCGGCCCCAGCGGGCTCCAGCCAGTGATCGGTTGGCGCGGCTGCGGTTCGGCTTCAGCAAAACCGGCTCACTGGCGCTGCTCAGCCACCTGGATCTGGTGCGGCTGATGGAGCGGGCCCTGCGCCGCAGCGGTTTGCCGGTGAGCTTCACCGGTGGTTTCCATCCCCTGCCGCGGGTGCAGTTCGCCCTGGCGTTGCCCCTGGGCGCGGAGGCGGATGGCGAATGGATGGATCTTGAATTCACCCAGCAGATCGATCCGGCTGAGGCCTTGCAGCGGCTTCAGGCCCAGTTGCCCTCTGGCTTCACTTTGCTGCAGGTGGAGCCGGTGGCGGTGTCCGCCGCCAGCCTGTCGCAGGAGTTGGTGGCTGCTCGCTGGCAGCTGCAACTTCGGCCTGGAGGCACCTGTGCTCAAAGCACTGTGCTGCCGCTGGCGGCTTGGCAGGCGGCAGCGGCGCAGCTGCTGAACAGCTCCTCGTGGATGTGGCACGACACCGATAAAAAAGGTCGGCCGCGGCAGCGCGATTGCAGACCTTTCCTGCAGAACCTTTCGGTGGAAGGTCTTGAGGGGATGCCGGCAGCGGTGGAGCTTTGCTATGGGGCCCTTGTGGATTCCGCGGGCCGCAGCCTGCGGCCGGAGCAGCTGCAGCAATGGTTCTCGCAACAGCTCGATGCGGAGCTGGAGATGGTGAGCCTGCGCCGCGAATCCCTGCAGCTTCGGCAGAGCCCAAAGGCTTGAAAACACCCGTGCTAGCGTCTGTCCATCGGTACAACCTGAAGCAGGCTCAGCGATCTAGCTCAGCTCAGGCATCAGGGTCCGCATCAGTTTTCACGAACCTCTCTTCCTGAAAGCTGCCCGATGCGGCGCCGTAAGACGGGTTCCATTCAGATCTGGATCTCGCAAGCAACGGGCTTCGGCCCACTCTCACGAAGGCTGTAAGCCTGCCGCCGTTGTTTCACCCGGCGTTTTCACTGAATTTTTCAAGCACCGCCGCCCTGTTTCTCCTCTTGCATCGGCGATGCATGGAGGGTTTCAGAACCTGTCGGTCCGGCGCTGAGCGCCTCCCTCTGCTACCCATTACGGCCTGCCTTCTGCAGGTCCTCTCCTGACCTTCCATGCCTCAGCAGATCGTCATCGCCGAGCAGCTGCGCATCGCCGCAGTGCTCACCGATGACCGTGTGGATGAACTGGTGGTGGCCCAGGGCCGCTACCAAATCGGCGATGTGTATCTCGGCACTGTTGAAAATGTGTTGCCGGGTATCGATGCCGCCTTTGTCAATATCGGCGAAGGAGAGAAGAACGGTTTCATTCATGTCACCGATCTAGGGCCGCTGCGCCTTAAGAAAGGAACGTTGGGCATCACCGAGCTGCTCGAGCCACGCCAGAAGGTGCTGGTGCAGGTGATGAAGGAGCCCACCGGCACCAAGGGCCCTCGCCTCACGGGCAACCTGGCCCTGCCGGGTCGCTTTCTGATCCTTCAGCCCCACGGCCAGGGGGTGAACATCTCCCGGCGGATCAACGCGGAAAGTGAACGCAACCGCCTGCGTGCTCTGGGTGTGTTGATTAAGCCCCCCGGCGCGGGTCTGTTGATCCGCACCGAAGCCGAAGGGGTGAGCGAGGAGTTGCTCATCGATGATCTCGAAGCCCTGCTGCGCCAGTGGGAGGCGATTCAGACCGCCGCCGAGACCGCTTTGCCGCCGGTGCTGCTCAACCGCGACGAAGACTTCATTCATCGCATCCTGCGCGATCACTACAGCCCGGATGTGGCGCGGATCGTGCTCGATAGCGCCGATGGGGTGGGCCGGGTGAATGCCTTCCTCGGGACTGATCAAAACCAGGTGCAGGTGGAGCAGCACCTCGACTCCGGCGAGATCCTTGAGGCGTACAAGGTGAACGCCGCCATCCGCGATGCCCTCAAGCCGCGGGTGGAACTGCCCTCCGGTGGCTACGTGATCATCGAGCCCACCGAGGCGCTCACGGTGATCGATGTGAACTCGGGCTCCTTCACCCGTTCCGCCAATGCGCGTGAAACGGTGCTGTGGACCAACTACGAGGCCGCCACGGAGATCGCCCGTCAGCTGAAGCTGCGCAACATCGGCGGCGTGATCATCATCGACTTCATCGATATGGAGTCGCGCCGCGATCAGTTGCAGCTGCTGGAGCACTTCACAGCCGCGATCCGGCCTGATTCAGCACGCCCGCAGATCGCTCAGATCAGTGAGCTGGGCTTGGTGGAACTCACCCGCAAGCGCCAGGGCCAAAATATCTACGAATTGTTCGGCCGAGCCTGCCCCAGCTGTGGTGGCCTGGGTCATGTGGCCGTGCTGCCCGGTAAGGACAGCCTTCAACCCCTGGCCGCTGCTCCAGGCCTTGTGCGCTCCGCTGCCTCCGCCCGGGCCGAAGTCTTCAGCCCCGCGGGCGCTGAAGCCGGTGGTGGCCGCCGCCGCCGCGGAGGTCGCGGTGGCCGTGGCGGCAGCGATGCACCTGAACTCAGCAGCTACGACGACACCACCACCACGGCCGGCAGCTCCCATGAGGCCGCCACAGCAGCGGCGGAGCCCGGCTCCCGCCGTCCGGAGCCTGAATTGGTGGCAGTCCCGATGGACTCCGAGCAGGAGCTTGTGTACGGCTGGTTGGGCCTGAATCCGGCGCTGTTGCTGGATCCGGTTCCCGCTGCCGACAACCTGGTGGTGCGGGTGGTGCGTCCTGGAGAGGATGCCGAAGCGGTGCTCGAGGAAGCCCGCCAGCAGCTGGCTGCAGCAGGCCCCCGCCGCCGCCGCCGCGGACGTGGTGGTGCCAGCACCAACGGTTCTGGCGGCCCAGGAGCTGCTTCAACGGCTGACGCCCCCACACCGAGTGAGGGCCTGCCCGTCACCGTGGAAATCACCCCGCTCCCGGTGGAAACCTTCCCGGCATTCCCCGCTGTTCCGGTGCTCCCCGATAGCGGTCTTGAGTTGGTGGCGGCAACGGCGGAGCCTGAGCCCGCCAATGGCCGCCGCGTTCGCAGCCGACGGCGCAGCGATGCTCCAGTCAGCACCCCCTCCACCACCACTGCCATTGCCGTGTTGCCCGTGGTGGAGCCCGAGCAAGCCGCTGCCGCTGCTCCCGCTGAAGCCGATGAGGACTCTTCTGAACCCCGGCGGCGCCGCCGCCGCTCGTCGGCAACCGAGTGAGTGGTTTCTTTGCCGCAGCGTATCGCCGGCGTTGATGAAGTTGGCCGCGGCTGTTGGTTCGGCCCGGTGTTTGCGGGGGCGGTGATGCTGCCTGATCAATCCCGGGCCAGCCTTGCCGCTGCCGGACTCACTGACAGCAAGAAGCTCACGGCCCGTCGCCGCGCTCAGTTGGTTCCACTCATCCAGCAGCACGCCTGCAGCTGGGCCCTGGGCCAGGCTTCAGCGCGGGAGATTGATCAGGTGGGGATTCGCGCCGCCACCGAGCGGGCCATGTTGCGTGCCTTGCAGCGTCTCAATGGGGCACCGCCAGATCTGCTGCTGGTGGATGGTGTGTTGCCTCTGCGGCTCTGGCAGGGTCCGCAGCAAACGGTGGTGCGCGGCGACAGCAAGCATTTGGAGATTGCCGCAGCCAGCGTGCTGGCTAAGCAGGCCCGCGATGCCCTGATCACGCGGTTGGCGCAGCGTTATCCGGCCTATGGCCTCGAGCGCCACGCTGGTTATGGCACCGCGTTGCATCGTGCTGCCGTTCTGGAGGCGGGCCCCACCCCACTGCATCGGCGCTCGTTTCTGGGCAAGGTGCTCGTGGCTTAACGGCCGGCAGGCGCCAGGCACCAGGCCTCGAAATCCTGGAGCAGCTGCTGTTGCACCCTGGTTTTGATCCCCAGCAGGATGCCCGCCAGCAGGGAGCGGCCGGTGGCTTCGAGCATCTTCACTGGAATCAAGCGCAGCAGGCTCGGCTGGCTCACGCTCACCGCCAAACACGCTTCGCCGTTGAGCCCCTCGTTGCTTGCCTCAAGCCACGATTCGAGGGTCAGTTGAAAGTCGTCGACAATGCCAAGGCCCTCCAGCTGGCAATCGATCGCTTCGAGATCGATGCGGTGATGGCTGCGGCGGGCTACCAGCTCCACCACCGGTTGAATCTGCAGTTGGAACACCTGCAGCCGGGTCACGGTGTAGCGGTAGCGGTCGTTGCCGAGGCTCTCCAGCTGCTGGGGATCGAGCAGTGCGCCAATCACCCGCTCCTCATCGTTGAGGTAGTCGGGCAGGAGCTCGGCCTTCTGGGGCACCGACAGCTTCAAGGCTTGGCTGGCGCTGAAGGCCAGAGTCATGGCTCGTCGGCCGGCGCGTCATGATCCTATCCAGCACGGCCCGCAACGCCTGTATGCGCATCGCATTTCTTGGTCCTGTTGGCACCTACGGGGAGCAGGCGGCGATCCGGCTGTGTGCGCTTGAAGGGATTGAGGCTCCGCAGTTCATGCCCCAGGTGGGCATCCGAGCGGTGGTGAAGGCCGTGGCCGAGGGCCATTGTGAGGCGGCGGTGGTACCGGTGGAGAACTCCGTGGAAGGTGGGGTCACCGCCTGCATGGATGCGCTCTGGGAGCACCCTGAGTTGCGGGTGGCTCGGGCCCTGGTGCTGCCGATCCGCCACGCGTTGCTGGGGTCTGGTCCGCTGCAGGGGGTGAGCGAGGTGCTCTCCCACCCCCAGGCACTCGCGCAATGCAGCCAGTGGCTGGGTGACCAGTTGCCCGCAGCTCTGCAACTGCCCACCAGCTCCACCGCCGATGCGGCCCGGATGGTGGCAGGCAGCCGCTTCCGCGCTGCCATCGCCTCACTGCAGGCGGCGGAGGAACACGGCCTCGAGGTGCTGGCCTACCCGATCAACGATGTGGCGGGCAACTGCACCCGCTTTTTGTTGCTGCGCCAGGGGGAGCGCACCTTGGCGGGCCCCATGGCCAGCCTGGCCTTCTCGCTGCACGCCAACCGCCCAGGAGCTTTGCTGGAAGCGCTGGCTTGCTTTGCCCACCGCGGTCTCAACATGACGCGGATCGAATCACGCCCTTCCAAACGGGAGATGGGCGAATACATCTTCTTTGTGGATCTCGAGCTTCCCCAGGGCGAGGGCCCGCTGCAGCAGGCCCTGGAGGAGCTGCGTCCGTTATGTGAGCACCTTGCTGTGTTTGGGGCTTACCCGATCACCCAACTTGAATCGGCTTAAGCGGGCTTGCGGGTTCGGAACACGCCGAACTGCATCATGCCGGTGGCAAATCCCCAGTGCATCAGCAGCAGCGTGGGGGTTTCGCGCAGGCCCATCAACACGGCACGGGGGCCTAAGCCCAACACCGCTGCTGGCCGCCTTAGCCCTTCCAGGATCGAATCAATCCAGGAGGGGAGTGTTTCGCGGCTCCAATCGCCTGTATCAACCTGGAGCTGGGTGTGATTCTGGCCCTCGCCCCAGGGGCTTTGCTCGAGGTTGCGGCGGAAGCCCGGGATGCTGGCGAATTCAGGGTGAGCCCACTGCACCAGCAGTTGGTGCATCACCCACCGCTCGAGCCGATTGAGCGGTTGAACAGTTGGGTCGCGGCGGTTCCAATCGGCCACGGCCAGCAGTCCGCCGGGTTTGAGCACCCGCAGCAGTTCATTGGCGTAGCGCTGCTTGTCGGGCATGTGGGGGCCGGCCTCCACGCTCCAAACCGCGTCAAAGCTCTGATCGGGCAGCCCCAGGGCTAAGGCATCCATCACGGCGAAGCGGCAGCTGAGGCCAGCCGGGGTGAGTGCCTGCGCCCGTTGGATCTGGCCCGGGCTGATGCTGATGCCGAGCACGTTGAGGCCGTAATCGCGGGCCAGGATGCGTGCACTGCCGCCAATGCCGCAGCCCACATCGAGGACGGTGCTGCCCGGCGGGAGCTGGTCGAGGCCGCTCCAGCGCACCAGCTCGTGCACAAAATCCTCTTTAGCGCTGCGGAAATCACGGCGGCGCGGCGGCTGCCCGTAATGGCCCAGATGCACGTGCTCGCCCCAGAGCCGCTCCAGCAGTTGATCGTCGGTCCAGCGGTCGTAGGCCTCAGCCACGCTGGCGGTGCTCGTGAAGGCGCGGTCGCGCCAGCTCCACACCAACAGACCAACCAGAAGCAGAGCCGCCAGCACGGCCACAATCAACATCAGCCCTCCCGCGAAGGGAGTGAGAACAGCAAGGATCGGCATCAGCGGTTCAGCGATCCTCGTCGGCGCCGGAGTCTTTGAGATCCCGGAAGGTGTCTTGCAGCACGGTGCGGGCTGCGAGCTGCCGGCGGGTTTCATCCAGCAGTTCGAATTCCTGGCGCAGGCGCTCTTCGGTGTCGGTGATTTCGAGCAGGGTCTGCTGCTGATCGGCCACAGGACCGCCCAGATGGGAGCCGATCCAGAAGGAGAGCTCCCGGGGCAGATCCGGTAGATCGGTGGGCAAGGTGGTGGGTTTGCCCATCAGCTTGCCGGTGAGCTCCACTACATCCTTGAGTGCTTGCTCCACGTCGCTGGAGAGTTCGCTCAAGCGGTCGTGGCTTTGGGGATGTTCGTCTTCAATCCAGCTCACCAGGCCCACCTTGAAGGGGGCTTCGCGCACCACCTCCAGCACACGGAAGCGCTGTTGGCCAAGGGTCACGATATTGCTGCGATCATCTGCCTGGGTCTGGCACTGGAGGATTTCGGCGCAGCAGCCCACATCGGCCATGCGCCCTTCCTGGGGATCCCAGCGCACCACACCAAAGCGACGGTCGGTTTCGAGCACTGTGCGCAGCATCATCCGGTAGCGCGGCTCGAAGATGTGAAGCGGCAGCACTTCCTGAGGGAACAGCACCACGTCGGGCAACGGGAACAGTGGCAGCTCGCGCACGGCCAGTTGCGTCACGTGGCAGGCAGTTCAAGGGAAGTCGAATCCTAGGCAGTGCTGTTGAGGGCCGCGGCTCTGCGGTGGTGGCCAGCAAAAAGGCCCACCTTGCGGCGGGCCATGGGCTGTCCCTCTGAGAGTCAGGGGTTCAGAGCTTCACCTCGATGTCCACACCACTGGGCAGATCCAGCTTCATCAGGGCATCGATGGTTTTGGCAGAAGGGCTGTAGATATCGATGATGCGACGGTGGGTGCGGGTCTCGAAGTGCTCGCGGGAGTCCTTGTCCACGTGGGGAGAGCGCAGAACGCAATAGATCTTGCGCTTGGTGGGCAGGGGGATCGGGCCGATCGCTGTAGCAGCGGTGTGGTCGGCCGTTTCGATAATTTTTTCGCAGGAGAGATCAAGCATGCGGCGATCAAACGCCTTCAGGCGGATGCGGATCTTCTGCTGAGCGATAGCGGTGGACATGGATCAGGCGGGAGAGGTCAGCAAGGACCAGCGCTCGTCGAAGACGAGAGAGCTGGGAAATGGAAGCTGGATT
>NZ_JBIPMN010000073.1:0-12140 GCF_044369115.1 Vulcanococcus sp. | reverse complement strand
TGGGGTGTGGGGGGCCGTATTGCCTGGTATAGCCGCCCCCCGACACTGCCCCGGACACTGCATGGGGAGTCGCCCGGACACCTGACCACATGGCGATCGCTTCACCCGGAGCGGTGACGCCAAGCCAGGACGTGGGCCCGTCGACAGACAGGCAACCCCGGAAGGATTCAGTTGACGGACGCCCCAGGCCTAATCACCAGTTGATCGCGGTGCACCACAAGCCCGCGCTGGCCTTTGCGCTTTTGGAGCTCGTCGCTGTCCATCGCGCTGAGGCCTCGGGCCAGTTCACGGCCATCCAGGCTGAGCAGCCGCACGGCATCGCGGCGCTGGAAGTCGCCTTCCACCCCCTGCACACCCACGGCCAGCAGCGAGGCGCCTTGATCGAGCAACGCGCGTTCCGCCCCGGCATCAATGGTGATCGACCCTTTGGGCAGAAGGGCGTGCGCCAGCCAGCCCTTGCGATCGCTGAGGGGGTTTTCACTGGGGCGAAACAGGGTGCCGCGCGCTTCTCCCCGCAGCAGGGCGTTGAGGACGGCCGGGTCGCGGCCATCGGCCAGGCGCACCTGAATGCCGCTGGCGGTCGCGATACGAGCGGCTGAGAGCTTGGTGGTCATGCCACCGGTCCCCCAGCGGCCGCCGCCCTTGGCCACGCCGCTGAGGGCTTCCAGTTCCTCCAGGTTGTTCACCTCGGGGATGGGGCGGGCATCGGCATCGCTGCGGGGATCGCCTGAATAGAGGCTGTCGATGTCGGTCAGCAGCACCAGCTCATCGGCCTGCACTGCCACCGCCACCAGGGCCGAGAGAGTGTCGTTGTCGCCGAAGCGCAGTTCATCGGTGGCGAGGGTGTCGTTCTCGTTGATCACCGGTGTCACCCCCCAGGCCAGCAACTGCTCAAGGGTGCGGCAGGCGTTCTGATACCGGCGGCGGGAGGCCAGATCACCGCGGGTGAGCAGCACCTGGGCCACGCAGCGCTGATGGCGGGCGAAGGCCTGGTCGTAGAGGGTCATCAACCGCCCCTGGCCCACCGCTGCAGCCGCCTGAAGACCCTCCAGTTCTGTTGGGCGCTCGCGATGGCCCAGAGCCGTGCAGCCCAGTCCCACTGCACCACTGGTCACGAGCACCACCGGCTCGCCGCGATTCCAGAGGCTGCAGAGGCTGGCCGCCAGATCAGCGATCACCTCGTTGGTGTCGCGTCCACCGGCACCCCGCAGCACGCTGGTGCCCACCTTCACCACCCGCCGCATCGTCATGTCAGCTGAGGCTTGCCCCCGCCATCCGTGCCAGCCGCACCTCCAGCCGCTGCCAGTGGTCGTGAGGGCAGGGCTCACCTTCAGGATTCACCGGTTTCACAAGCACCGTGTAGAGGCCGAGCCGGTTGCCGGCCAACACATCGGTGAATACGCGATCGCCCACGATCGCCACCTGGCCGTGAGGAAGATCAAGCTGCTCGATCACCCGCTTCAGCGGCCCGCGCCGCGGCTTGCCTGCACTGGTGGTGTAACTGACACCGAGCTGATCAGCTACCGCGCCGATTCGGCTGCGGGAGGGGTTGTTGCTGAATAGGTGCAGGGGCAGGGTTTGCTGCGCCCGCCGCAACCAGGCCTCCACTGCTGGAGGCAATTCGCTGCCTCGGCGCGGCAACAGCGTGCGATCCACATCCAGCACCAGGGCGCGGATGCCCTGGGCCAGCAGTTGATGCAGCGGCAGCTCAGCCAGGGTGCCGGAGGCCACCAGGTTGGGCTGCAGCAGTTGTGGCAGAGACAGCTTGCTCACGGTGGGCGGTGCTGCGATCAGTCTTCGCCGAGCTCGCGCTCGTCGAGTTCAGCTTCGATGCGGGGCTGGATCCGCTCGAATTCCTCGCCTTCCACCAGTCGCCCTTCTCCGTTCTCCATGCGTGCCACCACGAAGAAGGGATCCAGGGGAATGAATAGGCCATATTCCTCGCCCTCGGCGCGGAACTGGATCAGCATCTCGTAGAGATCGCTCTCTTCGTCTTCGTCTTCGTCGTCGGCATCGATCTCGTCGTCGAGCTCTTCGGGATCGGGTTCTTCCAGTTCACCGCTCACGGTGAGGGTCACAGCCGAGCGCACCAGGGTGAGGTCGTGCTCCTGCAGCACCACATCCGCCACCGAGAGGATTGGTTCGGCGCCGCTGAGCTCGTCGATCACCTCGTCATCGCTGTCGTCATCGACGGCGATCTTCACGAGGCACACCGGGGTGTCCACCGGCGTGAGCAGGGCGTAGTCGTTGCCGTCGAGCGGGATCAGCTGCTCGAGGAAGCAGAGCAACTGACGCCCTTCGCTGTCGCGCACCAGCACGGTGGGAACATCGCCGGCACCGTTGGCGCTGGGACCGTCTGAGCTCATGGGTGGTTCCTTGGTGTCTTCAGGATGCCTGGGCATCGGCCCCTGAGCCAACGGCTGGGGCCTGCGCGTGCACCGGCGCCGGTTCAGGCCCCTCCTGCAGCCACTGCTCCAGCAGCAGTGCTGCTGCGGCGCTGTCGAGGGCGCCGCTGCGGTCGCCGTGGAGGCCGTGGCGCTCCGCGGCAGACCAGCTGCTGGCGAACTCATTCACTAGAGCCAGAGGCAGCTCCAGATGGCGAGCCAGCCTTTCGCCGTAGCGGCGGCAGTGCTCGGCCTGTTCGGTGGGTTGTTGTTGTGCGTCCAAAGGAAGGCCAACCACCAACGCCATGATCCGCCGCTGGTGAACTAGCAGGCGCAGTTGTTCCAGGTCGGCGGGATAGCGGCCGCGTCGCAAAGCCGGAAGGGGCGTCACGGTGAGGCCTAGGGGGTCGCAGCCGGCAAGGCCGATGCGTTTGCGGCCGACATCGAGGGCCAGGACGGAGCGCGGTGCTGGCCCTTTCAAGGCCGGCCGAGTGGGGTCGGGATGGGCCGTTGCCCGGGTTGCAGCCGGCCCAGCATCGCTTCGAGCCGTTGGGCCATCTGAGTGCTGTGCTGGGGCGCGTGACGCCGCCACACGCTGCGGGCCATCACCACCTCTTCACCCTCCGGGGCCATGCCGAGGCTCTGCAGCCAGCTGCTGCGCTCGCTATCGAGCACATCGCTGCGCACCAGCAACTGCGCAGCGCCTGCGGCGCTGCGCTCCAGCAGCAGCTGCAACGGGCCACCCAGCAGGTGTTGCCAGCCTGGATGCACGCTCAGTTCCAGTTCAGGCAGCCCCCGGTTGCCGGGGCGAACGCGCCGGGCGCCAGCGACGGCCTGCTGGCGGGTGCAGTCGAACAGCATCAGGCTCGGCTGCTCGCTTTGATCAAGCAAATCGTCGACCCGGCGATCGAGCAGTTGGCGCAACTGCGCCGGGAGCGCCGCCTGCTCGAGCTGCCACATGGCTGGGGCCGTGCGGCGGTTGAGCGGCCGCAGCTGCAGGTCGCTGGGTAGGGCGCGCTGCTCGGGTGCTGAAGGGGGTTCCCAGCGCCAGAGGGTTTCACGGCGCAGAGGTTGGAAGCCCTGCTGTCGCAGCAGGGCGAGGCGATCGCTGTCGGTGGTGGCGGCCGTGGCGATCCAACTGGCGGCGCCGCGGCTGCGCTGGATTGCTTCGCGGATCAGTGCCGCTTCGATAGCCATTCGGCCGGCTTCTCCGGCCGCCAGGCTTGCTTCGCTGCTACGCAACTGAAGCAGTTGCCAGCAACTGCCGCTTCGGTTGAGCCGCTGGCTGAGCAGCAGGCCCAAGGGGTGCTGGGGTTCTCGGTAGGCCATCAGCACATCAGGCACGAGCGGCGGCCTTGCAGTGAGGCTGTTGAGCAGACGTTCAGGGGCCTGCAGCAGCACGGCCCGCTGCAGCAGCGGCAGGAGATCGGCAAAGCAGGGGTCCTGCAGCAGCGGCAGGTGCCAACCGCGCAGGGGAACAACCTGCAGGCACGGGGCCTGAGCGGCTCGCTGGGCTGGTGCAGCTGAAGACACGGCGCTCGGCCTGATAGGCCCTCAGCCCATGTTATGGGCGCACGAGCACCAGGGGAGTGCGCTCGTTGGCATTGCCGGCGGGGTTGGGCTTGAGGGCCCGCATCAGCAGTGCATCGTCGCAACCGGGGCTGGAGGCCAGCACCTTCACCCGACCCAGATCGTTCACATCCACCACCGCCACGGCCACTCCCAGTTCAAGAGCCAGCTGCCGGCACACCGCCGCACTGTCGGCGGGGCCAAGCACGATCGTCTGGTCGTAGGGCGGTGTGGTGCCGGTCACGTCATCGATCAGGCGGGCCTGCTCACCAGCCAGGCGATAGAACCAGCCCTTTGAACCCACCAGCTTCAAGGCCGTGCCCAGTAGCCAGGCGCAGAGCACCCGGGCTGGCCCGACGTTGTCGATCAAAGTTTGCAGCCCGCAGGCAGTCGCTAGGGAGCTGGTGGGGTGGAAGACCCGGCACAGCAGCCGAGCCAGCGAGGAGGGTTGCAGGTTGGCGGGGTGGTTGTAGCGCCCCTGCATCACAGCCAAAGGCGTCTCGCCGATGGTGAGCACGTCGCCGGGTTGGAGCACGGCTCCGGCGTAGTGACGCAGGACTTCGGCGGGATCGTCGAGCGTGCCGAGCAGATGGGTGCGGATTGGCAACACCGAGCAGCGATCACCGCTGCACCAACGGGCGGTGTCAGGTTGGACAGCCGCCGGACGGCGCAGAGGGATCAGCACGCCATCCCTCTTTTGCAGCCGGCCAAAGGGGCCGTAATTGGTCCAGAGAATCTCCAGCCACAGGGTGTCCACCAGATTGCGCACTTCGGTGCCGGCCGGCGCATTGATGTTGATGCACACCTCGGCTTGGGTGGTTCTGTGACCCTTCACGATGTAAGCGAACCAGTAACCATCGGCCCTGGCCTCTTCATCGGGATGTTGGGGGGTGAGCGTTGTGTTCAGATCGAGCCCCTGAAGATCACCGCGGCCTAGCAGGGTGGGGCGGAGTTCGATCTCCGGCACGAACACCTCCATGCGGGCATGAGGGTTGCTGATCGCGATCGTGCCCTTTACTTCCAGGCGCTGGTCGCCCTTGCGCTTCACGCTCCAATTGCCGCTGCTCAAGCGCAGGGGAGAGGCGGGCCGCAGCCGGTGGCGCGCCTCCAGCCAAAGCAGGGCAAGCCCGAAGATCAGGGCCGCAATCAACAACACAGCGATCAGAGGGTGCAAATCCAGCGCTTTGAGTTCTGCGGGAGCGTAGAGCTTGCAGCTGGAAATGCCGCTTAGCGTGCCGTCATCTCCATGGGAGGCCCGTGATGCGTAAGACCTTCGTTCTTGATACGAATGTGTTGCTGCACGACCCCCAGGCGCTCACCCGCTTTGAAGACAACGCGGTGGTGATCCCGATCGAAGTGGTGGAGGAGATCGACCGTTTCAAGCGCGATCCCTCTGAGAAAGGCCGCAACGCTCGCCAGATTTCGCGATTGTTGGATGCCCTGCGCGAGAAGGGCAATCTGGCTGATGGGGTGCCAATCGATGACGGCGGCGGCACGCTCCAGGTGGTGTTTTGCCGTAGCGAAACCCTGGCCCAGCTGCCTCCCGAGCTCAAGGGCGGCAACGGCGACAACAACATCCTGGCCGTGGCCCTGGAGCAACTGCGCTCGGGCCTGATCAGCGATCAGCCGCCGGTGGTGCTCGTGACCAAAGACACCAACCTGCGTATCAAGGCCGATGCCGTGGGCCTCACAGCGCAGGACTACACCACCGACAAGGTCGACATCGCCGACCTCTATCCCGGGGTGTGCGAGCTGATGGCTAGTGCCACAGCGATGGAGCAGCTCAAGAGCGAGGGAGGCCTGTCCTTGGCGGCGTTGCCTGTGGCGACTGGCGTCGCGCTCCAGGCCAATGAAGGCGTCACGCTGGTGGATCAGGCCCAGTCCAACCACACGCTCCTGGCCCGCTTCGATGCCGCTAGCCGGCGCCTCTTACCCTTGCAGCGCGCCGGCAAAGTGCGGCTCGGCAAGGTGGGTGCACGCAACCGCGAGCAAACCTTCGCCCTCGATCTGCTGCTGGATCCAGCCGTGCAGCTGCTCACCCTGGTTGGTAAAGCCGGAACCGGCAAAACGCTGCTGGCTTTAGCGGCGGGCCTGCACCAGGTGGCCGACGAACACCTCTATGAGCGGCTGCTGGTAACACGGCCGGTGATTTCCCTCGGTAAGGAGATTGGCTTTCTGCCGGGAAGCCTCGAGGAAAAGATGGGCCCCTGGATGCAGCCGATCATCGACAACCTCGATTTCCTGCTTGGCGGCGCCGATGCCGATGAGGGGCGCGGGCCCTCCCGCGGCGGATCAGCGGCAGGCCGCCCCGGTGCCCAACGCAGCAACCGCAGCAATTGGACCGACCTCAAGGGCATGGGCCTGCTTGAGGTGGAGGCGATCAGCTACATCCGCGGTCGCTCGATCCCGAGGCAATTCATGGTGGTGGATGAGGCCCAAAACCTCACGCCCCATGAGGTGAAAACGATCGTGACCCGTGTGGGCGAAGGCACCAAGATCGTGTTCACAGGCGACCCTTATCAGATCGACAACCCCTATGTGGACGCCGAAAGCAATGGCCTCACCTGGCTGGTGGAGCGCTTCAAGGGGCAGCCGCTGGCAGGCCACGTGACCTTGATCCGCGGTGAGCGCAGCGAACTGGCCGAGCTGGCGGCGAACCTGCTCTAAGGGCGATCCGCTCAGTTCAGACGAGCCGCTCAGACCATCCGCTCCGGCCGCACCCACTGATCAAATTCGTCCCCGCTGATCTCGCCGAGCACGAGGGCAGCTTCCCGCAGGCTGAGGCCATGCTTGTGCGCGTGCTTGGCGATACCACTGGCGCGGTCGTAGCCGATGGCCGGGGTGAGGGCCGTAACGAGCATCAGGCTCTGGTTGAGCAGGCGCTCGATGCGTTGTTCGTTGGCGCGCAGGCCCTCGATGCAGTGCTCGCGGAAGCTGCTGCAGGCGCCGGCCAGGAGCTCGATGCTCTCGAGCACGTTGTGGGCGATCAGGGGCTTGAACACGTTGAGCTCGAAGTTGCCCTGGCTGGCAGCCATCTGCACGGCGGTGTTGTTGCCCATCACCTGCACGGCCACCATCGTGAGACTCTCGCATTGGGTTGGGTTCACCTTGCCCGGCATGATCGAGCTGCCCGGTTCGTTTTCGGGAAGCACCAGTTCACCGAGGCCGCAGCGGGGGCCGCTGCCGAGCCAGCGAATGTCGTTGGCGATCTTCATCAGGCTGCCCGCCAGCACCGTGAGGGCGCCGTGGGCTGAGGCCAGTGCCTCGTGGCCTGCCAGGGCCTGGAATTTGTTGGGTGCGCTGCTGAAGGCGGTGCCGAGCCGCTCGCTCAGCCGCGCCGCCACCGCCTCGCCGAAGCCTTTGGGGGCATTGAGCCCGGTGCCCACGGCTGTGCCGCCGATCGCCAGCTCACGCAGCCGCGGCAGGCTCTGCCGGATCGCTTCCAGCGCCAGCTGCAGCTGGGCCACATAGCCGCCGAATTCCTGCCCGAGGCTCAAGGGCACCGCATCCTGCAGGTGGGTGCGGCCGATCTTCACCAGACCCGCGTAGCTGGTGGCTTTGGCCTGGAGTGCAGCCGCCAGTTGCTCCACGGCGGGCAGCAGGGTGTTCTCCAGTTCGAGCACCACTGCGATGTGCATCGCCGCCGGGAAGGTGTCGTTACTCGACTGGCTGAGGTTCACATGGTCGTTGGGATGCACCGGGCTCTTGCTGCCCAGCTCTCCGCCGAGCGCTTCGATCGCGCGGTTGGCGATCACCTCGTTGGCGTTCATGTTGCTCTGGGTGCCAGAGCCCGTTTGCCACACCTTCAGCGGAAACTCCCCATCCAGCTCGCCGCGGGCCACCTGCTCCGCCGCTGCCACAACCGCGGCGCAGAGGTTGGCATCGAGCTTGCCGAGATCACGGTTGGCTTCGGCGCAGGCCGCCTTGAGCTGGCCGAAGGCATGCACGATCGCCAGCGGCATGGGTTGGCCGAAGGGGAAGTTGGTGATCGAGCGCTGGGTCTGGGCACCCCAGTAGTGCTCAGCGGGCACCGCAATGGCGCCCATGCTGTCGGTTTCGGTGCGGGTGCTCATCGGCGCGGCGGTGGAGAAGGGCCTCAGCGGGAGGCCACGATTTCGCTGTTGAGTTCGTTCACTTCACGGCTCAGGCTGAGCTTCACATCGCCCTGGGGCTTGAGGCCTGTGACGTCGGTGAGTGCGGCATTGATGGTATCGATGCTCACCGGGCCGGCCTCATCCAGCACAGGTTTGCCCTCGGTGTTGAACACCACCACCTGCGGGATCACACCCCTCCAGTAGGTGGCTGGATCCGTGGGGCCATGGGTCTCGCGGTTCTGGATGGGGTCGGTGGAGAGCAGGATCAGCTCCACGCTGCGGCCCCAGAGACGCTGCAGCTCGTTGAACACCACGGCGTATTGCTTGCTGGCGGCGCTGTCGTCGAGGAAATAGCCCAGCACGATCGCCCGGTGGTTGGCCATGGCATCGGCGAGGGTGCTGCGGGGAGGCACCAGGGAGCCGTTGCCGGCGTAGAGGGCGTAGATGTTGCCGTCGTAGCTGTTGGTGTCACGCGCGGCATCAGCCGCACCCGGAACCAGGCCCAGGGCCAGCAGTGCGGAGAGGACCAGGGCTGCCAGAGGTTTCAGCAACCGGGCCAGGAGGCCGGGCATCAAGACGACGGAGAGGGTGAGGCCATTGTGACCTTCGAGGTTGGACCCCTGGCGAGGTTGCGCGGATGGCGCTTGAACCTCAGCCGCGGCTGATGCTGCGGCCCATGCCTTGGAGCACGCCTTTGCCCACCAGGCCGATGGCCCGGCCGATCACCTGGGTGAGCACCACCACCACCAGATCGCCGAGCCGGCGGATGAAGCTCTGCAGTTGTGGAGCCAGAGCATCGCGGGCCTCGAGGCTGAGGGTGATCAGCTGCTGGCCCCAGCTCAGCTGCCGTAGCTCGCTGTCGCGAGGTTCGGTGAGCAGCTGGGGGGTGATGGCGCCGTTCTGGATTCCGTACAGCAGCCGGCGGCTTTCGTAGAGCTGCACCGGCCGCTCAAACAGATTCCCCCAGCGCTGCTGGGAGTTGAGCTGGTTGCGCAGGCGCTCGAGGTTGCGGGTGGCGAGTAGATCGGGCCTGAGCAGATAACGGCGCAGCTCTGGCCAGGTGCTGCAGCAGCTGAGGATCTCGGCGCTGATCAGCTCAGCGCTGCGGATGAGCCAGTTGCCGATCAAGAGCTCGAGATGGAGCAGAGCCTGGGGCTCATCCGGAGCCAACAAACGGCCCTCCACCAGTAAAGGCTGGGCTTGCATCAGGGCCGCCAGCATCGGCAGTGCCAGGGGCAGATCAGGATCGATCGCATTCAGTTCGCAGGCGCCGCTGAGGCTTTCGGCCACGGGCAGCAGTCCGCCCTGCTGAGGCAGCTGTACGTATTCACCGGCCATGCTGCGCAGGGAGAGGCGCCGCAGCTCCGGCTGCTGCAGCAACCACCGCTGCTCCAGCTCGTCGCCGCGCAGCTGCTCGTGGCGCAGGCGGATAATCCAGAGATCGAGCTGGCTGATCAGGGCCAGGAGCAGATCGCGACGGTGATCGGGGTTGAGTCCATCGAGAGCCAACAGTTGCCCGCTGCTGTTCGACACCCCGCTCTCGATGGCGGCAGTGAGCCGCAGCTGGATCGCTTGCCACACCCCTTCAGCGGTGCGCTGGCGCACTGTGATCGCGGTACTGCTGGGGGTGGGGTTGCTTGGAGCGCTTGAGGCTTGGGGAAAGGCCATGCTGATCGGCCCCCACAGCCACAGCAGCATCCGGCGAGCCGCTGCCAGCTCCCGCAGCCGTCCCTGCAGCAGGAGCCGGGTGAGGCCGCCGCAGCCCCGCGTTAGCCAGTGGTGGCAGCGCCGTTGCTCAGCATCGATCTGGCTAAGGCCGGAGCGCAGCAGCCACTGGCCCAGGCCGATCGCTTCTGGTTCGGCCAGTTCTGCCGCCAGGGGGCGCAGTTCCACCACTCGTCCACCGGCCAGCAAGGTGCTCACGGCTGCGGGGATTTCCGCAGGTTCGGCCTGCTGCAGCAGGCCTTCACAGGGCAGTTGCAGCAGTTGATCGCTGCTGTAGGCGCACTCGCCCGGAACCAGAAGGAGCAGCGGCGCCGGCTGCCAGCGATCGCGCAGCTGATGCAGTTCGCGCTGGAGTGTGGCCAGCGGCAGATTCCCTGCGGCACTCCAGATCACCAGGCGAACGCCGCCGCTCACGCCTTCGCTGTCAGTGGCCGGCTTGAACTCGGGTTCGAGCAGACGAACAAGGCCCTCGCGCAACAGCGGCTCGGCCAGAATGAGCAGTTGGGGTGCAGCCTTGGCCTCGGGCACGTGCGCCAGCTGATGCAATCTGGCGCGCACGTTAACGGGCCTGGAGAGGCTTTCCAGTTCAGCGGGGGCGACCGCTCAAGTGCAGGGTGTAGCTCTCAATCGAGAAACCGGTGTGCGCTTCGATCTGACGGAGCAGATCAGGGGGAAGTTCCACATCCAGATCCTGGATGGCGCCGGTGTTCAGGCAGGTGAGGTGGCTGTGGGGGTCGCTGCGGTAGCCGTAAAGCCGGCCGCTAGCCCGATCTAGGCACTCGATTACCCCTGCGCTCTGCAGGGCTTCCAGGTTCTGATACACCGAGGTATGGCCGATGTTGCGGCCACGGGCATTCAGCTTTTCGAAGATGTCGCGGGCGCTGAGGTGATCCTTCACGTCCCAGAGCAGCTCCAGCACCATGCGGCGCTGGCGCGACAGGCGCATCCCCAGATCGCGGCAACGGCCGATCGCAGCTTCCAGACCACCAGAGGTGATCGTGTCTGTTGCGTCTGGGGGAGATGTCGCCGCCAAGACAGGCGTGTGTGGACTTAACCCGTTATAGAACCCGTAGGCGAAGTGAGTGCGTCTTGTAAGCGTTCCGGACCAATCGCCTGCAGCGCTTCGGCCAGATCCACGGTGCCGTCGTAGAGGGCACGGCCCACGATCACCCCTTCCACCCCCAGCGGTGCGATCGACAGCAAAGAAAGGATGTCTTCGAGCGTGCCGATGCCGCCGGAGGCAATCACCGGAATCGAGCTGGCCTCCGCCATGGCCCGCAGGGCTTCGAGGTTGGGGCCCGCCAGGGTGCCGTCGGTCGCGATGTCGGTGCTGATGATCGCGGCCACGCCGCAGCCTTCAAAGCTCTTGGCCAGGTCGGTGGCCTTCACGGTGCTGGTCTCGATCCAGCCGCGGGTGGCCACCAGGCCGTCTTTGGCGTCGATGCCCACCACCACCTTGCCGGGGTGCCGTGCCGCCAGCTCCTTCACCAGCTCAGGCTTCTCGATCGCCACAGTGCCGAGGATCACCCGGTCGAGGCCGCAGGCCAACAGTTCTTCAGCCCGCTCGGCGCTGCGCACACCACCACCCAGTTGCACCGGAATTGAGAGGGCGGCGGTGATCGCCTTCACCGCCTGGTCGTTGATCGGCTGGCCGGTTTTGGCGCCATCGAGATCCACCAGGTGCAGCCGCTGGGCGCCCTGGCGTTGCCAATCGAGGGCCTGGGCTACGGGGTCGTCGTTGAAGCGGGTCACCTGGTCGTAGTCGCCCTGGTGCAGGCGCACGCAGTGGCCGTCGAGCAGGTCGATGGCGGGGATGATCTGCATGGCGGCCGGCCGGCTCAACGACTGCCAGCCAGGCTGCCAGAGGCCCCGATCACGCAGTTGGTGCAGCGGCACCAGCAGCCGGCACTGGCGATCGAGCACCGCCTCCAGCCGGGCCGCCCGGTCGGCTCCTTTGCCCTGCTCCCCCAGCAGCTGGAAATGGCGGTAGCCCTGGGTGAGGCCGAGGCTGGCGGGCTGGGCGGTCCAGGATTGGGGCAGTTTCATGGCAGCTGGGCCGCGAGGCCGTAGGACTCGTGGTCGGCCGGATCGCTGAGGCCCAGCTCAAGGCGCCATTGGCTCACGGGTTTCTCCCAGCCCTCCTCCCAGCGGGCCGCCGCCAGACAGCTGGCTTGGCGAGCGATGGCATGGCCGTGGCTCACGGCACAGCTGATCGCTTCAAAGCGTTCGATCTGAAAGCGGAAGCTGGCCAGTTGCCCCGCGCTGGTGAGCAGCACGTAGGCGGGAAAGCCGATTTGAGCGGCCGTCACCGCCAGCACGCCGCTTTCGCCGGACGCTGCTGTGCCGAAACCACACACCACGTGGTGAA
>NZ_JBIPMN010000027.1:0-17484 GCF_044369115.1 Vulcanococcus sp. | reverse complement strand
ACGAACTCAGCGAAGGGGAAGAAGCGGGCATCAAGAGCTGCACGATCGAGATCGAGGGCCGCTACGCCTACGGCTACCTGCGCAACGAGAAGGGCACCCACCGCCTGGTGCGCATCTCCCCGTTCAACGCCAACGACAAGCGCCAGACCAGCTTCGCCGGCGTGGAGGTGATGCCCAAGATCGAGGAGGAGGTGAAGCTCGACATCCCCGACAAAGACCTCGAGATCACCACCTCACGCTCCGGCGGTGCCGGCGGCCAGAACGTGAACAAGGTGGAAACGGCGGTGCGCATCCTGCACATCCCCACCGGCCTGTTCGTGCGCTGCACCCAGGAGCGCTCGCAGCTCCAGAACAAGGAGAAGGCGATGGCGCTGCTGATGGCCAAGCTGCTGGTGATCGCCCAGGAACAACGCGCCGCCGAGATCGCCGACATCCGCGGCGACATCGTGGAAGCAGCCTGGGGCAACCAGATCCGCAACTACGTCTTCCACCCGTACCAGATGGTGAAAGACCTGCGCACCCAGCACGAAACCACCGACGTGCAGGGCGTGATGGACGGCGACCTCGATCCCTTCATCCAGAGCCTGCTGCATGCGGGCGTTGAAGTGGAGGGAGGCAGCAACGATGACTGATCCCACCAACGAGAGCGCCACACCACAACCCGCCGCCGGTGCCACTGGCGAAAACCCCAGCTTCACCAAGCTGGCGATGCGCAACATGGTGCGCAAGGGCAAGCTCAGCCTCACCCACTTCGGGCTCACGGCCCTGGGCTTCCTGGGCTTCATCGTGCTGGTGGCCTATCTGGGCCGCCCGCAGCTCCCCGGCAGCTAAACCATGACCTCATCTGAGGCCAGCCTCGAACTGCCCGATCTCGATCTGGCCTTCGAAGCCGATGATGCTCTGGCGGGCGAGCTGCGATCCGCCGCAGGTGACTTAGCCGACCCGATCGCCGGCGCCGAGCTCTGGCATCAACGCATCAACCAGTGGCTGAGCGTCATGGCGCCGGAGCTGCCGGCTGAGCTGCAGGCACCGGCCTTCAGCCTGGGGCTGAGCCTGGTGGGCGACACCGAAATGGCCGAGCTCAACAGCGATTGGCGCGGCAAGAGTGGCCCCACCGATGTGCTGGCCTTCGCCGCCCAGGACGACGGCCTCGACGACGCCCCGCCGATCCCCATGCCCGACGGGGAGGACGACGCCCTCGAGCTCGGCGACATCGTGATTTCGCTGGAAACCGCCGCCCGTCAGGCGCCGGATCATGGGCACTCGTTGCCGGAGGAACTCCTATTCCTGGCGACCCACGGCCTACTGCACCTGTTGGGTTGGGATCACCCCGACGACGCCAGCCTGGCGGCGATGTTGCGCAAGCAGGAAGAACTTCTCGCCGGCACCAACCAGCGGTAGGGTGCGCCCGGATACAGCCAGCGGGAGCTTGGCGCATGCTTGTTCCCCAGGAACCCAACCGGGAAGCCAGGCCCATGCTCCGCGATCTCAACCGCGATGGCCCACCCACCAACCTGGATGTGTCCAACAGCGTTGAACCACCCGCGAAGGTGCGTCGCCTCGGCGCCTGGACCGTGGCCGGGGATCTTCCTTCCAGCTTCCGCTACGCCGCCCAGGGGCTGATTTACAGCTTCCGCAGCCAGCGCAACTTCCGCATCCATGTGGTGACTGGCGCGGTGGTGTTTGCCCTGGGGCTCTGGCTGCAGCTCCCCTTGGAGCAGCTGGCTGTGTTGGTGCTCACCGTGGCTGCGGTGCTGGTGCTCGAACTGATCAACACCGCCACTGAAGCTGTGGTGGATCTGGCCATCGGTCGCCGCTTTCACCCCCTGGCCCGCATCGCCAAAGACTGCGCCGCCGCCGCAGTGCTGGTGGCCGCCATCAGCTCGCTGGTGATCGCGGTGCTGCTGCTGCTGCCTCCCCTGCTGGTGCGCCTGGGCGTTTGAATGGGGCCTGGCCAGGCGCGGCGATGCTTCTTGTTCTCGACAACTACGACAGCTTCACCTTCAACCTGGTGCAGTACCTGGGTGAACTGGCCGCCGATCACCCAATCACGGAAGACCTGCGGGTGGAGCGCAACGACGCCCTCACCTTGAAGCAGATCCGGGAGCTAGCGCCCGACGCCATTCTGATCTCCCCAGGCCCGGGCGATCCCGATCAATCCGGCGTGTGCCTGGAGGTGCTGCGGGAGCTCAGCCCCACAATTCCAACTCTGGGGGTGTGCCTGGGGCATCAATCGATTGCCCAGGTGTATGGCGGCAAGGTGGTGCGCGCCAAGGAACTGATGCACGGCAAAACCTCGCCGGTGCTGCATGAAGGCCAGGGCGTGTTCGCCGGCCTGCCCAATCCCCTCACCGCCACCCGGTATCACAGCCTGATCGCGGAGCGCGAATCGCTGCCCGCGTGCCTCGAGATCACCGCCTGGCTCGAAGACGGCACGATCATGGGCCTACGCCACCGCGAGCATCAGCACCTGCAGGGAGTGCAATTCCATCCTGAAAGCGTGCTCACCCAGAGCGGCCATCAGCTGCTCAGCAATTTCCTGGCTCAGGCAGCAGCGGGCTAAGGTTCGGCCCACCCATCGCGGGCAAACCGCTCCACCATGGCCCTGCGCAGCACCGTGGCTCTGCCGCTTCGCGTCCTGGCTGCCACAGCCGTGGCCCTGCCGCTTGCCGCCAGCGCCAACACGGGCGTCACGATCACCAGCTACGGCCACAGTGCCCTGTTGATCCAAGGCGGAGGCGCCTCCGTGCTGCTCAACCCGTTCAAGGCCGTGGGCTGCGCCGCCGGCCTGGCTGAACCGCGCGTGAGCGCCAATGTGATTCTGGCCAGTAGCCGCCTGCTGGATGAGGGAGCTCCCGTGGCCAGCGGCCGCCTGCTCAGCAGCCCCGGCTCCTACCGGGTGGCGGGCCTGAAGATCGAAGGCATCTCAGCCCCCCACGATCGCTTTGGCGGTCGCCGCTTTGGTCAATCCACCCTGTGGCGTTGGAAGCAGGGTGGGCTGGAATTTGCCCACCTGGGCGGCACCGCCGCTGCACTCAGCCCTGAGGATCGCGTGCTGCTCGGCAAACCCGATGTGCTGATCATCGGCGTGGGCGGCGGCGCGAAGGTCTACACCGGCCCTGAAGCCGCGGCCGTGGTGAGGGAGCTCAATCCCCGTCGGGTGATCCCCGTGCAATACGTGAGCGGCGCCGCCCCGAAAAACTGCGATCAAGGCAGCGTGGATCCCTTCCTGCAGGCCATGAGTGGCACACCGGTGAAGCGCGTGGGCCGCGTGCTGAGCTTGCCCGCCAAGCTCAGCGAGGGCACCCAGATCGAGCTGATGCGCTGATCTTCAGGCCGGAATCACCTCAATACGCCGGTAAGCAGCCCAGAAGCGCTGCATCTGCTCCAACGTGCCGATGCTCACGCGCAAAGAGCCATCGATGAGGGGTTTGCCGGTCATGGCCCGCACCAAGATGCCGGCCTCACGCAGCGCCTGATCCACCGCGGCTGGATCGCCCTGGGGCCAGATCAGCAGGTAGTTACCACCCTCCACGTGGTGACGCACCCCGGCTGCACGCAGCTGCTCAGTCATCCAGGCCCGGGCCTGGATGACCTCGGCCACATAAGCATCCACAAAGGCCTGATCGCCAAGGGCCGCGAAGGCGGCCGTCACCGCGAAGCTGTTGATGTCGTAAGGGCCGGTGACACGGCTGATGCGATCCACCACGGCGGGGTGACCGATGGCGAAGCCGATGCGCAGACCCGCCAGGCCAGCCGTCTTGGCGAGGGAGCGCAGCACCAGCAGGTTGGGCACAACGCTGAAATCCGCCAGGGGCAGCACGCTGTCGCCAGTGAAGGCCTCATAGAGCTCATCCACCACCACCAGGGTCTGCGGTGCCGCAGCCGCCAACTCCAAGATCCGCTCTGGCGCCAGGCGGGTACCGGTGGGGTTGTTGGGATTGCAGATGAGCAGCAGGCGCGGCGGCTGGCCGGAGCGGGGATGGAGCAAAGCCTCACGGATCGCCGCCAGCGGGAAGGCGAACGTTTCGCCCTCGTAGGGAACGGCCTCGATCGCCATGCCCTGCATCTGGGCGCAAGGGCTGTAATAGCCAAAGGTGGGCGATGTGGTGAGCAACGTCTCACCGCGGTCGCCATAGGCATGGAAGATGGCGTGGATCGCCGCATCCACGCCGTTGAACAACCCCACCTGGTCGGGGTTGAACGGCAGGCCCAGGTTGGCAATCACCGCCTCCTGCAGACCGTCGTACTCGGGATAGATAGCGATGTGATCCGCGGGGATCGCCCGCAACGCCTCCACCACCTGCGGGCTGGGGCCGATGGTGTTCTCGTTGAAATCAAGCCGCAACATCTGGCGCCGCCCCTCGAGTGGCGCGCTGTAGGCGTGCAGGCTCTCCACCTCAGGGCGGGGGCTGGGGAACGGGGGTTCCGGAGACTGCCGGTCGCGGGGGGTGCGGTCTGCCGTCATCGGATCACATGCGCTCCAGGGTGGGAATACCCAGCAGGCCCAGACCCAGTTTGAGCGTGTCTGCGGTGAGGCGGCAGAGGGCCAGACGTGAGGAACGGGCCGGTTCTTGGGCCTTGAGCACCGACACCTGGTCGTAGAAGCGATTGAACACCTGGCTGAGCTCAAACAGATAGGTGCACAGGCGGTTGGGCAGCAGCTCTTCCTCCACCTCGGCGATCACAGCATCGAACTTGAGCAGCTCCCGCACCAGGGCCCACTCCTGCGGCTCCGCAAAGTGCAGGGGTTCGCTGCCGGCACCGGCCTCCAGATCACCGCCCTTACGGGCGATGCCTGCAATCCTCACCACCGCATAGAGCAAGTAGGGCGCCGTGTTGCCCTGCAGGGCCAGCATCCGATCAAAGCTGAACTGGTAGTTCGTGATCCGGTTCTGGCTGAGGTCGGCGTATTTCACGGCGGCTAGTCCCACCGTGGTGGCCACGTGCTGGATGAAGGCCTCGTCTTCACTGCGACCCTCCTCATCCAGGCGGCGGCGCAGATCGGCTTCGGCACGCTCCACCGCCTCATCGAGCAGATCGCGCAGGCGAACGGTGTCGCCGGCGCGGGTTTTGAGCTTCTTGCCGTCTTCACCCTGCACTAAGCCGAAGGGCACATGCTCCAGCCGGCCGTCCTCCGGGAGCCAGCCGGCGCGGCGGGCCACCTGAAACACACCGGCGAAGTGGTTGGCCTGGCCGGCGTCGGTCACATAGATCACGCGGCGGGCGCCATCACCCTCCGGGGCAGCACCGAAGCGGTAGCGGATTGCTGCCAGGTCGGTGGTGGCGTAGTTGAAGCCGCCATCGCTCTTTTGCACGATCACAGGCAGCGGTTTGCCGTCCTTGCCGCTCACCCCCTCCAGAAACACGCAACGGGCGCCGTCATCCACCACCAGCAAACCAGCGGCGTCGAGGTCGGCAACGACACGCTCCAGGTAGGGGTTGTAGAAGGATTCACCGCGCTCGCTGAGACGAATGTCGAGCCGGTCGTAGATCTTCTGGAATTCACGCCGGCTCTGATCGCAGAGCAGCCCCCAGGCCTTGAGCGACACCCGATCGCCCCCCTGCAGCTTCACCACCTCCTCACGGGAGGTGGCCTGGAAGGCTTCGTCGTCGTCGAAGCGCTGCTTGGCCTGGCGGTAGAAGGCCACCAGATCACCGAGATCCACCGCGTCGGCGGTTTCCAGCGCCTCGGGGGCCACCTGCTTGAGGTGGGTGATCAGCATCCCAAACTGGGTGCCCCAGTCGCCCACGTGGTTGAGCCGCAACACGGGATGGCCGCGGAACTCGAGCACCCGCGCCAGCGAATCGCCAATGATCGTGGAACGCAAGTGCCCCACATGCATCTCCTTGGCGATGTTGGGGCTGGAGAAATCCACCACCACCGGCGCCCCCTGCTCCACCACAGGCACCCCTAGGCGCTGATCACCCAGCCGCAGCTGCACCTCCGCCGCCAGCCGCTCGGGCTTCAGCGTGAGGTTGATGAACCCCGGGCCGGCGATCTGAGGGTCTTGGCAGAGCTCGGTGAACGCTGGATCAGCCTTGAGCTGCTCCACCACCGCTTCGGCGATCTTGCGCGGCGGTTGCCCCAGCGGTTTGGCGAGCGGCAAGGCTCCATTGGCCTGAAAGTCGCCGAAGTCGGGTTTGCTGGCGGGGGCCAGCTGGGGATCGAGGCCAGTGCCAGCCTGACGGGCAGCAGCGGCGGCATCGGGAAAGGCCCGATCCATCGCTGCGCGCAGCTGGCTTTGCAGGGTTTCAGCGATGCGCAGCATGGACTTCAGGTGCCGCCGATGCGGAACGTCAGCTCCTGATCATCCCTCTCGGCGCTGATCCTCAAGCGTCGAAGCGCATGCTCAGATCCAGCCAACGGCTGCGGGTGACCGGCGCGCTCGTGGAGATCAGATCGATCCCGGTGGCGGCATAGGCCGCCAGCTGCTCGGGCTGCACCCCTGATGCCTCAAGCACCACCGGAGCAGCACCGGCGCGGGAGGCGGCGCGCTGGCGCAACTGCGGCACCAGCGCCAGCAAAGCCTCAGGGCTGAACTCATCCAGCAGCACCCCATCGGCACCGGCATCCACCGCCTCGAATGCCTGTTGCTCGGTTTCTGCTTCCACAATCACCCGAGCGGGCCACGGGGCTGAGGCCTGCACCGCCAGCACCGCCGCACGCACCCCACCAGCCCAGGCCAGATGGTTTTCCTTGAGCATGGCGGCATCGTCGAGGCCCATGCGGTGGTTCACCCCACCCCCGCAGCGCACCGCATATTTCTCCAACACCCGCAGGCCGGGTGTGGTCTTGCGGGTGTCGGCCAACTGCACCCCAGTGCCAGCCAGCTCCGCCACCAAAACGGCCGTGGCTGTGGCAATGCCCGAAAGACGCATGGCCAAGTTGAGAGCCGTGCGCTCGACCGCCACCAACGCCGCTGCTGAACCCTCCAGCTCCAGCAAGCGCTGCCCCGGCATCACCGGCGCTCCTTCAGCCACAAGCAACCGCACCTGGGCCTTGGGATCGAGCTGATGCAGCAACGGCTCAAGCAGCACGCCCCCACAGAAGCGCCCTTCGGCTTTGGCGAGCCAGTGCGCCCGGCCCGCACAACCCTGCAGGGCTGGAGCGCTGAGATCGCCGCGGCCCAGATCCTCCGCGAGCCAGGCCTCGAGCTGGGCTCGGAGCTGGGGGGTGAGAGCCAGAGAGGCAGCCATTAGAGCCATTGGCTGCCAGAACACTCCAGAGCCTCCAGCGAAGGCCAGGCACCCCAGCCAAACAGGATCCGATTGAGGCGATCCAGCAGCGCAGGCGTGCTCAGCAGGGCCTGGCGGGCAGCCCACTCCGCCTCGTTCACCTCAGCCTCCGGCAGAGCCAAAGCCTCCAGCAAACGCCTGTAAGCGATGCGTTCGGCCGGATTGATGGAGCTGGCATCTCCAGGATTGCTACTGCTGGAGGCCATCTCAAAAGCGAGCTTCACCAGCTGGAGGCGCTGATCGTGGCTGTTGAGCTGGGACACCAACTGCTCGAGATCAGACCCGTTGTGCGCCACCAGAGCCTGCACCGCATCAGCAGGATCAACGCCCGGCAGTAGGCGCGCGGCCAGGCGGCTGAGCAGTGCGCGCTCTTCATCAGCGAACACACCATCCACGCAGGCCACCCAACACAGCAACCGCAATTGCGCCTGCTGCGAAGGGCTCAGCCCCGCCAGTGGATCAGCCATGGAAGATGCCGTGTCGTGCCCCCATTGTCAGGCGGCAAGGCTTGCGGGGTTATTTGCCGATGCAGAAGCGGGAGAACACCCGATCGAGCACCGCTTCGCTCACCTCTTCGCCGGTGATCTCCCCCAGAGCCCGAACGGCGGCGCGCAGATCAATGGTCCAGAAATCCCAGGGCAGCTGTTGCCGGGCCGCCTCGAGGCTGGCGCCAAGACTGGCCGCCGCGGCCGCCGCGAGCTCCTGCTGGCGGCGATTGAGGGCCAACTGCACACCCTGCGGGTCGCTGTGGCCGCAGCGGGCCAGCAGCTGTGCCACCAGCTCGCTCTCCCCCGCACCCGTGAGGGCACTGATGAACACATCCGCCGGAGCTGACACGGAGCTGAAACTCACCGGGAGCTGATCCGCCTTGTTGCCCACCACCAGCAGGGGCACTCCATCGGGCACCAGCTCGCGCAGCGCAGCGTCGTCGTCGCACCAGCCAACGCTGAGATCAAACAGCAGCAACACCGCATCGGCGGCCTGCAGGGCGGAGCGGCTGCGCTCAATCCCGATCTGCTCCACCCGATCACTGGTGGATCGGATGCCAGCCGTGTCGAGCAGGGTGAGCGGCACGCCGTGGAGCACCAGCTCGCTCTCCACAAGATCACGGGTGGTTCCGGGCAAGTCGGTCACGATCGCCCGCTCGCTGCAGCTGAGCCGGTTGAGCAGGCTGGATTTGCCCACATTGGGGCGGCCCACGATCGCCACGCGCAGGCCGTCGCGCAGCAGCTGGCCGCGCTCGCCATCCGCCACGAGCTGCTCCAGCGCGGCTTGCACCGCAGCCAGCTCAGCAGCCAAGGCATCACCATCCAGGGGCGGCAGATCGTCTTCGAAGTCCACCCGTGCTTCCAGCTCGGCCAGTTGATCCAGCAGCCGCTCCCGCAAGGCACCAATCCGGGCCTGTAAGCCTCCATCAAGGCCAGCCATCGCCAGCTGAGCCGCCCGGCGGCTGCGGGCCGTCACCAGCTCGCTGATCGCCTCGGCGCGGGTGAGATCCAGCCGGCCATTGAGAAAGGCCCGCTGGCTGAACTCACCGGGCAGGGCGCGACGGGCACCGCTGGCCAGCACCAGCTCCAGCACCCGCTGCACGCTGATCAAGCCGCCATGGCAGTGGAACTCCACCACCGTTTCGCGGGTGAAGCTGCGGGGCGCCCGCATCAGCAACAGCAGCGCCTCATCCACGCGCTCGCCGTTGGCGGGATCACACACATGGCCGTAGAGCACCCGGTGGCTCTCCCAGGGCTGATCACCAGGGGCGACAAACAGTTGTTGTCCGATGGCCTCCGCCGCAGGACCCGATACCCGCACAATCGCCACGCTGCCCTCCCCGGGGGCAATGGCCGTGGCCACAGCAGCGATGGTGTCGTCTGGCAAGGCCGGAGGCAGGCGCTGCCTCCAGTGTCCCCCGGGGCTACAACCCTCAGCTCGGCGGGAATCCCGGGCACACCATCAGGTCGATATGGCCCCCGCTGGGATGGCGCCATTCGCGGAACTCCTCGGCGAGGGCCTTGTGCGCCTGGGTTTGCTGCTCGTGCTCCAGCGAGATCAACCGCTGATGCACCAGATCAAGCGTGTCGTCGATCAGTTGAGCGGCCTGTTCGGAGGTCATGGCATCGGCTGCGCGTCAACCCGTCGTAGGAGCTGCCAGCGCTTGAAGCTGTAGTGCAAACCACCAGCACCAGGTTGTGTGGGCGGATCAGGACGATGCCGCCAGCTGCGCCTCATTCCAGGTGCTGCCGCGCCACGGCTCGGCCAGGGCTGCGCTGACGGCGCTGGCGAGCAGCAACGGCACTAGCAGCTGTGGATCGCCCTGCAGCGTGAACACAAACAACGCGCAGAACAAAGGCGTGCGATTGGCGGCGGCAAACAGGGCAGCTGCACCGATGGCCGCCAACTGGGCGCGGGCCTCAGCAGGAAGATCCGTGAGCGGGCTGGCCAGCAAGGCACCCAGCGTCATCGTGTCGTGCATCAGGCCGCCCGGGGCGCCGGCGGCAATGCTGAGCAGCGACGCCACAAAGCGCCAGAGCAAGGTGCTCAGCGAGCCGCCGCCATCCCCCTGCAGTGCTGCGGCCAGCGAAAGGGAACCATCGTTAAGGCTCAGGCCACCGCTGAGACAAGCCAGGAACGTGAGAAGTGCCGCCACGAATACCGCGGCCCTGATGCGCTGCGTGCGCAGGCAAGCCGCCAGCCCATGGGCCAAGGGGATCAACAACCGCACAAACAGCGCCCCCAAGCAAGCCCCAAGCACTGTGATCAACAGAGCCCAGGGCCAAACAGCGCTGTCCAGCAGCCCGAGGTTCAGCCCGGCGAGCCGCGCTGGCTGGCCAAGGGTGGTGGCCACCACAGCACCACTGCCGGCGAGCAAAAGCGTGGGCAGCACCAACGACAATCCTTTCTCGCAGCTGAGCTCTTCGATCGCATAGGCCACACCCAGCAGCGGTGAGCGAAAGGCCGCCCCCAAGCCGGCACCGCCGCCAATGGCAGCAAGCAGGGGAATTGGCAACGAAGCCCAGGCCTGGATGTGGGACCAACGCCGCCGCACGGCCAACAGCAGCGAAGCACCCAACGCCGCGGAAGGGGATTCCACACCGACGCTGAGTCCAGCCACGTGGGTCAACACGATCAAAGGCAACCGCCGCAGCTGAACCCCCAGCTCAAGCCGCTCCAACGCGGGGTTCTGCATGGAGGTGTCGGTGGTGCTGCGCTGCAGTGCCAGCACCGGCGTGAGGCCACCACCGCGGCCCCGGGCCAGCGGCCCCCACGCCTGCAACAGCATCGCGAAGGTGCCCGCAAACACCAGCGCCGCCGCCGGCCCATGGGGAGCCTGGGCCTGCAGCCACAGCCGCCGCTGCAGCACAAAGCCCAACTCGGAGAGCAGTTGATAGGGCCACTCCACCAGCCCAAGCAGCAAACCCAGCCCAAGCCAAAGCAGCAACGCCACGAAAGCGTTGTGGCGGGCGTTCACGAACCGATGCCGGTGCGGGCGATGTCGAGCACATCCGCCATCGAGCGGATCTGGTCGAGGGTGTCGCGCAGCTGATGGGCGCTCTGCAGCTCCACCCGCAGATCGATGCGAGCGGGCTTGCCGGGGTTGGTGCGCACCCGCGCATCGCTCACGTTGATGCGGTGATCGGAGAGGCGCGTGAGGATGTCCTTGAGCACACCCACCCGATCGAGCACCTCGATGCGCAGCTGCACCGGATAGCGGCGGCGCAAGGCCTCGGCAGCCTGCTGATTCCATTGCACCGGTAGGCGGCGCTCCACCGGCACGGCGCTGAGATTGCCGCAGTCCTGGCGGTGAATGGTGATGCCGTGGTTGCCGAGGGCCACGGTGCCCACGATCGCTTCGCCAGGCAGGGGGCTGCAGCAACCGCCCAGGCGGTATTCCAGGCCTTCGAGCCCAAGAATCGGACTCGCTTCGCCGTGGGTGCTAGCTGGAGCCACCGGGGCAGCCGCCCCCTGCGCTTCCACCTTGCGGGCCAGCTCTTCGTTGCTGAGGACGGGCTGGGCCTCAGCAGAGGCCAGGCGCAGCTCCTCCCGCAGGCGATTGAGCACCTGATGCAGGGTGACGCCACCAAAACCAATGGCAGCCAGTAGATCTTCAGTGGCCACCAGGTTGCAGCGGCGAGCCACCTTGGCCATCGCCTCGCCACGCAGCAGGGCATCGAAGCCATCGCGCCCCAGCTCGCGTTCGAGCATGGCGGTACCGCGCTGAATGTTCTCCTCGCGGTAACTCTTCTTATACCACTGGCGGATGCGATTACGGGCGGTGGGAGTCGCCACAAAATTCAGCCAGTCGAGGCTGGGATGCGCAGATTTCGAGGTCACCACCTGCACAAAGTCGCCGTTCTGCAGCGGCGTGGCCAGGGGCGAAAGGCGGTCGTTGATGCGAACGCCCTGGCAGTGGTTGCCCACCTCCGAGTGAATGCGATAGGCGAAATCAACAGCCGTGGAGCCTTTCCGAAGACCCACAACATCACCCTTGGGGGTGAACACAAACACCTCCTCATCAAAGAGGTCTTCCTTGATCGAGCGCAGGAAGTCGCTGCTGTCGTCGCCAACGCCATCCTTCTGCCAATCCACCAGCTGCCGCAGCCAGTTGAAGCGCTCGGCATCGGCGCCGGTGGCGGCAGGAGATCCGCCCTCCTTGTATTTCCAGTGGGCGGCGATGCCGAACTCCGCCACGCGGTGCATCTCGGCGGTACGGATCTGCACTTCGATCGGCCGATGCCGACCGATCACCGCCGTGTGCAGCGATTGATAGCCGTTGGGCTTGGGCAGACCGATGTAGTCCTTGAAGCGGCCCGGGATGGGCCGGAAGGTGTCGTGCACCACCGCCAGGGCGCGGTAGCAGCTTTCGAGATTCGGGCAGATGATCCGCAGGGCGGCCACGTCGTAGATCTCGTGGAACGCCTTTTGCTGGCGCTGCATCTTGCTCCAGATGCCATAGAGGTGCTTTGGCCGGCCACTCACCTCGCAATCGGCCAACCCCACCGCCGCCAGGCGATCACGCAGCAGCTGCACGGTGACGCCCAAGCGCTCCTCGCGATCGCTGCGCTTGCTCGCCACCTGCTGCTGCACATCGCGGTAGGCCTCAGGCTCGAGGATCTTGAAGGCCAGATCCTCCAGTTCCCACTTGAAGCGGCCGATGCCGAGGCGATTGGCGAGGGGGCCGTAGATCTCGCGGGTTTCGCGGGCGATGCGCTGTTGCTTCTCCGGCTTGAGCGCCCCGAGGGTGCGCATGTTGTGGAGCCGGTCGGCCAGCTTCACCAGCACCACGCGAATATCGCTGGCCATGGCCAGGAACATGCGCCGCAGGTTCTCCGCCTGAGCCTCAGTTTTGTTGGTGAAATGAATGCCGCCGAGCTTGGTGACGCCCTCCACAAGCCCGCGCACCTCAGCGCCGAAGTGCTGCTCGATCTCCTCAGGGGTGACGTCGGTGTCTTCCACCACGTCGTGGAGGAAGCCGGCGGCGATCACCCCGGCGCTGGCGCCGATATCGCGCAGCAGATCTGCAACGGCAACGGGATGACAGATGTAAGGCTCACCGCTGGCCCGAACCTGGCCGTCGTGCAGCTGAAAGGCGAAATGGAAGGCAGCGGCCAGCAGGCCTTCTGCGTCGGTGGGGCAACTATCACCAACGCCCGGGGGAACGTGCTCGATGCAGCGGCAGAGCCACTCGGGCAGCTGAATGCCGTAATCCGCTGGACCGTGGATGGGGCGGAGTCCCAAGGGCGAAGCCGCAGGCAAGGGAGCGTCCAGGGCCGCCGCTGCCGCTGTGCCGGTCACCGCCTGGAGCATGACGCCCTGCCGTTCAGTCCATCGTATGCAGCAGCTGAAACAAACCGGCCCCATGTGCGGGACTGCAGGCGAAGCGGCTGCCAACCTGAGCCCCACCAGCACCGCCGCGCCCGCCATGGCCGCCCGCCAGACCTCCGGCCCGGTGCTCCAGCTCGATCAGCTGGTGGTGCGCTATCCGGCTGCAGGCAGCGACACTCTGGCTGGGCTGAGCCTCAACCTCCACCCCGGTGAGCGCCTCGCCCTGGTGGGCCCCTCCGGTTGCGGCAAGAGCACGGTGGCCCGGGCGGTGTTGCAACTCCTACCCCAGGGCAGCCTCTGTAGTGGCGGACTGCGGCTGTGTGGCCAGGATCCCCGCAAACTGAAGCGAGGTGCACTGCGGCGCCTGCGGGGCGAAGCCGTGGGCTTGGTGTTCCAAGACCCGATGACGCGGCTCAACCCGCTGCTGAGCATCGGCGAGCACCTGGCCGACACCCTGGCCCAGCACCGCCCCAGCTGGAAGCGCCACCAGGTGCGGCTACGGGCCGAGATGCTGCTGGAGCGGGTGGGCATCAGCTGCGAGCGCTACGGCAGTTATCCCCATGCGTTCAGCGGTGGGATGCGTCAGCGGCTGGCGATCGCCCTGGCGATGGCGCTGGAGCCGGCGCTGGTGATCGCCGATGAACCCACCACCAGCCTCGATGTGGCGGTGGCCGCTCAGGTGATGGAGGAGCTCTGCCGCCTGTGCGCGGAATCGGGCAGCGCCCTGCTCTTGATCAGCCACGACCTGGCCATGGCCGGGCGCTGGTGCGATCAGATCGCCGTGCTCGATCAGGGGCGGCTGGTGGAGCAGGCACCCGCAGAACAACTGCTCACCACCCCCCAGTCCCCCCTGGCTCAGCGGCTGGTGGGAGCGGCTCGCGCCCGGGAGGGCAGCCGCACGCCCCAAGCCCCCGAGGCAGCCCCGTTGCTGCTGGAGCTGGAGGATCTGCGCTGCTGGCATCCCTTGCCCGGTCTGCCCTGGCAGAAGCGTTGGTATCGGGCCGTGGATGGGGTGAGCCTGCAGCTCCGCCAAGGCGAAAGCGTGGGGGTGGTGGGGGCCTCCGGCTGCGGCAAGAGCACCCTCTGCCGCGCCCTGATGGGGCTGGTGCCGGTGCGGGGCGGCAGCGTGCGCCTGCAGGGCCAGGATCTGCGCCGGCTTCGGGGCGAGCCGCTGCGGCGGGCCCGGCGGCGCATCCAGATGGTGTTTCAAGACCCCCTGGCCTGCCTCAACCCGGTGATGAGCGTGGCCGAGGCCATCGCCGACCCCCTGCTGATCCATGGGCTGGCCACACCAGCTGCCGCCCGCGAGCGGGCCCGAGAGCTTCTGGCCGCTGTGGGGCTCAACCCCCCGGAAGCCTTCGCCAACCGGCTGCCCCGGCAGCTCTCCGGCGGCCAACAGCAACGGGTAGCGATCGCCCGCGCCCTGGTGCTCGAACCGCAGGTGCTGCTCTGCGATGAGAGCGTGAGCATGCTCGATGCCGAGATTCAGGCGGAGGTGCTGGAGCTGCTGCGGGAGCTGCAGCAACGCCTGGGGCTGGGGCTGATCTTCGTGACCCACGACCTCTCGGTTGCCAGCGGCTTCTGCCAGCGGGTGGTCGTGCTCGATAGTGGGCAGATCGTGGAGCAGGGCCCTGGCGATCAACTGCTCGATCAGCCCGAGGCACCGATCACCCGCGCGCTGGTGGAGGCGTGTCCGCGGCTGCCTCAGCCGGCGAGTTCCCACCACTGAGGCTTCATGAAGTAGTCCTCGTCTTCGTAGTCCACAAGGGCGCCGTCCGCGTGGTTCACCAGATCGGAGGAGCGCACTTCAAAGCCGGCCTGGCGGGCGATGGCCGCCACCTCATCCGCATCGGCGGCTGACGTGGTGGAGAGCTGTTGCTGCAAGGCGGGGTCCTGACGCACCGCGGTGATGAAGGCCTGCAGGCTGTGCTCGGCCATGGATAAGGCCTCAGGGGGGGACGACATCCCAGTCTGGGTGCGGCGGCGCAGCACGGCGAGCAACTTCTCAAACACATCAGGAAGAGGCGCCTCAAACAACATCCGCTCACGGCTGATCGGGTGATCCAGGCCAAGCTGGAACGCGTGCAAGGCCTGGCCGGGCAGGGCCAGCGGCAGCTTGCGGCAGCGGGAATACACAGGATCACCCACGATCGGATGGCCGATATGGGCGCAGTGCACCCGGATCTGATGGGTGCGGCCGGTGTCGAGCTTGAAGCGCATCAGCGAGTAGTCGCCCAGGCGCTCCAGCAGGGTCCAGTGGGTGCAGGCATGGCGGCCGCTGTCGTCGTGCACCACGGCGTATTTCTTGCGATCAGCAGGGTGGCGGCCGATGGCGCCCACGATCGTGCCGTGCTCGGCGGCGGGCACGCCGTGCACCACCGCCAGATACTCGCGGGAGGCAATGCGCTTCTGGATCTGCACCTGCAGCTTCACCAGAGCCTCCTGGCTCTTGGCCACCACGATGCAGCCGGTGGTGTCTTTATCGAGGCGGTGCACGATGCCGGGCCGCAACTTGCCGCTGATCCCCGGCAGATCGGGGCAATGGTGCAGCAGGCCATTCACCAGGGTGCCGTCTTTATTGCCGGGGGCCGGGTGCACCGTGAGCCCTGCAGGTTTGTTGAGCACGATCAGATGCTCGTCTTCAAACAACACATCGAGGGGAATCTCCTGCGGCACCAGATAGGGCAGCGGCTCGGGCGGCGGCATCCACAGCTCCACCGTGTCGCTCTGGCGCAGGGGCGTTTTGGCCTTGCCCGTCACGCCATTCACCCGCACATAGCCGGCATCAATGAACTTCTGGATGCGGGCGCGGCTCTGCTCCGGGCGCTGGGCGACCAGCCAGCGGTCGAGCCGCATCGGCAGGGGTTTGGGGTAGGTGAGGGTGAGCAGCTCGCCCTCGCCCTCGCCGAATCCGCTCACGGCAGCTCCAGGGCCAGAGGGCCCAGCATGCCCCGCCGGAAATCATCGAGAAAGCGCTGGGCCATACGGGCGGTGTCGCCGCTGGTGTGGCGCTCAGCCGCAGCCCGCAACCAGCCATCGGCATCAGGATTCTGTACAGACTGCGCAGAATCCTGAATTGTTGCTGCCGGGGCGGCCAGGGGTGGCACCGGCACCCCATAACGGCTTTCCAGCAACCCGGGCTTCACCCCAGAGGCGGCCACAGCCTCCAACCTGGCCAGCATCTGCACAAACGCCATCGCCACCGCTTCGCCGTCGTAGGCGGCTTGTCCGATGTCGTCGCAGAGGGCAAGGCGCAGCGCGGCCAACTGGTCGTCGAGCCGCGGCGGCAGAACGCCTGGGGCATCCAGCAGATCAAGGTCTTGTCCCAAGCGCACCCAACGCAGGCTGCGGGTCACGCCGGCACGGCGGGCACTGTCCACGACCTTCTGGCGCACCAGCCGGTTGATCAGAGCCGACTTACCCACATTCGGGAAGCCGAGCATCAGAGCCCGCACCGGCCGGGGCCGCATGCCACGCGAGCGGCGGCGTTCATTGAGAGCATCGCCGGCGCGGATCGCCGCCTGCTGCAGCTGCTTCACGCCGATGCCCGCTTTGGCGTCACTCCACCAAGGGGTTTGGCCCTGGGCGCGGAACCAGGCATCCCAGGCTTCACGGGCCGCCACCGGGATCATGTCGCGTCGGTTCAGCACCAACAGGTGCTGCTTGCCGGAGATCCAGCGCTGTAGACGGGGGTGGCCGGTGGCGGTGGGGATGCGCGCATCGCGCACCTCGATCACCAGATCCACCTTGGCGAGGTTGCCTGTGAGCGAGCGCTCCGCCTTGGCGATATGGCCCGGATACCACTGGATCGCCGGAGCGGCAGAGCTCAGCAACTCACTCACGGAACCACCAACACAGGGCAGGGCGCCAGCTGGATCACGCGCGAGGCGGTGCTGGGCGCTTCATCAGCCTCCAGCGTGAGGCCTCGCGTGCCCATCACGATCACATCGGCATTGATCTCGTCGGCCACATCGCAAATCACGAAGGCGGGCTTGCCCTCCCGCTCGATCACCTCGCACGCCACTCCCTGCTCCTGGAAACGGCCACGGGCCTGCTCCAGCAAGGCCGCCACGGCGGCGGGATCGTCCTGCCCAGGCTCTACCACCGAGAGCAGCACCAGCCTGCTGCCGTGTTGTTGGGCCAATTTCAGTGCTGTGGCGGCGGTTTCGGCAGCTTGACGGCTGCGGTCGATGGGAAAGAGAACGATCTCAAACATGGCCGTTGGGCCGGTGCTCCCTCTGTTTAGCGCCAGCCAGCGCTGCGGCCATGCCAGAGCCCATTGTGGGTTCCCCCCTTGACCGGCCCGCTAAATTCGCCCGACCTTTCCCCTTAGCTACCACCCATGGCGAAGCGCTCCCTGGCCAGCCTCTCCGCTGATGAACTGCGCGGCAAGCGCGTGCTGGTTCGGGTCGACTTCAACGTGCC
>NZ_JBIPMN010000035.1:0-16465 GCF_044369115.1 Vulcanococcus sp. | reverse complement strand
TGGCAGCGGTTTCAGCGGCCTGACGGCTGCGGTCGATGGGGAACAGAACAATCTCGAACATGGCCGGTAGGCCGGTGCATCCATTGTTTAGCGCCAGAACGCGCTGCAGCCAATTTTGCGTGCATTTTGGTTCCCCTTGACCGGCCCGCTAAATTCGCCCGACCTTTCCCTTAGCCCTCACCCATGGCGAAGCGCTCCCTGGCCAGCCTCTCCGCTGATGAACTGCGCGGCAAGCGCGTGCTGGTTCGGGTCGACTTCAACGTGCCCCTCAACGATGCCGGCGCCATCACCGATGACACCCGCATCCGCGCTGCCCTGCCCACCATCAACGACCTCACCGGCAAGGGCGCCAAGGTGATCCTCTCGGCCCACTTCGGCCGTCCGAAGGGTCAGGTGAACGAGGGCATGCGCCTCACCCCCGTGGCCGCCCGTCTGAGCGAGCTGCTGGGCAAGAGCGTGGTGAAGACCGACAGCTGCATCGGCCCCGACGCCGAAGCCAAGGTGGCCGCCATGGCCGACGGCGACGTGGTGCTGCTCGAGAACGTGCGCTTCTTCGCTGAGGAAGAGAAGAACGAGGGCGACTTCGCCAAGCAGCTGGCAGCCCTGGCTGATGTGTATGTGAACGACGCCTTCGGTGCCGCCCACCGCGCCCACGCCTCCACCGAGGGCGTGACCCAGTACCTGAGCCCCAGCGTGGCCGGCTACCTGATGGAGAAGGAGCTGCAGTACCTGCAGGGCGCCATCGATGAGCCCAAGCGCCCCCTGGCCGCGATCGTGGGCGGCTCCAAGGTGAGCTCCAAGATCGGCGTGCTCGAGGCCCTGCTCGACAAGTGCGACAAGATCCTTGTCGGCGGCGGCATGGTCTTCACCTTTTACAAGGCACGCGGCCTGGCCGTTGGCAAGAGCCTGGTGGAGGAAGACAAGCTCGAGCTGGCCAAGGAGCTCGAGGCCAAGGCCGCTGCCAAGGGCGTTCAGTTCCTGCTGCCCACCGATGTGGTGCTGGCCGACAACTTCGCCCCTGACGCCAACACCCAGATCGCCAACGTGGACGCGATCCCCGACGGCTGGATGGGCCTCGACATCGGCCCCGATTCCGTGAAGGTGTTCCAGGACGCCCTGGCCGACTGCAAGACCGTGATCTGGAACGGCCCCATGGGCGTGTTCGAGTTCGACGCCTTCGCCGCCGGCACCAACGCCATCGCCACCACCCTGGCCGACCTCAGCGGCAAGGGCTGCTGCACGATCATCGGCGGCGGCGACTCCGTGGCGGCTGTGGAGAAGGCCGGCCTCGCCGACAAGATGTCGCACATCTCCACCGGTGGCGGCGCCAGCCTCGAGCTGCTGGAAGGCAAGGTGCTGCCCGGCGTGGCCGCCCTCGACGAAGCCTGATCCACGCTTCCCGACGCAGACATGGCCCCCTGCAAGGGGGCTTTTTTCATGGATCAACGCCGGTGGTTCCCAGCTGGCCATGACCCGATGCAACTGAGCGGCCGCGCAACACCACCGCAAAGCCCTCGGCACTGAGCCGACACTCCAGTTGCCCTCCATGGCTGGCCGCCACCCTCACCGCAATCGCCAGGCCCAAGCCGCAGTGGCCGCTGCCGCCGCGGGCGCGATCGAGGCGCAGAAAGGGTTGCAGCGCCTGGGGCCAGGCCTCGGCGCTGATGCCTGCGCCGCAATCCCACACCTCGATGCGAAATCCATCCGGGCCTTCGCGCCGCAGTACGAGCCGCAGGGGCGGGCGGCCATGGCTGAGAGCGTTGTCGATCAAATTGCCCACAGCGCGACCGAGGGCCGTGGGTTGCACGCAGGCCTGCAGAGGCTCGAGATCGAGCTTCAGCTGCTCCGGCTCGATCGGGGCACTCAGCTCCGCCAGCCACTGATCCAGGGGGAGCTCCACGGCAGGCTCGGCATCGCCACCACCCGCGAAGAGCAGGAACTGGGCCGTGATCCGCTCCAGGGCATCCAGATCGGCCTCAGCCCGCTGCTGCTCAGCGTGGCCCGCCAGGCGCAGGCGCAAGCGTGTGAGCGGGCTTTTCAGATCATGGGCAATGCCGGCGAGCATGGTGGACCGCTCGCGTTCGTTGGCCGCCAGGCGCTGCACCATCGCCTTGAACCGCGCCGTGAGTCGGCGCACCGCACCGGTGCCGGCCGTGGGCAATGGCGCCGCGGCCTGATCACCGTTGCCCACCTGAGCGAGGGCATGCTCCAGCTGTTGCAACGGCCGCTGCACCTCCCACCAGAGGTAGAGCAGCGAGCTGGAAATGCTGCCCGCCAGCAGGGACAGGGCCGACAGCAACGGATCCGGCGCACGAACGCCCGCCAGATCGAGTGGCGTGAACAACCACACCGGCTCCAGCGGCGAGAGCAACTCCACCCACACCCCTGGACGTTCACCACCGGCCGGCAGCACCGGCGGGCAGGGGGCAAGCTCGCGGCAGAGCTCCTGCTGCAGCTGCCGGGCCTGACGCTGCAAGCGGCGATCAGAGCTGAGCGGGGGATTGGCACCCACCCGCAGCGGCAGGCCGCTCAAGCGGGAGAGAGCAGCCGGCGGCAGGCGATCCAGAGCCAGCTCGCCGAGCCGCAGATTGAAGGCCACTTCGGGGCCGAGCTGGATGATCTGAGCCCGCTCCAAGCGCTGGGCCAGCAGAGCCTGTAGCACCACCAGGCCAAGAGCCGACACACCGGCCCCCACCAGCACATACCTAACGGCTGCGGGGCTGGCCATCGGGAACAAAGACGTAGCCATAACCCCACACCGTTTGCAGGTAACGGGGGCGCGTGGGATCGGGTTCCACCAGCTTGCGCACGCGCGACACCTGCACATCCATGCTGCGGCTATCGGTATCGGAACCGGGACCGCGGGCCAGCTCGATCAGCCGCTCGCGCGACAAGGGCCGGTGAGGATGCTGCACGAAAGCCGAGAGCAGGCTGAACTCACCGCTGGTGATCACCACTGGAACGCCCGCACGCTCAAGGCTGCGGGCCGCCAAATCGAGGCGGTTGTCGCCGAATTCCACGCGTTGCCCTTCCGCCAGCGGCGTTCCAGCCGGCAGGGCCACACGGCGCCGCAACACCGCTTCGATGCGGGCGGTGAGCTCGCGAGGCAGGAAGGGTTTGCCGAGGTAGTCGTCGGCGCCCTGCTCCAGACCGATGATCCGATCCACACCATCGCCGCGGGCGGTGAGCATCACCACAGGCAGATCGTCGCCACCATCGCGCAAGCGGCGCAGCAGGGTGAGGCCGTCGTCGCCCGGGAGCATCACATCGAGCACCACCAGATCGGGCCGCTGCCCCTCCAAGCGGGCCATCAGCTGCTCACCACTGCTGAGGCAGCGCACGTCGTAACCCTGATCGGTGAGGTAGGTGCCGAGCAGGCGCCGCTGCTCGGGGTCGTCGTCCACCACCCAGATGCGCGCTGGGGCCATGCGGGGCGCAACAGCCATCGAGGGTTCCAAGGGCCTTCGCCGACTGTATGGAGATCCAGGCGCCCGGGCCGCCTCAGACAGATCTGGTCACAGCTTGATCGTGCAGCCAGCAGCTGAGGCTCGCCATCGCTCCATAGGCTTGGACCATGCGCCAGATGCTGCAGCGATGGGGGCACCTGGCCCTGGCGATCAGCCTGGGGCTGGGCTCTGCTGCCCAAGCTCAGACCGCTGCAGAACAGCAGACCTATCAGCAGCGCATGCGCCTGCTGTTTGAGCGGCTCGATCGCAACAACGACCAGCGCCTGCAGCGGCAAGAAGTGCAGGGCCAGCCCTATCTCGAGCGCCACTTCGAACGCCTCGACAGCCGCCAGCGCGGCTATCTCGGGCCGGACGATCTCACTCCAGCCCAGGCCACGCGGGGCGAGCGGGCCAAGCGCTTCTTCGAGCAGGCTGATCGCAACGGCGATGGCGGCATCGATCGCCGCGAAGCCGAGGCCTTCAGCTGGCTGCAGCGCCATTTCGGCCAAGCTGATCGCAACGGCGATGGCCGCGTGGATCGCCAGGAGCTGCAGAGCCTGGGCGACCAGCGGCGCCGCCAGCTCTCTGCCCCAGCCAAGCCGTGATGGAGATGGAGCCCTTGCACCGCCCCTCCCTGGCCTGGATCGGCCTGGGAGCCCTGGGGGCTCCGATGGCCCACAACCTGCTGCAGGCGGGCCATGCGCTCACGGTGTTCAACCGCACAGCGAGCAGCTGTGAGCCCCTGCGAGCCTCCGGCGCCCGGGTGGCAAGCAGCCCAGCAGACGCAGCGCGTGAGGCCGAGGTGCTGCTGCTCTGCGTGAGCGACGACCGCGCCGCGGAAGAGGTGCTACTGGGCCCAGAGGGCAGCGATGACCACACCCCGGGCAACGAGACCATCCCGCCTCCTGAATGCCGTACAGAACGCACGGATTCTTCGAAGGCGGCGATTCACGGCCTACGGCCTGGCTCCCTGGTGATCGACTGCTCCACCATCAGCCCCGGCACCAGCCGGCGCCTGGGGGCAGCCCTGGCCGAGCGGAACATCCGCTACCTGGATGCACCGGTCACTGGCGGCACCGAAGGAGCCAAAGCAGGCACGCTCTCGGTGTTAGTGGGGGGCGCTCCCGAGGATCTGGATCAGGCGACACCTCTGCTGGAGATCCTTGGCAGCTCGATCACCCACTTCGGCCCCGTGGGATCCGGCCAGGAAGCCAAGGCCGTGAACCAGGTGCTCGTGGCGGGCAGCTACGCCGCCGTTGCCGAAGCCCTGCAGCTGGCGGAACGGCTCGGGCTGGATCGCCAGCAAGTGGTGTCTGCCCTCAAAGGCGGTGCCGCCGGCTCTTGGGCTCTGGAGCACCGCAGCGCCCAAATGATCAACGACCACTACCCGCTGGGCTTCAAGCTGGCGCTACACCGCAAAGATCTCGCCATCGCCCTGGAGGCGGCAGAAGCACAGCGGCTTGAGCTACCGGTTAGCCGTTTGGTCGCCGCCATGGAAGACGCCCTCCTGGCCGATGGTCATGGGGATCTGGATGTGTCGGTCCTGGCTCGCTGGTTCAGAAGCTGAGAGCAGCGCGATCGGCCACCACACGCACCTGCTTGCTGGCAGCCACGATCCCCTTGGGGTGCACCAGCAGCACAGCCCAGGTCTGGGTGCCGGGCTGATAAGGCGCCTGAGCATTCTTGAAGATGCCGCCGCCACCGAGGGCTTCAAGTTGGAGATCTGGGGTACGCATCCGCAGCAGCTCTGCGGCTGTCACCGGCTTGAGGGCGCCGGCCACAACGGCACCGTCGAGGGGTTCATCGAACACCACATCGATGTCGTAGCGCTGGCCTGTGAGCACCGCATCGGGAATCAGCAGGCTCACCTTCAGGTTGTTCTCACCGCTGCGCAGAAGTGAGGTCTCGCGAATCACCTCCTGGCTGTTGAAGCGGTTGCCGTTGGCCCCAAGCACGAGCTGCTGCTGCGCCTCAAAGCGGAAGCGATAAGGGCCTTCTTCGCGGCTACCCGTCACGTTGATCTGGGTGGTGGCGCGGCCGTCCTTCAGCGGAGCACCAGGCTGCACGCTCCAGCTGGCATCGGGGAATTGCTCGCGCAACAGCAACCGGCGGCGGGCCACTTCATCCGGGTCGAAGCCTTGGCCAGGCTCGAGCACGGCGGTGAGCGCCTCAGCTGAGCTGCTGTTGAGGGCCTCCTGCAACGCCCGCAGGCTCGGGGCTGCCCGCAAGGGCGCAGCTGCCATCACCAGCCCGGCCAAAGCAAAGGCAGCCGGCAGGAGAGGGCGCAACAGCACTGGAGCTCAACCAACACACGGCCCTTAAGTTAGGCGCGCCTTCCCGCCGCAACCATGTCTCGCCTGTTGATCGCGGCCAGCGGCACCGGCGGGCATCTCTTTCCGGCCCTGGCTGTAGCCCAGGCCCTTCCAGCGGACTGGCAGATCCAGTGGCTGGGGGTGCCCGACCGGCTGGAGACCGCACTGGTGCCGGCCGACATCCCTCTTCACACCGTGAACGCTGGCGGATTGCAGGGGCGCGGCCTGGAGAAACTGCTCAACCTCTTGCGCTTGCTTGGCGCCAGCTGGAGCGTGCGCCAGCTCATCCGCCGAGAGGGGATCAGCGTGGTGTTCAGCACCGGGGGCTACATCGCCGCCCCGGCGATCCTGGCGGCGCGCTGGTGTGGCGTGCCCGTCGTGCTGCACGAATCCAACGGCGTACCCGGCCGGGTGACGCGCTTGCTCGGCAAACTCTGCAGCCGCGTGGCCGTGGGGTTGCCCCAGGCCGCCGAACGCCTGCCGGGCTGCCAGCCGCGCGTCACAGGCACTCCGGTGCGGCGGGCGTTTCTGGAGCCAGCGCCACTGCCCGCCTGGGTGCCCGCCGGATCCGGACCGTTGCTGGTGGTGATGGGCGGCAGCCAGGGGGCCGTGGGGCTCAACCGCATGGTGCGGCCGCTGCTGCCCCAGCTGCTCGCCGCCGGCTGCCGCGTGGTACACCTCAGCGGCAGCAACGACCCGGAGAGCGGCCAGCTGCAGCCTCCGGCCTACGCCGAGCGCCCCTTCAGCGATGAGGTGGCGGGCCTACTGCAACACGCCGATCTGGTGATCAGCCGCGCTGGCGCCGGCAGCCTGAGCGAACTGGCGGTGTGCGGCAGCCCCGCGATCCTGGTGCCCTTCCCCCAGGCCGCCGACAAACACCAGGACGCCAACGCCGGTGCCGCCGCCGCCCTCGGTGCCGCGGTGATCGTGTGGCAACACCCACCGGAGCATCCCGCTCTTGAACAGGCGATCTGGCGACTGCTGGGGCCGCGCCTGCGGGGCTGCGATCCAACCATGGATCCGCTGCTGCAGCTGCGCGCCGGAATGGAGCGGCTGGCGGCGCGGGATGCGGATCAGTTGCTGGCGGAGTTGTTGATGGAGCTCAGCTCCTGACGCATCGCCCGGATGATGCGCTGATTACCCCGGCGGCTCTGGTAACCGATCCGCAGCCAGGTTTCATCCAACCCTTCAAACGAGCGGCAATCGCGCAGCAGGATGCGGTGGCGCGTTTCCAAGGCTTCCCGGAGAGGCTGCAGCGAAGAGGGCTCGCCGTTGCGATCACCGCGAATCAAGAGGTAGTTAGCGGCCGACGGCATGGGCGTGATTCCGGGCAGAGCAGCCAGCTGCTGTTGCAACCAGCCACCTTCTAGGGCTGTCCAGCACTGCACACGCTGCAACCACGCTTGATAACGCTTGGGCTGGCGCAGCAACGCCTGCCCCACGGCTGCGGCCACGGCATTGACCGGCCAAGGATCACGCCATCGAGCCCAACGCTGCAATCGCTCGGGCTGAGCCACCGCATAGCCCAAACGCAGACCAGCAATGCCATAAAGCTTGGTGAGGCTGCGGATCACCACCAGATTGGAGTGGAGTGAAACCAGGTCGATCAGCGACTGCTCTTCGCCGTTGGGCACCAGAGGCAAAAACGCCTCGTCACAGATCACCAGCGCATAGCGCCTCAACAAAGGCTCCAGCGATGCGCGGCTCCAAAGCTGACCTGTGGGGTTGTGCGGGTTGGTGAGCCAAAGCACATCACCCTGGCAAGTCCCACCAGGGAAGGGAGCAGGTCCAGGGACTGTCCAATGCAGCGGTAACCGGAGCGAAACCGTAGAAGCGCCCCAGCACTCCAAGGCCCGCTCATAATCGGCAAAGCCGGGCTGCGGAAGGAGCGAGTGCCCGACTGCTGCCGCATCACGAGCGGCCCAGGTGAACAACTCGGCAGCGCCATTTCCAGGCAACACACAATCCTGTGGCAATCGGTGCACAGCACTGATGCACCCTCGAAGCCCAACCAAGCGACGATCCGGGTAGGCGTTCAAAGGGGCCGCTAACTGGCTGACATGGGCAGTCCATGGCAGGGGAAAGGGTGCCAGGGACGCACTGGCATCAAGCAACTGCCCGGGCCGACAACCCAAACGATGGGCTGCAGCTTGAACATTGCCACCGTGGGCTTCGGGCACACCACACCAGAACACACGATCACCAGCCTGATCGACGCGCGGCAGAGAAGCGGTTAAAACGGCCCAACGCTTCCTTCCTGGCGCGCATGCCACAACGCGGCCTCTTGCCGATGGCTCTGGCCGTTGCCGTGTCATGGGCACCACCCCCTTGGCCATCCGCAACGAATGCGGCCGAAGCCGCGTCGGTGATCCAGATCCTCGAACAGCGACGCTGTGAGCGGTGCAACCTGGACGATGCCGATCTGGTTCACGCTGATCTAAGAGATGCCCGGCTGCAAGGAGCAAAACTTCAGCGGGCGAATCTGAGCGGAGCACGCCTCTCCGGAGCAGATCTACGTCAGGCCAACCTCAGTTTCGCCAGCCTGGCGGGAGCATCGCTGCAAGGAGCCGATCTACGTGGAGCCGTGCTGATCGGAACCGATCTACGCAACGCCGATCTCACGGGCGCCATCATCGAACCTGGGGGGCTGAGCCGCAGTCATTGGCAACACGCCAAGGGAATCGCCCTAGCGGCCCACAGCTATGCAGAACTGCACAACGCCGGGATCCGAGCCGCTCAGGAAGGACGTCACCCCGAAGCGGAAGAGTGGTTTAACCATGCCATCAAGCGCATGCCGGATGCAGCGGTCAGCTGGGTCGGAAGAGGCCTCAGCAGAGCCGAACAAGGCCAACTTCAGATGGCAGCGCAAGACCTGACCTACGCAGCCCAGCTGTACTCAATGATGGGCGACACATCACAAGCAGAAGCACTCGCACAAGCCGCGAACCTGATGACACAGGCGCCTCCTCGACCCAAAGGAGGCAACGGCGCCGGGTCGCACTTGATTGGAGCAGCGATCAGCGCGTTTCAGATACTGGCTCCACTCGCCGCCAAAACGATGCTGCCAATCCCTTTCTAAAAGGCCGGCACAGGTGCACCAACAAACCGTCGCGCGTCCTGCGTCGTCGCCTGGTAGCCGTATCCATAAGCGCCCCCCTGCACGTCATCAACGATCCGCGGGGTGACTAGGATAACAAGTTCATTCTTCGAGCGATTGTTTGACGACGACCTGAAAAACTGACCAACAAATGGCAAGTCTCCGAGAATCGGCCATTTCGTTACTGCTTGCCTGTCCTCATCGGAAATCACACCGGTCAGGATCAGCGTTTGCCCATCGCGAACACGCACCGATCCCGTATCCAAACGCCTCACTCGCAAAATACTCACGTTCCCGCAGCCCTGAATCTGCTGAGGCGTATCCGCAACCGCCGACACCGCAGGCGACAGAGAAAATGTGACAAAACCGTTGTCATCAATCTTGGAAACCTTGGCCCCGAAGGTCAAGCCAGCGGTACCGAATTCAGGCTGGCAGGTGTTGGGCGCCCCGTTCTGCCCCGCTTGCACCGTGTAATCAGTAATCACTTGGGTGCCCACTGTCACAAACGACTCATTGGCATAAGGGCGACCAATCGTCGCCGTATTAAGCACCGCATTACCACCCTCTCCGGAGGCCACCGCCACCGCAGCTCCACCCTGAAGAGGCTCAGCATTTTCACTCAAAATCAAGGTCGGGCTCGCCAAAACCTTGGTGTTTTCCGACTGAATCTGAGCGCGCACCAAATCATAAAAATTGTTGGGCGCGTAATTCTGCCCAGGATTTAGCGGGCCAGGCACAAGCGGATCAGCCGATACCGGAGGAAGTCGATTATTAAAAGCGCCAACCATTTGCCCTTCCTGGCTGACAATAAAATTATTGCCATACCTAAATGCAAAGCTGTTCTTGATATCAGCATCATTCTTGAGCGTCACATCCAGGATCCGGACCGTGAGCGCCACCTGCCTCTGGCGCAAATCAATCTGACGCAGATAGTTTTCGGCAACACTCACCAGCTGCGCATCGCCAACCAAAGTCACGGTTTGCAGCCTTGAATCGGTCGTTCCAATCAGTCCGAGCAAGGGCCCTGACGCAGAACCATAGGATTCCGTCGACGTGATGGTTTCCTGCTTGGTCTGCTGGGTTTGCTCAGCACCAGCAACCTGATTCGCTAACGACTGACCCGAACTCACAACATTCGTGATCGTCGTAACTTTGGTGATTCGCGCTCCTAGGCTCGCCAGATAATTCGCAGCCGAATCAGCAGAAGCCTGATTCAGGCGATAAACCTTTGAAAGTTGTGCCCCAAAGGTTTTGCCCAACACAGAGGGGCCAACCATCAGCATCCTGCCCTCAAGCCGCCCCTGCAAACCAGCAGCCAGCAGCACAGAATTAACCGCCCGCGAATAAGATTCCCCACGAAAAGCCAGAGACACCAAAGCATCCTGAGCAGAAGCTGGCGATTGCTGACCCGAACGACTTACCGATGGCGCAGAGTAATCATCAGCCACGTAAACAAAGCCATATCCACCGAGTTGGGCCAATGCCATCAAGGCATCTTTCGATGGGGCATTGCGAAGGGTCATCGTGACCGGAGGCCCATTCAGCTTGAGAAAGCTGCGGTTCGAAAGCACCATGGTTCCCACTGCCATATCCCCGAGCGGTGGCGCCACGGCCCGCGGCTTGAGCGGCGGTGCATAGTCAGGCTGAGGGACTGATCCGGGTTCACGCAGATTGAATCGAGCCGACTGGTCGGCGGGCTGAACTGGGGTTGAGAAGCTGATGATCAGATTCCGCCCATCGGCGCTCACCACCGGCCGACCCAGCGGAGCACCTGGCATCGGAACCACCTGCAGCTGATAGTCGCGGCCGGCGCCATTCAGGCTCACGCTCTGCAAGCCAGCCTCAGGCAGCGTGAATCGCTGGGGGCCAAGACGCAGCGATCCTGGAGCAGCCATCTGAAGATCGCCCCGCCAGGCCTGACCATCGCGGCTCTGCTGCAGCACTGGAGCAGCACCCGTGCCCTCAATCACCAGCTCCACACCCTCCGGTGAGCGCCTCAAGCTCAGTGCCACAGAGCCGGCGGCTGGAGTTGCGCTGGCCGACGTCACCGGCCCAGAGGGGCGGGGCGCTGCCTCCAGAGGTGCCAACGCTGTAGCCGCGGCCACCACGGCCAGAAGCAGGCCACAACGCAGCTTCACGCTTGATCCCCTACCGGTTTTAGGCGGATGGTATCGGCAAACACCAGGCCAGGCCAGGCTTCAGGGGGCCTTGGCAGGCTGCTCAGCGGAGCTGTAGAGACTCAGGTTCAGCCGCAGTTGCGTGGTGCTGGCGGCAGCTTCACCCGGCTTGGCGGCGTCTTTGGTTTCATGCTTGAGGCTCAGATCGCTCTGCACCACCAGCAAGCTGAGCTTCTCAAGCCCCCTCAGGAAAGCCAACAGCTGCGGGCCCGTGCCTCTCGCCGTGAGCAGCAGGGATGTTTTTTGCAGGCCGGGAGCCAGCAAAGGATCGGGAGGAGGGGCCGGAGCCTTGTCTTTGGCCGGCTTCGCGTTGGATCGACTTGATTCAGCTTCGAGGGGCGGGGCCGTGGTGATCGGCTCATAGCCATCGAGGATCACCCCTGTTCGCTGGGCCTCGGCGCTGAGCTGAGCCATAAAAGTGTTGATCTCGCCGCTGCCGGCGATCAACCCCAGGATCTGGATTCTCCGCTGTTCTGCCTGCTCCACGTTGTCGCGGAGCTTCAGCAGTTGCGTGCGCAGCAGCGGCAGGCGCTGACGCTGTTCGGCCAGTTGCTCCCGTTCCGCCTGCGCAATCTGGAGGCGCTGCCAGGTGGGCCACACTGCCAGCCCGGCCACCCCAACGCTCAAGAGCAGCCCCATCGCTGCAGGCAGCCCCATCAACACCCAGTCCCGTTGCAAACGGCTGGGCCGACTCACCTGCAGGTTGCTCATGGCAGCACCCCCGCCCGCTCCAGGATCTGCAAGCGCTTGGCCAACCCCTCAGCTCCAAGGCTCTGCAGCAACTGCACCTGCCGCGCAGCCGGCAGGGTGACGAAGGCAGCCGTGAGATCCCACTCGAGTGGTGCCCCGGCCTTGGCGACATCGCGACTGAGCCTGATCACCTTCACGCCCTTGCCCTCAAACATCGGTGATTGGCCCAACAGCAAACTCAAGGCGTTCACGCGCCCAAACGCTTGTGGATCTGCCGCCACGCCCTTGAGCTTCAGGCTGTTGCCTTGCACCTGCACATCGGTGAGCTGAACACCCTGTGGCGTGATCGCTGCCAGTTGAGCCACCAGCGCTGAACCCGACGACACCGCGACCAGCCCCTTTGCCAAGCTGTCAGTACTGCGTTGCAAGCCGCTGAGCTTGCGGCGCTGAACCAGCGCCTGAGCCTCCAACGCCTGCACCTGAGCCGGAATCCCCCGCAACCCCTCCAACTCCCGCTCGAGCAGGGCTTGCCTCCACAACAGCGCTCCCCACAACCCCAGCACGGCCAACAACAAACCTGCGCCCAGAGCTGTGCCCCGCAGCAGCAGGCCCCGCGCTGGAACCAACGGCTCAGGGCTGGGAGGGAGCCCCCTCTCCAGGCGACGCTGCCGCAGCAAATCCCAATCGCCGATCAGCCAGACAGGGATGGTCATGGCAGCCGATCTCCCGCCACGAGCCCCCTCAAGGCAGGCGCCTCAGCGTGCGGTTCCAACCAAGACACCGAACATCCCAGCGCTCCGACCAGCTCAGGCAGCACCGCATCCACGGCCGGCTCATCACCGCTCACCAGGGCAGCCCTGGGATGGAAGCGCCGTTGAAAGGTGTGCAACGCAGGGATCAGCGCCTCCAGTTCTGTGAGCGCAGGCAGCGGCCATTCGCCCAACGGCTCTCCCTGATCCAGGGCCAGCACCCAGCTCTTCTCCTCCTGCAACTGCAGAAGCAGCCGCACCCCCTCAGCGAGCTGCGGCTCCGCCGCCCGCCACAGGCAGATCGGTAGCGGTTCCATCCCATCGAGCGCCACACCGGCCTGGCTGAACACCTCGATCCAGGTCTCGAGCAAAGCGCGCTGCACGACCACCAGCAGCGAGCGAGGCGGGGCTCCGATCAAGGGTTCAAGACGCAAATCTGCGTCTCGCAGCGACCAAGGCAGATCGAGCTGATCCTGTTGCTGCCGCACCACCACTTCGGGTTGATCGGGCCAACGCGCATCGGGCCAGGCGATCACCCGCCAGGCGGTGGCAGCCCGCGGAAGCACCGCCTTCACCCGAGCGCCAGAGAAACCGCGCTCGATCAACAGATCCCCGATCAGATCCCCCAACGCCTCCACCGCCGTGGGCTGGCCGTTCACGCACAAGTCTTCCGGCAGCGGCACCCGCTCGAGCCATGCCACACGTTCACCATCGAGCACCATCGCCGTGAAGGCCTGATCCTCAAGCTGCAGATACACGCGCCGGGGGAAGAGCCAACTCTTCAGTGGTGCGAGCTGATCCTGAAGCCCCGAGAGCACCACCGCAGCTCAGCTGCCATCTGAGCGCAAACTATCGCCAGCCCGCGCCGCTGCCCACCGCTTCGCTGATGCTGCGGAAGCCGTGGCGATCCAGCTGCTGGCAGATGCCCTCCAGGATGGAGGGCACCAGCTGGGGTCCCTCATAGATCCAGCCGGTGTAGAGCTGTATCAGCGAGGCCCCGGCGCTGATGCGCTCCCAGGCCGCCTCCGGCGACTCGATGCCGCCCACACCAATCAGCGGCAGACTGGGCCCGGCCACCGCCCGCAGGCGGCGCAGCACCTCCAGGGCACGTCCGCGCAGGGGCGCCCCGCTGAGGCCGCCGGCTTCTTCCGCCAACGTGCGTCCGGTCTGGGCGATGCGGCGCTGCTCGAGGCCGAGGCGGTTGAGGCTGGTATTCACAGCGATCACACCTGCCAGGCCCTCCTCGTAGGCCAAGCGAGCGATCGCATCGATCGCTTCATCCTCGAGGTCGGGGGCGATCTTCACCAGCAGGGGCGGGCAAGCCGGTAGGCGCCGCAGCCGCTCCACCAGGCGGCGCAGCTGGGCGTCGTCCTGCAGCTCCCTGAGCCCCGGGGTGTTGGGGGAGCTCACGTTGATGACGGCGTAATCCGCCAGAGGAGCCAGCAACTCGAGGGAGGAGGCGTAATCGTCGGGTGCCTGCTCCAACGGGGTGACCTTGGATTTGCCGAGATTGATCCCGAGCACGGCCGGGCGCTGACCCGCTGGCGGAAGAGCCTGGCGCTCGAGGGTGCGGCGGGCCGCCAGGGCGCCGTTGTTGTTGAAACCCATGCGGTTGAGCGCCGCCCGCTCCGCCGCCAGCCGAAACAGGCGCGGTTTCGGATTGCCGGGCTGGGCGTGCCAGGTGACGGTGCCTACCTCGGCAAACCCGAAACCAAACAAATGCCAGATACCGGCGGCCACGGCGTTCTTATCGAAGCCGGCGGCCAAGCCCACGGGGTTGCGGAAGCGACAACCGAAAAGGGTTTGTTCGAGGCGCAGATCGCGCACCTCAAGCTCAGCCCCCAGGCCCGCCAGGCTGCCGCTCACCAGTGGCCAGTTGCGCCGCAACGATGCCTGACCCAGGGCCTGCAGGGTGAGCTGGCTGAGCTGCTCGGCATCGGCGCCTTCATCGCGGCTGAGCAGCGGCCCCACAAAACGCTGGTAGAGAGCCCCGGTGCCGAGTTCAGCCATCCCGTTGTTGCTCCGCTGACACCGATCCTGACGCCTCCCGGGCCAGGCGCCAGCGTCCGTCAGCGTGTGGCTGCACCTGCCAGTCGCGCCAGCGCCAGGGTTCTGTGCGCGCCTCAAGCGTTTTCAGCGGTTGCTCCACGAGCTGGGCGAGTTCCATCAGGCTGAGCCCGTAGCCGCCCTCAGCCAGGCGATCCGCCAGCTCCAGGCGGGTGAGCAGCTGCTGCAGGGCCGGGGGAGCTGCGTCCTGCAGGGCTGGTGGCTCTGGCTCAGGCGCTGACTCGCTCACCATCAGGCCGCCGTACTCGCCCTGGGCGAGCTGGGGTTGCTGCCCCTTGGAGAAGGCCACGGCGATGGCATCGCAGCGGTCGTTATCAGGATCGCCGCTGTGACCTTTCACGTAGGTGAACGGCAGACCGCTCAAACGGGCAGCATCGAGGGCTTCCCAGAGGTCGCGGTTGAGCACGGGGCTGCCGGAGGCGGTGCGCCAGCCCTTGCGCTTCCAGCCATTGATCCACTTGCTGAAGCCGTCGATCAAATATTTCGAATCGGTGCGGATCGTGAGATCGGGATGACGCGGCAGCACCGCCAGCTTGTCCAGCAAGGTGAGCGCCGCCGTGAGCTCCATACGGTTGTTGGTGGTGTTGGGCTCAAAGCCGCCGAACTCCTGCACCGAGCCATCGCTGAAGCGCAGCAAACAGCCCCAACCGCCAGGCCCAGGGTTGCCGCTGCAGGCTCCATCACAGGCGGCCGCTACCACCACTGGCTGATCGGGCACTGGGCGCTCACCTCCGGGTCCGGTACAACACTCTCCTGACGACGTGCGCAGAAGAGAAACCCCATGCAGCGAACCTACCTGCCCCTGCTGGCCCTCTCTACGGCGATCGCGGCGCCGGCCTGGGCCGCCAGCCTGTTCACCAGCCAACCCCTCGACCAGTCGCGCTTTGCGGTGCTGGCCCAGCCCGTGGGCAAAAGCGACTGGAAGCTACTGGTGCTCGAGCAGATCAAACGGGAACCGCTCTGCTGGGAGAAGCGCAGCGATGGGCTGATCGATCCAGCCCTCAACCGCTTTGATTTCAGCGGCATCTGCAGCCGCTACATCGACAGCAATGGCTATTCGCTGCGGGTGGGCGATGAAGACCTAGCCAGCCGCTACCGGCTGCGGCTCGAGCAGCAGGGCAACGCGGTGGCCCTGCTGGCGATGACCCCGAGCCAGCCCACCGAGCTGCTGGTGGGGCGCGGAACGATCAGCCAGCGCGACCGCGAGGCCTTTGTAGCCATTGAGCTGGAACGGGGCTGGAGCCTGGAGCGACGCGCCTACGGCAGCCAGACCCTCAGCCATGTGTACTTCGCCAATGGAACCCCCCTCAGCCAGCTGATCGCCAAAGCCAGCCGCGGCAGCTCCGAGGCCGCCCCTGCCGCACCCGCGAGCGGGAGCAAGCTGAAGCCCCTGCCACCTCAGCCCGGGAGTGGTCCAATCGCCCTGCAGGTGATCCCGTTCAAGCCCTAGGCCAGCTGACGCAGCGGCCTACGCCCCCTCGACCCCGTTTTCCTCCTGCCGTATGTTTCTCTTGTGTGAGGAGTGCGGGACACCACTTCCGGGGTCGAAACGAGGACAGACTCCCAGAAGCGTTCCGAACTCAAAGCCCTGCCTTCGGCGGGGCTTTTTTATTGGTTGGTCGAAAACTGCGACCCCAGGTCGCTCAAGGCAGCAGCCGTACCCGCTGGTTCACGAAAAAGCCGGCCCCCGCAGGAGCCGGCTGGATCAGAAGCGTGATGGCGGGCTGCCAGAGCAGCCCGCCGCAGCGATCACTTGATGGTGACCTTGCCGCCGGCCTCTTCCACGGCCTTCTTGAGGGCCTCGGCGTCGGCCTTGGACACGCCTTCCTTGATGGCGCAAGGAGCGCCTTCCACGAGAGCCTTGGCTTCGCCCAGGCCCAGGCCGGTGGCTTCGCGCACGGCCTTGAGCACCTTGATCTTGGCAGCG
>NZ_JBIPMN010000213.1:0-3753 GCF_044369115.1 Vulcanococcus sp. | reverse complement strand
CGATTTGGTGCCAATCGAGATCGAGGAAGGCGCCCCAGTCGACATCGGCGAGGGCTTTGGGCAGCGGCAACTGGGCCTCATGCAACAGCCGCCGTAGCCGTGCCTGGTGCCGCTGTTGGTGCTCCTGCTCGGCCAGCACATAGAGGTAGCTGGCAGGCGTCCAGCCGTCGGTTTGGGCCTGTTGTTCGGCCGCCAGCCACTGGCTGCGGAACTGCGCCAGTTTCAGCTGTTTGAGCAGCGCTGGCAGAGCCGTTTCCAGCGCTGGCCGACTGGGGGGCTCCACCCAGGAGTTCGTCATAGCTGCTGAGGGTGTGTTCAGGGATCTCGATCTGTGGCATGGCCATCAGGCCCCGTGGGGGCCGCAGGCCGTAGTGATCACGCAGGGCGCCGATGGTCAGTGCACCGCTGCGGAGCTGACGCCGCAGGTACCGCTCCACACCGGCCAGGTCGTCCGTCTTGGCGGCGACATGGAGGGCATCGACCATCACCTTGGCGGCCTCATCCGGCGGCAGGGCCGCCAGGAGTTGGCGCCACAGCTGACGCCAGCTGTCTGTTGGCAGCAGGTCGTCTTGCAGCTGAGCGCGCAGCAGCGCCCGGGGCTTACGGCGCAGGCTTTCGATCACGTGGCGGAAGTCGATGCGCCGCAGCGCCTTCTGCCCTTTCTGCGGATGCAACCGCGGCAGTATTTCGACGTAGTGACTGCGCAGGTAGAGGTCCAAGCGGTCATGGCGCAGGTGCACCGTCAGCTGCTGGCCGATCAGCCGTGAGGGCACGCTGTAGGTGATGGAGCGCACCTCGATCGTGCTGGTGCTCCGCACCGTCACCACCACAGGCTCGTAATCGGCAAAGCGCTCCACTGGCAGCGGCTGCAGATGCAGCCGCTCGATCTCCAGCCGCCCGGCTACCTCGTGGCGGCTGTTGAGGGTGGTGGTGACCTGGCTCACCAGCTGCCGATACTCGGTCTCGGTGGCGAACTCCCGGCTACCGCGCTGGATCAGCTGCTGCTCCAGCCGGTGTTTCCAATGCCGGTGCGGGCCCTCGATCGCGCCGTTCTCGTGGGCCACTCCGCGGTTATTACGGGTGGCAGTCACGCCCAGGTGGGCGCAGAGTTCGCGGTAGCGACTCGTGTAGTCACCTGCATAGGAGCCGTCGCGGTTGCGGAAGCAGGCGCTGAGGCTGTCGGTGCGGTGCTCAGCCGGTACCCCACCGCAAAGGGCGAGAGCGTTCTGGAGGGCTTCTGAGAGGGCGACAAAGCTCTCGCCGCCATGAATCACCTCCACATGGCACCAGCCCGAATACGGCAGGCGGAAGTGAAACAGCCGGTGCTCCAGCACCTGGCCAGCCACGGTGATTGGTTCGCCCTTGAGCAGGGTGAAATCAGAGATGCCGAGCACCCCCGGCTGGTGGTGTTGCAGGAACATCACCTCCCGCGCTGGGCCATGCAAAGCACGCCACTGCTCTACGCGGCGCTGCAGGGTGCGCTTGCGCCGGTACCACTCCTGGCCGGGGAAGGTCCGCTCCAGGTGCAGCAGCAGGGTCTGCGGCTCCAGCTGGGGTGAGCGCTCCAGCATGGGCAGCAAAACGCTGTCCCAGACCTCAACAAGCGGATCGGCGCGGGTGCGCCAGTGCCGTCCGATCGCCTGCTGCTGCGCACCGGCTTGCAGGTCACCCCGATCGATCCGCTGGGCGCTGCGCAGCGAAATTCCCACCGCATCAGCCGTCAATTGCTGGCTGAGGCGCGTTGAATCTCAATTCTTGTTACCAGTCATCTACTGTTGCCTCAGTCAATTTGTTCCTTTGGCGTCGGCATCCAGCTCTGGTGAAAGCCAGCTCCAGCGTCAGCGGCGCAGGCAGCTGCTGGAGGCAGCCCGTAGCCGCTACCAGCTGCTCAATTACCAGGAGAAGGGTGCCCTGGTGGATGAACTGGTGGAACTCAGCGGGTATCACCGCAAATCGGTGCTGCGGTTGCTTCGCCAGCAGCCTGCGGACCATGAGGGTCCACCGGCCCGTGCTGGCGCTGATCACGAATCAGCGGCGGCGCTCGGCCGGAGGCGTTATGGCCCCGAGGTCGTGCAACTCCTGGAGACCCTGTGGGAGGCCAGCGACCATCTCTGCGGCAAACGCCTGGCGGCGGTGTTGCCCACCCTTGTGGAGGCTCTCGAGCGCCATGGTCATCTGGAGATCGAACCGGTTCTCAAGAGATTGCTGCTGCAGGTGAGCCCGGCCACGATCGATCGGCTGCTGGCACCGGCTCGCTCTGCCCAGGGCGGTCAGCATCGGCGCCGCCGCTCGCGCATCGTCACCGGAGTGCGCAGGCGCACCACGGTGCGCACGTTCAATGGCTGGAAGGGAGTCGAGCCCGGCTGGTTCGAGATGGATCTGGTGGCCCACTGTGGTGGGCGCATGGAGGGCCCGTTCCTGTGGACGCTGGTGCTCACCGATGTGGCCAGTGGTTGGAGCGAATGTGTCCCGCTTCCCAGCCGCGATGGCCTGCTGGTGCGCTCAGCGCTCCAGGAGCTGCGGAAGCTGATACCGATGCCTCTGCGCGGCATCGACGTGGACAACGACACGGCATTCATGAACGAGGAGCTCGAGCGCTGGTGCGCCGAGGCCCGCGTGCCAGTCGAACTCACTCGATCACGGGCCTACAAATCCAATGACCAAGCCTGGGTGGAACAGAAGAACGGCATGCTGGTGCGCCGCGTGGTGGGGCACCGCCGGCTGGAAGGAGCTCAGCAATTGGAGCGGCTCTGCCAGCTGTATGCCGCTCTGCGCCTGTTCACCAACATCTATCAGCCATCGGCCAAGCGAATCCCATTTGAGGAAGCCGACCTGCGGGAGGGCCGCCGCCCCCGCCGCCGACATGACGAACCGCTCACCCCAGCTGATCGGCTGCTGCGATGGGGAGGCATGGGCCGCAAGGGCCGCCAACGCATCGAGAAGCTGCAGCAACAATGCGACCCGGTCGCCCTGCTGGGGACGATCCGCCACAACCAAGCGGCCCTGGTGAATGGGGGGCGCGAGCCAGACCAGGAAAGAGAATCCGCCTCAACCACTTCCCAGGAGCTGGATAGCTTCTTGAACAGCCTGCGGCTGTTGTGGCAGCGGAGTGAACCTGCCAAACGCGGCGGCTGGCAAGCGCCCACCCGCACGTATCGCACTCGGGCAGACCCGACGCTGAGTTGCTGGCATCTAGTTCTCGAGTGGCTGCTGGCTGATCCGTTACTCACAGGCCAGCAGGCAATGCAGAGGCTGGATCGCGAACAACCCGGGCTCTATGGCGGCAGCCTGCGAACCCTGCAGCGACGGATGACGGGCTGGCGTGTTGCCAATGCAGAACAGGTGGTGGGCATGCAGATGGAGGCATTCCAAGAGCAGGAAAACGATCAGCTCAACAGGAAAGAGAAGCCAAGGCAAAGGTGACAATTAAACGGGTAACAAAGGCTGTGAGGCAACGCGGCCGCCTACGTAGTTGACACCGGGCACCCAGGAGTTGCACCGGGATGGTCCATACCCACATTTTTGCGGAAAAATCCAGCGAGAGGAAGCAAGGCTCTGCTGGTTGTGGCGCCGTTTAACGGCCCACATGGGGCAGCGACACCCCTGAATCGATGCCCCTGATCAGCGTCAGAACCTCGGCTGCCGCCGCTGCGGGCGAGGCCCTGCTCGCCGAATTGTCGAGCTCCCTGGCGGCGCTGCTGGGCAAACCGGAGCGTTATGTGATGACGCTGCTTGAAACCGAGCTGCCGATGA
>NZ_JBIPMN010000259.1:0-3753 GCF_044369115.1 Vulcanococcus sp. | reverse complement strand
TGCACGAACTGGCCGCCGAATACGGTGTGAGCGCCGAGCGGATTCGCCAGATCGAGGTGGCGGCGCTGAAGAAGATGCGCAAGGCGCTCGAAGTGGCTTGAGCGGCCTTAACCGGCGTTTGGGTATTCGAAGCCAGTAGACGACAGGCCAACCAAATTGACCTGGGCAATGTTGGCCTCCCCCAAGGCCACGGAAGCCAAGTAGCTGCCCTGTGGCTGGGAGGATATCGCGGACGCCGCGGTTGCAACTTCCGCAGCGGTAGGCTCCCGGCCAGAGGTCTGCCGCAGCAGATGCCTGGCGATGTCCTGCGGGCTATCGGTTGGTGTCAAGACACCACCCCAGATGGGTAGGCGCATCACCGCACCGGCCAGCTGTTGCAGGGTGAAGCCACCGTCGAGAAATCCGATCACCTGCCCCATCAGGGCCTGCTTGGTCAGCATGGCTTCCCGGCCAATCACGGCACCGATCAGCAACATGGCCTGACCGGCCGTATCAGCTTTGCCCAGGTCAAACGCAACTGTCGAGTCATCGAACCGAATTCGCTCGACGTTGAGCATCTCGACTGACCCGGCAGTTCCATCGGAGGCCACGGCAAATCGAGCAGCTTCCCAGGGTTTGTCCAGAGCCCATGCACTGCGCTTGCCCTGCAGGACCACCACGTCCAGTCCACCCAATCCGTCAATGACATCGTTCCCGCCAAAACTCCGGATGGTGTTGGGGAGGTCATTTCCGATCAAGAGGTCGTCCCCCTTGGAGCCGACTGCGTTCTCAATCTCCACACCCACACAAATCGTCACGTTATCTCGGTAGGGCGTTCCGTCCACCCCTGCGCCGATTGAACTGCTCTTGCCCGCACGCAAATCGATGGTGACGGCCATCGTCGAGGCCGACGCATCAAGCCAATCCACGCCCCCATCGTCGACGATCGACAACAAACCGTTTGCATCCCGAATGCTGGCCAGGGTGTAGCGGTCATCACCGACTGCGGCCGAGCGTTTGCCATAGAGGTACCGCAGGGCGGAGATATCAAAACCGCCGAACCACGAAGGCCAGGTGCCCGAAACCAGGGGGTCGGGGTCTTGGATCATGATGGTATTGGTCAGCGTCCAAAGGCTCTTCAGCAGAACCGTAGCGCCTGAGGTGTCAGACTCTCCCAAGGGATGCTGCAGGCCCAAGGCGTGGCCAATCTCGTGCAACAGCACGAAGTAGCCCTCTTGTCCGGGCTTGAGGAGCGTCGCGGTTTCCACATCCAGCCAGACGTCTCCTGCCTTCTGATCGCCTCTGAAAAAGTCCGGCAAGAAAGAATAGCCCCGGGTGTCACTTTGCTGATTGATACCAAAACGCATTTCGGCCTGTGCGCCAGCGGTCTCCACAAAATTGATTCCAACCTGCGACGAGAGCTTGGTCAAAATGGCTCGAACAGCCTGTTGCTGATCGGCACTGAACGCATTGAAGCCCGCCCCTCCTTCAGCGCCTGAGGCGGGGCGCTCTGTCAGGAACCCGAATGAGATGGTTTGGGTGGCCCCTGGAGAGTTGAGTTGCCAGCCTGCAGCGCCCCTGAGCAATATCTGTTGGCCAGCGTCAGCGTAGGACACTCGGCTATCCAAGTCGATCAAGTACGAGCGATTCGTCGAGTTGTCGTAAACACCGAGTACCTCGATGTTGCGCAATTCGTAGACGAACCCTGGCGTCTTTTCGTGCCACGCACGAATCAATCGTTTGTCAGGACTGGCTGTGACAATAAGCTGTCCGTAGTCGGGGTCAGCGCTGTGCCAACTGATGGTCACACTGTCAGAGCCGCCCCTGCCGTCAATGGTGATCAAGCCGGACCTTTGGTTCTTCCAGGGGCCTAGCCAGAAGTAATCGGCGTCCTTTGAACCAAAACCTTGGTCGCCCGGTTGTTTGAAACCGTGGACGTTGCGCACGTTGATGAGGGTGTCACGGCCACCAAAGCCATCCAGGGCGTAACCCTGTTCCAAGTCAACCAGGATGGCCCTGTTGGAGGACCAGTAGTGAACGGTTGCGTTCTGCGGTCTTATCGAGGGGTCAACGATGATCAGGTCGTTGCCAGGGCCGCCTTGAGCCGTGCCCCACTCGGCCTTGATGGTGACTTCGTCATCCCCTTCGAGAGCGTCGTAGTAGTCCGGTCCAGTAATGACAAAAACGTCCCGACCGCTGGTTCCCTTTAGATTTGCCATGCCGTACTCACAGATAGCCGATGGTTTGCTTACTGAAGTTCGCCAGGTTCGGCATGGCGGCCGTCACTTGGGCAGCACTCAATCCCATCCAACGGGCTATGTCAGCCATGAACTGGTCTGAGGAGAACTGGGGAATCCATTGGCCACGTTGCGGCTTCCAGTCGAAGGCGTCGTCAACGCCGCCCGTGACCAAGGTTGGGAAGCTGTTGCCGTATACGACACCACCACGAATCGCCCCACCGACCACAAACCAATGGTTCCCCCAGGCATGGTCCGAGCCGGCGCCTGCGGCTGGGTCGAGCGTTCTGCCAAACTCACTCATCACGACGGTCAGTACCTGGCCATCCAGCCCCGCATCGATCAGTGACTTGTCCAGGGCGGACACGCTTCTTGCGACCGCCTGAAACCGCAGGTCCAAGCCGGGGTTTGTTTCGCTGGTGTCCAGCTGCCCGGTGTGCGTGTCATAACCACCATCTTGGATGAGATAGATCTGTCGGCGCGCACCAGTCGATTTGCTGTACGGGATGTGTCGAGCAACAAACTCAAGGTCGCGTGCCACGCTTGAGAAGGCAACATTAACAAAGTTACCGGTCGGCTTGGGGCCCATCGTCTTGCCACGTGCAAACTCGACAGAGTCCAAATAGGCCGACCGCAGGCTACGAGACACCTCAGCCTCGTAAGCGTTCGCCGATTGGAGTCGGCTGAGCGCGATCAGGCGCTGTGTCACCAGGTTGTTGGGGTCATCAACCGAAGCGGCGCCCCAGTTGGAGCTTCCATTGCTGTCGGCCAGGCTCAAAGGGGTAGAGTTGCCAATGACGGCCGTATAGTCCCGCGCCAATGCCACCAAGGGTTGTTTGCTGCGGAGTTCGGGGGCGAATTGGTCCATCAGGCGGCCACCCCATCCACTCAAGTCCTCCGCCCCCATCCAGCCTTGCGTCCATTGCTCTTGTTCTGTGTGCGAGCCCAGGAACGGGGGAAGCTTTGCGGTGTTGTTCCGGATTTGGGCGATGGTTGTCGGCTGCACCAGCGCACCCACATTGGCCACAACGGCAAGGCGCTTGGCCTCAAACAATTCCGCAAATGCGCGAGCTGCAGGGGCAAGGCCAAACGTATGGCTCATGTGAGTACCCGACAGAGGCACCAGAGCGTCCTTTGGCTGCGCAAGCACTGGCCTGGACCTCTGATAGTCGCTGTAGGCCGCGTTGGTGGGGATCAGGATGTTGTTTCCATCATGGCCACCCGACAGAAAAACCACCACCACCGCTTTGAAGTCGGCTGCCTGTACGCTGCTCAAGGGCATGATCGAGGACGTCAGCCCTCCGAGGGCGGCCAGGCCAGCGCGCGTCAACAGTTGACGACGAGAGAAGATCATCGTGCAGCTCCAAATGCAGGCGTAATCATCGCGCTTTGTAGGAGCGCGCCTGTCAAACGAAGTGGGGTGTCGCGTTGCCAAGTCGGTACCGACTCGCTCAATGCCCGACGTGTGGTTGGCGTCATTGCGCCTCTGAAGAACCGTTGGTTGATCAGTTCGAGCAACTCTGCGTCGGAACTGCCC
>NZ_JBIPMN010000212.1:0-3764 GCF_044369115.1 Vulcanococcus sp. | reverse complement strand
GTGTGGCTGTCGAAGTCGTGAGCGTTGGCGTGGAGGTTCCAAACCCACGTGGTGGTTTTGGGACCTTTGGCAAGGCTGCGATCGAAATGGCCGGGCTTGCCGAACAGTTCGAAGGTGGCCGGGTTGTTCACCCGGTCGACCTGGGCCTTCGCCGTTTTCCCACGCTCTGGTGGGCTGATGGTCATCGAGACGTTCCTCGAGGGACGGGATCGAGGTGGAGGTCCACCCTTCCGACCTGACGCGCCGAACGAGCCGGCGGCGGGAGGTCAGTGGAGCCACAGGCGCTGCGGAAAACCGCGTTCACCCATGGACGCAGGCATGAACAGGGAGCAAGGCCGAAGCCGAAACCCCTTTTCATGACTGGCGCTTGGGCCCCAGAAAGGGGACCGCTGGCGGAAGTATAAAAGTGAATTCCGAGCCCTTTGGCCCGGCAGTTACAAAGGTTCAATCCGGAGCCGAGCCAGTCAGGGACTGAGCTCTCGCGGATGCAAAACATCAGCGAAAAAACGCGTGTTCGCGCAGTTTTTGTAGGCAATCGCGATTAACTAGCGCCTCTTTTTTGTTAGCAATCGCCACTTGCGTGCCGGGTTGTTGTCCGCAACCCTGCAGAATGTGGCAATCAAGCTCCACACGAGCATCGGGAGGCAACAACATGCTGGCGGCACCGCGGCGGGCGCTTGTTGCCCTGGTGCTCGTGGTGCTCACGTTGGTGAGTGGAGGCTGCGGCAGCAAGGCCGGCCCAGGTGCATCAGCGGTGAGCTCCAACAGCCTGAGTGCCACCCCCCCGGCAGGCGCCCTGCAGGAAGTGGCGCCCCCCGGTGCGGTGCAGGAACTGAATGAACGCCTGAATGAGCGCGCACCGCAGGTGCGTGTGCTCGCACCCCAAGACAACGCCCTGCTGCCTGCTGGGGCCTGGACCCTGAAGCTGCAGGTGAGCGATTGGCCATTGAGCGATGCCGGCGCGCTGGGGCTTGGCCCCCATCTGGTGGTACAGATCGATGATCAAGCACCGATCCGGATCACCAGCTTCGAAGGCGCATCCGCTGTGGCAATGCCCGATCTACGCCCGGGCAGCCACCGCATCACCGTGTATGCCGCCCGGCCCTGGGGAGAAGCGGTGAAGGCTCCCGGTGGCAGCACCCAGATCCGCGTGCACCGCGTTGCCCGCAACGCCGCCGAACTGCCGGCGAGCGGCAGTGCCCAGCTGATTGCGGCCAGCCCTGATGCCCAACAGGCAATGGAGCCAGTCTTGATCGACTGGCTCTTGCTGGATGCCCCACTGCAGAACCTGCGTGGCGACGACGCCCGCTGGCGCCTGCGCATCAGCGTGAATGGCGACAGCTTCCTGGTAGATCGGCAGACACCCCTGTGGCTGAAGGGTTTCAAGCGCGGCAGCAATGCGGTGCAGCTGGAGCTACTGGATGGACGCGGAGATCCGCTCAATCCTCCCTTCAACAGCGTGGTGCGGGAGGTGGTGATCGGCAGCCCAGGCCCTCAACCCGCCTGGCTGCGCCCCCGGCTTTCTGCCACGGATCTCGCCCTGCTGAGCGGCGAGCAGCCCGTTGCTGAAGCTGAGCCCGAGACCACAGCGGCCCCGGAGCCAAAGCCGTTGAACAGCACCGCACAGCCGAGCGCACCCAGCCGGGAGCCCGAGAGCCCAGCGACAAGCGAGCCCCAGGCCGAAAAGCAGCCGCCGGCTGAGCCTGCACCGCCAACACCAACCGTGCCGCAGGCCGCACTTCAACCCAGCAGCGAGCCTGAGCCCAGCCCCGAGCCGGAACAGCCAGCCAGCGCAGCCATTCCCACAGCCGGCAGAGCCAGCTCCAAGGACAACGATCCGGCGATCGGCAATCCAGATCCCGAGGCTCCCACTCCTTCTGAGGAGCCGAATCTCCCGGCCGAAGCAACGCCTCCCGAAGCCCAAGCCCAAGCCAACAGCAAATCCAGTGCCGTTACACAAACAACACCGGAGCGCCTGGCACCGCAAACCAGCCTCACCGGCTCAGCCCGCGACCAGGTGAATGCCGACGGTGAATTGCTGAAGCCCTCCCCGCGCGGCCCTCTGGCCGGGCTGCGGGAGAAGCTGGGTGGATGAGTGAACGCCTGAGCTGGGGTCTGTCCCTCAGTCACCACGCCCTCCCCCTGCTGCGTCAGCTGCTGGAGCACGGCCTGATCGATCGCATCGCCAGCCCTGCCGATGGCATGGCCTGGCAAGGGGGGGATCTGCAAGGGTTTTTGGCCAGCGAATGGCCGCGCAGCCGGGCCTTTGTGGCCATCGGTGCCTGCGGAGCCATCACCCGGCTGATCGCACCGCTGCTGGCGGGCAAGCAACACGATCCTGCCGTTGTGGTGGCCGATCCCCGGGGCCGGTTTGCCATTCCGCTGCTGGGCGGCCATGGCGCTGGAGCCGAAGCCTTGGCCCAGGCCGTGGCGGCATTGCTGGGCGGTGAGGCCGTGCTCACCGGCGCCAACGCCGCCAATGGCCAGCTCGCCCTCGATGCCTTCGGAAACCGTTGGGGCTGGCGCCGCGGACCAGGCGACTGGGATGCGCTGATGAAAACAGCCGCCCGCAGTGAGGCGGTGCAGCTGGAGCACCAGAGCGGCAATCCACGCTGGCTGCACTTGCCTGGCTTGCCTGAGCAGAGCGCCAGCGGCATTCGGCTCAGCGTGGGGGTGGAGCGGAGCGAGCACTGCCGCTGGCATCCGCCGGCCCTTTGGGTGGGCATGGGCTGTGAACGGGGCACCAACCTGTCTCTGCTGGAGCGTTGCCTTGAGGAGAGCCTGGCGGCTGAAGGGCTGGCCCCAGAAGCCGTGGCCGGCCTCGCCAGCGCCGATCGCAAAGCCGATGAACCGGCCCTGCTTCAGCTCGCCGCACAACACGGCTGGCCCCTGCGCTGCTTCAGCAGCGCCGCTCTCAACGCGGTGCCAGTGCCTAATCCATCGGCGGTGGTGGAAGCCGAGCTCGGCACCGCCAGCGTGGCCGAAGCCGCAGCTCTGCTGGCCGCAGGCCCGCAGGCCACATTGCGCAGGCAAAAAAGGATCGAACGCGCCCGTGGAGGCGAACAGGGCGCCGCCACGGCTGCCATCGCCCAGGCCGCCACCCAGTGGGCTCCCCAGCGGGGCTGTCTACATCTAATCGGCAGCGGCCCCGGCAGCTTGGCGCTGCTCACCCCCGATGCCCGCGCAGCCCTGGCCGCCAGCAGCGTGTGGGTGGGCTACGGCCTCTACCTGGATCTACTGGAGCCGCTACGCAGGCCCGATCAGTTGCGTAGCGACGGGCAACTCACCCAGGAGCGCGAGCGCTGCCGTGAAGCCCTGGAGCTGGCCTGCCAAGGGCTCACGGTGGCCCTGGTGTCGTCGGGTGACAGCGGCATCTATGGCATGGCCGGGCTGGCGCTGGAGCAGTGGATGGGCCTGGAGGAGCAGGATCGGCCTGCCTTCCAGGTGCATCCGGGGATTTCCGCGCTGCAGCTGGCAGCAGCGCGGGCAGGAGCACCGCTCATGCATGATTTCTGCACCGTGAGCTTGAGCGATCGGCTCACCCCATGGGAGGTGATCGAGCGGCGGCTGCAGGGGGCAGCGTCGGGCGATTTCGTGGTGGCGCTCTACAACCCGCGCTCCAAAGGGCGCGACTGGCAGTTGGGCCGGGCGCAGGAGCTGCTGCTGGAGCACCGACCGCCCCACACGCCGGTGGTACTGGCTCGCCAGTTGGGCCGCGAAGAAGAAACAGTGAGCCTGCACGAGCTGGCCACACTGCCCATTCA
>NZ_JBIPMN010000211.1:0-3769 GCF_044369115.1 Vulcanococcus sp. | reverse complement strand
CTCCACCCGGCAGAGCCCGGTGATCACCCCATCCTTGAGGCCGGTGCTGCGCTGCGTATCACGAATGCGATCGGCATAGCTGCGGCGATCCTTGAAGGCCAGCGGATCGGTGGGGCTCAGATCGCTGTCAAGGGGTTCGAAGCTGCCTTCATCGGCAATCAGGCCGATGCGCTCGTCGCTGAAGATGCGGTGGTGGTAACCGCAGCCGCCACACACGCTGGCGTTCGCGGCCAGGTCCTTGCGGTACACCACCAGCCCGCACTCAGGGCATTTGCTCCAGAGGCCGTCGTCCTCGTTGACCTCCTGGGCCACACGCACGGCCGGAGCGGTTTTGCGGCGATCGGCGAACCAGTCGAACAGCGACATCGAGCCAGCGGTGTCCGCAACTACAGGTCAGTCCATTAAAGGGCGCCCCAGCCCAGCCAGAGGCTGAAGCGTTGCAGCCAGAAGCCATTGCCGGCGCACCACACCGCCAGGCCGGCACCGCCCAGGAACGGGCCAAAGGGGAAGGGCTGCCCGCGCTTGATGCGGCCGCTGAGCAGGCCGATCACCCCAAACAGAGCCCCTGCAAACACCGACAGCATCACGCTGAGCCCGACACCGGTGAGCCCCAACCAGGCCCCGAGCAGTGCCGCCAGCTTGGCGTCGCCCAGGCCCAGGGCTGGTTTGCCGAGCAGCTTCTGGGCCAGGCCACTGGTGGCCTCAAAACCCAGCAGGCCGGCGCTGGCCGCCAGTAGATGCCACAGCAACAGCTGGCGGCCCGTTGAGTCGTCCTGGCTGAAGCCGGCGACGGCGCTCACCACCAGGCCGAGCACCACACCCCAGCGGCAGAGGGGCTCCGGCAGCCAGAGCTGATCGAGATCGATCAGCAGCATCGGCAGCAGCAGGCTGATCAGCAGCCAACCGCCCCCCACCACCAGCCACACCGGAGCCCCCGGCAGGCTGGAGCCTGCTGCGCTCACAACCGCGGGGGCCACTGCTGCCGCCACAAACAAGCCGGAGCAGAGGAGCTCCACAGCGGGGTAGCGCACGGCGATGGCTGTGCCGCAATGGCGGCAACGGCCCCGCAGCACCAGCCAGCTGAGCACGGGGATGTTGTCAAACCAGCGCAGCGTTGTGCCGCAGCGGGGGCAATGGCTGCGGGGCCGCACCACCGATTCCTGGCGGGGCAGGCGCCAGGCCACCACGTTGAGAAAGCTGCCGATGCAGGACCCCAGCACGGCGGAGACCAGGGCGAGATCGGGGGAGAGGGGAGGCTGCATCAGCCGCGCAGAGGGGATCGAGCGGAACGGCTGCGCGGGCTGCGGCCGCGCACCAGCTCCAAGGAGATGAATTGTTCCTCAGGCAGCAACACCGGTAGCTCGAACACCACGCGGCCCTGCAGCGGGCCGATCACCACCCCCAGCGGATCGGGGTGGGTGGGCGACCCTTCGAGAAAGTGGAAATAAACACGCCGTGCCTGGGCGATCACCTCGGCACTGTTGATGCGATCCCACCGCGGTTGCGGCGTCAGCGGCTGCACAGAAGAACCCACCGCCCCCCGGATCACAAAGGATGGGGAGGCCGGTGGGTTGTTTTGCCGGGAAACCCCGGTGCGTTCGGGCTGAGGAGCAACCGAGATGGGTGGACCTGTCCGCCAGTTGAGCCCCAGCCTAGGTGCAGTAGAGCCTCAGGCCAGGCGCTTCTTTTCCTCGATCATGCGGTGAATGATCGGGGTGAGGATCAGCTCCATGGCAAAGCCCATCTTGCCGCCGTTCACCACGATCGAAGTGGGGCTGGACATGAACGAGTCGTGGATCATGTCGAGCAGGTAGGTGAAGTCGATCCCCCACTTCTCACGGGCTCCCTTGCGGAAGTGAATGATCACGAACGATTCATCCGGGGTGGGGATGTCGCGGATCATGAAGGGGTTCGAGGTGTCCACGGTGGGGACACGCTGGAAGTTGATGTCCGTTTGGCTGAACTGCGGGCAGATGTGGTTGATGTAATCCGGCATGCGACGCAGGATCGTGTCCACGGTGGCCTCGGCCGAGTAGCCGCGCTCCTTGTTGTCGCGGGCGATCTTCTGGATCCACTCCAGGTTCACGATCGGCACCACGCCCACCAGCAGGTCGGCCAGGCCGGCCACGTCGTAACCGTCACCCTTCACGCCGCCGTGCAGGCCTTCGTAGAAGAGCAGGTCGGTGCCGGCGGGGATGGGTTCCCAGGGAGTGAACTGACCGGGCTCGAGGTTGGTGCCGAGACGGGCGTTGTGCTCGGTGGCTTCCTCGACTGAGTGCAGGTAGTAGCGCTTCTCGCCGGTGCCGGTTTCGCCGTAGCTCTTGAACAGTTCGCCGAGCTTGTCGAACAGGTTGGCCTCAGGGCCGAAGTGGCTGAAGTTCTCGCCCTTGGCCATGGCAGCGGCCATGGCTTCCTTCATGGGGCCACGCTCGTAGCGGTGGTAGCTGTCGCCCTCCACCACAGCCGGGGTGATGCCTTCGCGCTTGAAGATGTGCTCGAAGGCGCGCTTCACGGTGCTGGTTCCCGCGCCGGAGGAACCGGTGACCGACACGACCGGGTGACGCTTCGACATGCGCGAGATCAGCAGAACTGGGGGGAGTTTGGCAGGTCGCGGTGCCAATTCCCCGGAACGTTCATCAGCTCAGGTGTGGTTCAGCTCGCCAGTGCAGCTAGCAGCTGATCGCCCATGGCCTTGCATCCGAGCTGGGTGCAGCCTTCGGCCATCAGATCGCCGGTGCGGTATCCGCTGGCCAGCACCTGATCCACGCAAGCCTCCAGCTCAGCAGCAGCGGCATCTTCGCTAAGGCCCACTCGCAGCATCATCGCGGCGCTGAGCACCATCGCCATTGGGTTGGCCTTGTCTTGGCGGGCGATGTCGGGAGCGGAGCCGTGGATCGGCTCGAACAGGCCAGGGCCGCTTTCGCCCAGGGAGGCCGAGGGCAGCATGCCGATCGAGCCGCTGAGCATGGCGGCTTCATCGCTGAGGATGTCGCCGAAGAGGTTGCTTGTTAACAGCACGTCGAACTGCCGGGGGTTGCGCACCAGCTGCATGGCGGCGTTGTCCACATACATATGACTCAGTTCCACATCGCTGTAGCTGGCGGCGTGCAGGGCTTCCACACGGTCGCGCCAGAGCTGGCTCACATCGAGCACGTTGGCTTTGTCCACACTGCAGAGACGGCCGCTGCGTTGCTGGGCTAGATCGAAGCCCACCTTGGCGATCCGATCGATTTCATCGTCGAAGTAGGCCATGGTGTTGAAGCCGCGCACCCGGCCTTCGCTTTCCACGCGGCCTTTGGGAGTGCCGAAGTACACGCCGCCGGTGAGTTCGCGCACCACCATCAGATCCACGCCTTCGATCACCTCGCGCTTGAGGGTGGAGGCATCGATCAGGGCGGGGATGATCTTTACCGGCCGCAGGTTGGCGAACAGGCCCATGCCGGCACGCAGCCCGAGCAGGCCGGTTTCCGGGCGTTTTTCGCGGGGAAGGGTGTCGTATTGAGGTGAGCCGATGGCGGCAAGCAGCACGGCATCGGCGGCCTTGCAGGCCTCAAGGGTGCTGGCGGGCAGCGGTTCGCCGGTGGCGTCGATGGCGGCACCGCCCATCGGCTGCTCGTTGTAGATCAGCTCAAAGCCGTGCTTGCGGCTCACGGCATCCAGAAGCTGGCGGGCCACGGCCGTGATCTCCGGACCGATGCCGTCGCCGGGGAGCAGGGTGATCCGGTAGCTGGAGGTCATGGCCGAGCGGGTGCTGGGCGCGAGGCTAAGC
>NZ_JBIPMN010000210.1:0-3775 GCF_044369115.1 Vulcanococcus sp. | reverse complement strand
GAGCTCTCACTTCAGGAAGGCTGCGCTGGGGTCAGATTTGGTGACCTGCTCAGATGGCAACTCTCTAAAAAGTCAGTCGGGGCGACAGGATTCGAACCTGCGACCTAGTGCTCCCAAATCCGAAAATTGGGGATTTAGCAGGACTGCTGCTCTTGCTAGCCTCTTGGCTGTAAACCCTTGCTGTCACTGGCTTTTGGGCTGCCAGTCTGTGCCTGGCTCTGCCCAGATTTGACCGGTTTTGGCAGGGGCCATCTCACATGCCATCTCACATGGGGCGACCACCGACCTGGGATCAGGTGCTTCGGGCAGGGGTGATTCACAGCCTGTCCCAGCGGGGCACCCATGGCGGCTGGTCGGTGGCCAATCACCGTGGTCGTGCTCGCTTGAACCTCACTCAGGCTGCAGCAGGCGGCCGTCGAAGGCAGATCCTTCTGCCACTGGTCTGGCAAGCCGATCAGATGGATGCCATTCGCGACGTGGTGCTGGCGATCCATGAAGCGCATCAGGCTGGTGCCCCCATCGACCAGGCGGTTGCCCAGGCCTGCACACCTGCCGCTGATGAAGCCGCGCCTGAGCTCTCTGCCGTCCAGCGGCACGTGGATTGGGCTGCATTGATCGAGCGTTTCCGTCAGCACAAACTTTCCAGCGGAGCGATCAAGCCCAGCACCTGGCGCAACACCTATGCCGGCCGAATGGCGGCAATCCACAAGGCGGCAATGGCTGTGCCGCCACCGGTCAATGCCCGTCAGCTCCTGGACCGCTTGGTCGCACCGGTGAAAGAGCACCCTGGGACCAGGGGACGGCAGCTGTTGGTTCAACAGACAGCCGCTCTTTTGCGTTGGAGCATCGACAACGATCTGCTGCCGATGCACTGGGCTCCGCCGCTCAACCTCGCTGGTTATGTCGGTAGACGGCGCGATGCTCGACCCGTCACAACGCCTCTTGCTGTTACCCATCTTCTTGAGGTGGTGGCCTCCATCCCCGATCCGCGTTGGAGATTGGCCTTTCAACTGATGGCCGCCTACGGATTGAGGCCGGAGGAGCTTCAACACCTGGAACACCGCGGAGGCCGGCTGTGGTGCACCTTCGAGAAGACAACACCGAAAGGCAAAACACGACCCCGCCCGCTGCGGCTGTTGCCGTCTGATCAGTGGGCTGTGCCCTGGCAACTGGAATCGGTCTACGAGAGGCAAGCGATGCCGCCGATGCGCCCAGGACATGGAGCCGAAGACCTGCGCACTTACATGCGCAGGCGCGCTGTCTGGGAAGAACTGCGGCAGCGCTACGAAGCTGAGGGGGAAAAGCTAGTCCTGTACTCCTGCCGCCATGGCTACGCCCATCGCGCCCACGTGATCTGTGAGCTACCCCCGAAGGTCGTCGCTGCCGCGATGGGGCATTCCGTGGAGACCCACCTTGCGGCTTACAGCCGCTGGTGCGGGGATGACGTGGTGGATGACGCCTTCAGCAAAGCTGCACAACGGCTCAGTGGCATGACGTCGTGAGCCTGCTTCTTTGCGGCGCTACTGCTCACCTGTTGGCTTGATGTATACGGTGTCGATCAGAAAGGCCCGCAATGCTTCCGGGAAAGAGCTGTAGACGATTTCCCGGCCCAGGCACTTGCCGTTGTCATCCAGGTCGCCCTTGCACTCCTTCAGCCCCCAGTCCGACGAGGCGTCATAACGCTGGGTCATGCGATCCCAGCCGTCAAACAGCTCGCCCACCAACGCCTTGTTAGCGACGTAACCGGCCAGAAACCCATTGGGTGATTCAGGGTTCTTCTGCTGGAACCATTCGGCCATGCGCTGCAGGTTGCAGCGATGGATTGGCTTGAACTCAGGGCGATGGGAGACATCCACAAACGCATCGCCTTGCAGCTCCCAGATGCGGGCAGGTGCCGTGCTGCAGGCGTAGCAGGCAAAGCGATAGAGAAACCGGTTATCGACGTCGACGATCAGGAAGCGGCCGTTCCGCAACGGATCCTTTGCAGGTGAATCGCCCCCGTCGAAGGGCCCCAGCGTCACCTCACGCCAGGTCTGGCCACTGCGGTCGCTGGTGAGCACCTGGATCTGATTGCAGCAGTGCGCTCGGCCGGTGAAGGACGAGAGAAGAACTTCGGGGTAGGGGTTCGAAGGATCCATCTCAGCGATCTGAACCACCGCGGCTGGACTGCCACCCCATTTCTCGGCACCAATCAGACGGCCGACCTCGGCGCCATTGACGCGAACAACCGCCACAGGCTGGAGCACGTTCGAACCTGACTCGTTGATCCGCTGCCGTTGCTGTGCGCTGACCTCAACGACGCCACTTCGCAACGCGCCGCTCATGCGGTTGTTCTGGTAGTCCATCTTCAGGACCTGGGCGACAGCCGGACTGCCGCAGAGGGCACCCACCCCGATTAGGACTGCAACCCAACGAGCTCGCAGAGACACCAGGCAAAAGGCAGGCCGCTCTTCCGAACCGTAGGAAGAGCGGCCGCGCATGCAACCCCGCTCACTGCTTGAGATGGCGGCGGCTCCAGCCGGTGATCGAGGCCTCGATGTTCTCCCCATGCCACTGCAGGGGACCTTTGCCTTCGGTGCAGCCCCAGCGGCGGAAGTGCTTGCCGGGTTGCAGCACACCTCGCAGCCTGAGTTGGCGCAGGGTTTCACGGCTGATGCCGAGCAGCTCACAGGCTTCTGCCGTCGTGACCCAGACCCGCTGGCGGGTTGACGTTGTGGTGGTGTCCATCAGCTCCCCGCCAGCTGTGCGCGAAAGCGCTTGAGGGTGTCAAGCAACCACGAGCGTCGATAGCTCTTCACCTGGCGGGCTGCACCATCGATAAACTGCTGGCGCAGCGGTGGCTCTTGGCCGAAGTCCTCGCGGTAGGCCTCGGCCACCAGCATCCCCCCCGAGCGGTATCGGGACCTGGGCAGTATTTCCTGAAAGACCTCCAACCAGGCATCACTCAACGTCAGCTCATCGTCAGAGGGGGCTCCGGACAGAAACCCACCACTGGCGGTGAGCACGTTGCTTCGGACGATGTCCTTGAACAGAAGCTGGTCGCGCTGATCCAGGCCGCCTAGTCGCTCGAACAGACCGATGCTCCGCTCCACCAGCGCGATCACGTCGGCTTCACGGATCCGAGCTGGAGGTGTTTCGACGGGAGTCGGTTGAGCCTGCTGGACGCTCTCCAGGAACCATCCGTCCATCCACACCGCGAACGGCGCGCTGATCCAGCGGGCCAGGTCGACAGCGACCTGGGGATGAACCCAGGTGCAGCCACCCCCGGCACCGCCGGAGCGGGACTCAACGAGGCCGTGGACGGAAATTCCGGCCACGCTTTCCAGAGCGTCCAGATAGTGCTGGCACCGGTCGGACTCGCGGTAGTCCTTCCAGCGTTTGCCATTGGCTTTGCACATGGCCGTGGCATTCACGTAGCCATCGCTGGTGCGCCGCGAGATCGGGGTGCCGTTCCAGGAACGCGACACCAGAGCGTCTTGGCTCATCAGAGCAACAGACGTGGAGGGATGGGACGACATTGTTGTGGTGTTCATCGGTCTGAAGACGGCGATATGGGCTGGGGCCCTCTGGCGGCAATGCCGGCGAAAGTGGGGAATGGGCTATGAGTGCTGACCGCTTGCAACCGCGGCGGCACGGGGCCAGCGATCATCAGCAGCAGGGTGCTCAGCTGAAACAGCAGCCCCACAAGCACCAGCAGGCGCAGAGCGTTGAGGCTGTTGGCCGTGACGGCGATGGTTACGGGCCTGCGGGTGCGGCAGAACGCTGGAAGCTCGGG
>NZ_JBIPMN010000281.1:0-3813 GCF_044369115.1 Vulcanococcus sp. | reverse complement strand
CGCCCTTGGCTGAGGTGATCGCCAGCTTTGAGCAGATCACCCAGCAGGAGCCGCGCCTGTCGGCGGGCTGGACCTGCCTGGCCTGGCTGCAGTTGCTCGACAACCAACCCCAGGCCGGCCTGCGCTCGGCCCGCCTGGCGGTGAAGCTCAATCCCCAGGACCCCCAGGCCCGCATCAACCTCAGCCTGGCGATGCTGGAAACCAACGCCAAGGGCGTGCGCGAACACATCGAACTGGTGCAGCGGTTGCGGGTGATGGCGCCCGAGCTGGCCAGCGAGCTGGATGGCGCCATCGAGGACGGCCTGGCCCGCCGCCCCGACTGGCAGGCCCTGCAGAAGGTGAAAGCTTGGCTGCAGGCTTGAGCGCTGCGGCGCAGCCTGGGCGGCGCATCCTGCTGCTCAGCAATGGCCATGGCGAAGACCTCAGCGGTGCGCTGATCGCTCAAGCGCTGCAGGGTCTTGGCTGTGAGGTGGAGGCCCTGCCGCTGGTGGGCCACGGCCGCGCCTACCAGCAGGCCGGCATCGCCACCCGCGGCCGCACCCGCGAATACAGCACCGGCGGCCTGGGCTACACCAGCCTGCTCGGGCGGCTCACCGAGGTGGTGCAGGGCCAGGTGCTCTACCTGCTCAGCCGCCTGGCACTGCTGCTGCGCATCGCCCGCCGCTACGAGCTGATTGTGGTGGTGGGCGATGTGATCCCCGTGATCGCCGCCTGGCTGAGCCGCCGGCCCTCGGCCGTTTACCTGGTGGCCTACTCCAGCCACTACGAAGGGCGGCTGCAGCTGCCCTGGCCCTGCGGCGCCCTGCTGCGCAGCCGGCGCCTGCGGGCCATCTACAGCCGGGATCAGTTCACCGCCACCGACCTCAGCAGCCAACTGGGCCGGCCGGTGCAGTTTCTCGGCAATCCCTTTTTTGATGGGGCCCTCAAGCCCTCCGAGCCGCTGGCGGGGGCACCGCAACAGCGGCTGGGGCTGCTGCCGGGCAGCCGGCTGCCGGAGGCGCTGCACAACCTGGAGCTGATGCTGCGGGTGCTGGAGCGGTTGCCCCAGGAGCTGCGGCCGGCGACCCGCCTGGGGCTGCATGCCGCCCTGGTGGGCAAGCTCACACCCCAGGAGGTGGCACCGCTGGCCAGCCGGCTGGGTTGGCGTCTTGAGCTCGACAGCCCCAGCCAATGCCGGCTGATTCGCGGGCCGCTCACCCTGCAGCTGGAGTGGGGCCGCTTTGCGGCGGTGATTCAGCAGTGCGATCTGCTGCTCTCGATGACCGGCACCGCCGCTGAACAATGCGTGGGGCTGGGCAAACCGGTGCTGCAGCTGGAGGGGGAAGGGCCCCAGTTCACGGCTGGCTTTGCCGAGGCCCAGCGGCGGCTGTTGGGGCCGGGGGTGGTGTGCGCCGCCAGCGATGGAGCCCCGGGCAACGAAGCCCAGCTCAATGGCACCGCCGTGTTGCTGGAGCAGCTGCTGGAGCGGCTCCAACACGAACAACCCTGGTTAACCCAGCTTCAGCAGTTGGGCGCCGAGCGCATCGGCAGCGGTGGCGGCACCGCCAGGATGGCCGCCGACATTGTTGAGCGCCTCAACGGCAGCAGCCATGCCTGACGCCAGCGGAACCGGCACCACCAACGCCAGCCTGAGCTGGGGGCAACGGCTCAAGGGCTGGATCGACACCTTGCTGGTGGCCGATGTGTTCGTGGTGATCGCCGGTGCCCTCTGGTTTGGCGTGGCGGTGCTGTGCCACAGCCGCGGTGTTGAAGCACCGCTCAACCTGTTTCAGCGCCTGTGGGAGCCGCTGTTCACGCCGGCCATCGGCCTGCTGATGGGGGCGGCGATTCTGAGCGGCGTGCTGGGCTGGGCCCTCAACTGGTGGCGGCAGCAAGGGCAGCGCTGAGCTGGCCGTCGCGGAAGGCAAACCCCTGCTGCTGCAGGCGTTCGGGCAGCACCCGCTGACCCTCCAGCACCACCTTGGCCCCATCCCCCAAGAGCAGCTGCAGCAGGGGGCCGGGCACCGGCAGCAGGCTGGGGCGACCCAGGCAGCGGCCCAGGGCCGCGGCGAACTGGGCCATGGAGCAGGGCTCCGGCGCCACGGCGTTGTAGGTGCCGGCGTAGGCCGGATCTTCAAGGGCCTGGGCGATCAGCTGGCAGAGGTCGTGGCGGGAAATCCAGCTCATCCACTGCTGGCCGTCGCCGATGGGGCCGCCAAACCCAAGGCGGAACACCGGCAGCATCTTGCCGAGGGCACCACCATCACCCCCCAGCACGATGCCGATGCGCAAGATCACCACGCGGCAGCGCCCTGCTGCCGCCTGGGCCTCCGCCTCCCAGGCCTGGCAGAGGCGGCCGAGCACATCAGCGCCGGCGGGGCTGGCTTCGGTGAACGATTGGCTGGCGCTGGTGCCGTAGTAGCCAATGGCCGAGCCATTGATCAGCACGCCTGGGCCCTGGCCGGCGGGCAGGGCCGCCATGGCCTGCACCAGGGCACGGGTGGTGCCAATGCGACTGTCCTGCAACAGCTGCAGATGGGCGGGCGTCCAGCGCTTCTCGGCGATCGGCTCCCCCGCCAGGTTCACCACCGCCTCAGCGGCCGCCAGGGCCTCCAGCAGGGCCGGCTGGCTCCAGCTGGAGGGGTCGGCGGGGTTGGCCTGCAGGCGCGTGAGCTGCGGGTGTTGCAGAGCGGGCAACGGCTGGGCTGAACGGCTCACCAGGGTGAGCTGATGGCCGCGGTTCAGCAGCAGGGTCACCAGGGAGCGGCCCACAAAGCCGCTGCAGCCCACCAACACCATCCGCATGCCGCACGTCCGATCACTCTTGGGCAACGCTAGGCAGCTGAAGCCCTCGGGCTGTGAGGGGAACAGGATCTAGAGCTCAAGCTGATGCAGCAGATCTGAGAGCTCAAGGCCACACTGCTCGCAGACCCCCTTAAGGATGGCCCGCAGGGTCCCAACACGCAGAGGGCGGTGGGCTGGGATCGTGAGGTGTTGCTGTCCGGCGGGTCCGAGCCGTGTCAGGCGGCGATGGCTCCCGGTTTGGCGTGTTGTTTCGTAACCCAACGCGCGGAGCTTGTTGGCAAGGTCAACACCATTGAGATCAGTGGGCAGCTTCACAGGGTGAGCAATTCCTGCCGCACGTGGTGGAGGCGTATGAGTGGTGGCGCCTCACCGGGCTCGTAGTGGCAATGAACCGCATCTCTCAGCTCCTGGTGGAGCTCCTCAAGGGTGTCGGCCTCGGTGTGAATGGCAGCACCAACAGCCTGAGCTCGAAGAGAACCGTCTTCGGCCTCCTCCACCAGAAAAAGGATCTCGTTCATGGCCATCGCGCGCTGCTCCAATTCTGGATCCCTTGAACCGCATGAAAGGGCCAGGATCACCAAGCAGCCACAAGAGGGCCCTAGCCTGCTGGGCAGCACCGATGCGCGCCATGGCCGACGCCACCCCTACAGCTGAAGCCCCGGCGATCAAGAAAGGCAGCCTGGTGCGCGTGAACCGCCAGGCCTACGGCAGCAGCCTCGAAGCCGAGGCCAGCGACGCTGCCGCACCGGATTACATCTTTGAAGGGCCCGCGGAAGTGCTGCTGATCAAGGGCGACTACGCCCAAGTGCGATTCCGCCGGCCAGTGCCCGATGTGTGGCTGCGTAGCAGCCAATTGGAGCCGTTCCCGGGCTGATTCAACCGGGCCCCACAGCCCCCATCAGATCTCCAGCCGCCGCCGCTCCTCCTGCAGCAGGCTGCGGCGGCGCTTCGCCTCCCGCAGCATTTCGCGACCATCGTGCAGGTAGCTGTCCACGTAGCCCATCGTGTAGCACTCCAGCTCGGACACAG
>NZ_JBIPMN010000209.1:0-3822 GCF_044369115.1 Vulcanococcus sp. | reverse complement strand
GATCAGAAGGGCTGCCGCCGGAGCGATCCGGAGCAGCAGCGCAGATTCGGTTGGGCTAGCAGCGTCGAAACAGCGGGGGCTGGGACTTGCTGGGATGCGCGGGAGACCCTTGCGGGGCCCAGTCATCAGATTCAGCAGTTTCCCGGTGACTCAGTTGAGCCACACAGGCCCGGGAAGGCCGCCACCACTGGCGACCTTTGTGCAGTGCGCTGGAGGCCCGGCTAGCGGACGGGCACAGTTGCAATTGCACAAGCGAACATGGTATCTCACAGCCCGCCACCCATCCTGTGGCGGTGTCCTGCCAGACTCGCCCCAGCATCCCGCCCAGCCCATGCCCCTGCTGCTCACCGGCCGCGGATTCCGCCAGGAGCTGGAGCGGGCTGGAGCCCTCGCCCTCTACGCCCCATTAGAAGGTGGCGCCGAAACGCGCCTGCTGCGCCGCATGCGGGCTGCCGGCTACCGGGCCCAGATCACCTCAGCCCGCGGCCTCGGCGATCCAGAGGCCTTCCTGTTGCAGCAACACGGCGTGCGCCCGCCCCATCTCGGCCACCAGAGCGTCGGCCGCGGCGCGGCCGTAGGCGAAGTGCAGATGGCCGCCCCCCAGCTCGGCCACCTGTTTGACGGCAATGCTCCGGTGCTGCTCTGGCTGCTTGAGGGCCAGGTGCTGTCCCAGGCCGAACTGTCGGCCCTGCTGGAGCTCACCCGCCGCGAACCCCGCCTGAAGATCGTGGTGGAACTGGGCGGCGCCCGCGCCCTGCGCTGGCAGCCCCTGGCCTCGGTGCTCGCCCAGGCCGCTTGAGCGCCGCGGCGGCTCCGCACGCCGCTCTGGCGGCCGGCCGCTTCGTGAAGCTGATCTGCGGCGCGGGCAACCAAGACCTTGCCGCGATTGAAGATCTGTGCGCGGTGTACAGCCTTGCCGGCGTGCACTGCATTGATGTGGCCGCCGATGCCGCCGTGGCCGCCGCCGCCCGGCGCGGTATGGCCTGGGCCATGGAGCGGGGCGCCATCCAGCCCTGGCTGATGCTCAGCCTCAGCGACGGCGCCGATCCCCACTTCCGCAAGGCCCGCTTTGATCCAACGCGCTGCCCCAGCGATTGCCCGAGGCCCTGCCAACGGGTTTGCCCGGCCCTGGCGATTGGCCCCAGCGGCGGTGTGCTGGCGGAGCGCTGCTATGGCTGCGGCCGCTGCCTGCCCGCCTGCCCCCTGGGGCTGATCGACGAGCAGCCGGTGCTGCTCAGCCCTGAGCTGGTGCCGGAGCTGCTGGGGGCGGTGCAGCCGGATGCCGTGGAGCTGCACACCCAGGCCGGCCGCCAGAAGGCCTTCGCCCAGCGGCTGCAGCAGGTGCAGGCCAGCGGAGTGCCCCTGCAGCGCCTGGCCGTGAGCTGCGGCCTGGAGCGGGGCGCCAAAGCCAGAGACGGCGAGAGCGCTCATGCAGCCGAGACGCCCCTGAGCGCCCGCGAACTGGCGTGCGAGCTCTGGCAACGCTTCGCCCTGGTGCGGCAGTGCGGCCTGAAGCCCCTCTGGCAGCTCGATGGCCGGCCGATGAGCGGCGATGTGGGGGCGGGCACGGCCCGCTCCGCCGTGAAGCTCCTGGAAGCCATCCGCCCCTGGGCCCCCCCAGGCCCCCTGCAGCTGGCCGGCGGCACCAACGCCAGCACCGCCGCTCTGCTCTCCGCCGATGCCGGCGCGGCGGGTGTGGCCTTCGGCGGCAGGGCCCGCAGCCTGCTCCAACCGTTGCTGCTGCAGGCCGAAGCGCGCGGCGGGTCGCTGCGGAAGTGCCCGCAGCTGTTGGAGCAGGGCCTGAACCTTGCCCAGGCTCTCCTGGCGCCCTGGCAGAGCCGCTGATGGCTAGAACGCCAGTTCAGGAATGCCGGCGCGTTCGCCGGTTCCGCCCCCTGTGATGATTTCCGCTCCGATCAACCCCCAGCGCATCACCGACGATCTCGATCGGCTGCTGGAGGTGTTGCCCGATGGCGTGCGGCAGGCGCTGGCACCAGCGGAGGCGCGCGAGCAGCTGCTGGAGGTGGTGCTGGATCTGGGCCGCGTGCCTGAGGCCCGCTACCCCGGCCGGGCCGTGAGCCTCGGGGAGGCGGTGGTGGAACGGGCCGACCTGGCCGCCGTGGTGGAGCAGCTGGGGGCCTTCGGCGGCGACAACCGCGCCGGCATCGAGCGCACCTTGCACCGCATCAGCGCCATCCGCAACCGCACCGGCACGATCGTGGGGCTCACCTGCCGCGTGGGCCGGGCCGTGTTCGGCACGGTGGCGATGGTGCGAGATCTGATGGATTCCGGGCAGTCGCTGCTGCTGATGGGCCGCCCGGGCGTGGGCAAAACCACCGCGCTCCGCGAGATCGCTCGGGTGCTGGCCGATGAGCTGGGCAAGCGGGTGGTGGTGATCGACACCAGCAACGAGATCGCCGGCGATGGCGACATCCCGCACCCCGCCATCGGGCGCGCCCGTCGCATGCAGGTGGCGCGGCCTGAGCTGCAGCACCAGGTGATGATCGAGGCGGTGGAAAACCACATGCCCGAGGTCATCGTGATCGATGAAATCGGCACCGAACTGGAGGCCCAGGCGGCCCGCACCATTGCCGAGCGCGGCGTGATGCTCGTGGCCACAGCCCACGGCAACGAGCTGGCCAACCTAGTGAAGAACCCCACCCTCAGCGATCTGGTGGGGGGTATCGAATCGGTGACGCTGGGCGATGAAGAAGCCAGGCGGAGGCGCAGCCAAAAAACGGTGCTGGAGCGAGCCGCTGAGCCCACCTTCCCCCTGGCGGTGGAGATGCACAGCCGGAATCGTTGGCTCGTGCACCGAGATGTGGCCCGCACAGTCGACCTGCTTCTGCGCGGTCAGCTGCCGCGGCCGCAGGTGCGCGAACTCGACGGCGACGGCCGGCTGCACCTGCAGGAGCCAAGCCCACCCCAGGCCCTCAGCCGCCCGGCCCCGCCTGCGCCGGAGCGCTCCTTGGCTCGGCGCCACCACCCCCACCTGGCGCCCGTGCCCCTGCCGGATCCGGTGGCCCCGGCCCAACCCGCTGCCAGCAACGACGACGAGGGAGCCACGGGCACCCCTCAAAGACCGCTGCTGCTGTTCGGAGTGGGGGTGAGTGCGCTGCTGCTGGAGCAGGCGATCCGCAGCCGCCGCCTGCCGGTGCAATGCGTGGAATCGGTTGAGGAAGCCGATGTGGTGCTAGCCCTGCGTCAACAGCTGGGTCAGCAGCCCGAGCTGCGACGCCGGGCCCAGCAGGCCGGTGTGCCGATCCTCGTGATCAAGGCCGACACCCTGCCCCAGGTGCAACGGGGCCTGGAGCGACTGCTGAAGCGGCGTGAACCGGCCGATCCCCCCCCGGCCGAACCCGCGCGCAGCGGCCCCGACGATGATCTGGCGGCCCTGGAGGAGTGCCGTTTAGCGGTGGAGCAACTGGTGCTGGCCAAGGGCCAACCGGTGGAGTTGCTGCCGCGCAGCGAACGGGTGCGGCGCCTCCAAGCGGAGCTGGCAGCGCACTACCAACTGGCCTCGGCGGAGTTCGGCAGCGGCCGCCAACAGCGGCTGCGCATCTTTCCTCGCTGAGGGCACCGGGGCATTCAGGGGCTGAGATGAGCAGCCAACATTGACGAAGGTCGACCCGCTGTGGGTAACTATCTGAGTGCTCGCACAGCAGCGCTTCGGCGACTGAACTGAGCGACTCGTTGGGCCGTCGCCAAGTGGTAAGGCAGCGGGTTTTGGTCCCGCCATTCCTAGGTTCGAATCCTAGCGGCCCAGTTTTGAAACACTCCCAGCCATGGCAGAAGCCCCGCTGCTGGTGTTCGATTTCGACG
>NZ_JBIPMN010000058.1:0-13475 GCF_044369115.1 Vulcanococcus sp. | reverse complement strand
GCGCGCTTGCCGGTGAGTTGGCAGACCCGGGACATGACCGACCGTTCAAAGGATGTTGACGACTCGACTCCGCTTGGAGCCAAGGCAAAAGCTTATCAGTCGGGCTTCACTGTCATCAGCTGGAGGCTGCTAGTTCCAGGCCCTGCTCGGCCAATTGGCGCATGATCGCGAGATTGATGCGTTGCTGCACATCCAACGCCTGCTTGAAATCGTTGCTCGGCACGTGATACACCAGCTCAAAATCGAGGCTGGTCTTCTCCAGGCTCACGAAATGGCAGCGCTCGAATTCGGCGGTGCCTTCGCTTTTCACGATCTCAGCCAGTCGCTCAGGCAGTTTCTCCAGCTGCTCAACAGGGGTGTTCAGGTTGAAGCCAAGGTGAACGCTCAACCGGCGCCGCTGCATCTCCCCGAAATTGGCGACCACAGCACCGGTGAGGGAGCTGTTGCTCATCACGACTGATTCACCGTTGATGCTCCGCAGGCGGGTGCTGCGCACGCCCACCTTCTCCACGGTGCCCCACACTGGCCCCACGCGGATCAACTGGCCCGGTTGGAAGGGCTTATCCAGCAGGATCGTGATGTATTCAAAAAACTGTGAGACCGGCTCCTTGAGAGCAAGGCCTGCGCCGATGCCACCGGCGCTGAGCAGGGCCCAGATGGCGGCCATCTCCACACCGATGTTCTGCAGGTACAACACGGCCCCCAGGCACCACACCAGGGCTTTCTGCATCGGCGCCAGCGAGCGGATCAGGTTGGCCACCTCTGCGTCACTGGCGCGGTGAGCCCAGCGCTGAAGCAGTCGACGACCGATGCGGTTCACCAGCCGCACGATCAGCACCACCAGGATCAGCTTGGCCAAGCCGAACACCACTTGGTCGCTGCTGGCATTCGTTGGCAGGAACTGCCAGGCGAGGCTGGCACTGAGCACCCAGACCACTGGCGGAATGGTGTCCGTGAGCACCGTCACGACAAAATCGTCGGTGCTGGATGCGGTTCGGTGTGCGATCCGGCCCAGCACCCGTTGCATCAGTCGTGCCACGACCAGCCCAAGGAGGCCTCCTCCCACCAAGGTCAACAGAGCTGTTAGCAAGCTGGTGGTGGGCCCTGTCAACACCATGGCGGGGTGAATCAGGAGGGTTTAGTGCGGCTCGAGCCTGGCAGCCGCTCGCCGCTGCGGGCGTCAAAATGCAGGGCGTCCGCCTGGCGCCAGCGCACCTGCAGCGTCGCGCTGGCCGGCACCTCACGGTCCACCACTCTGAGCGTTCCCTGTTCCGCGCACTGCACGTGGCTGATCACGCGATCCCCCAACCATTCCCGGTGGCTGAGCTGTCCCTCCAGGGCGTCCCACCCCTGAGGCACAGGGCTGCCCGCGTCAGTGAGTTCCAGTAGCTCCGGCCGCAAGCCCAGCTGCATCGTGCCCCGCTCGATCAGGTTGATCGAGGGGCTGCCCAGGAAGCGGGCGACAAAGCGATTGGCAGGATCTCGGTAGAGCCGTTCGGCGGTTCCCAGCTGCTGCAGCCGGCCCTCGCGCAATACGCCGATCCGGTCTGCCAAACCCATGGCCTCGTGCTGGTCATGGGTCACGTACACCACCGGAACGCCTGTGCTGCGCAGCAGGGTGCGTAATTCGGCGCGCAGGTTCTCGCGCAGCTGGGCATCGAGGTTGCTCATCGGCTCATCCAGCAGAAACAGCGCTGGCCGGCGGATCAGCGCCCGTGCCAGGGCCACCCGTTGCCGTTGCCCGCCCGAGAGCTCGGCTGGTTTGCGCTGGCGCAGCCCCTCGAGCTGCATCAGGGTGAGCACTCGATCCAGGTCTCGCTGGATCTCCACCCGGCCCATCCCCCGCAGCTCCATGCCGAGGCTGAGGTTGCGCTCCACGCTGAGATGGGGAAACAGCGCATAGCTCTGAAACACCATCGCCACCTGTCGTTCCGCCGGCGGCAGTGCTGTGATGCTCTGCCCGCCCAGCCGGATTTCGCCTGAGCTGGCGGGATCGAGTCCGGCGATCAGCCGCAGGGTGCTGCTCTTGCCGCAGCCGCTGGGGCCAAGCAGCGCCAGGATTTCGCCGGGAGCCACCGTGAGGTTCAGCTGATCCACGAGCGCGTGGCTGCCCACCCGCCGGCTGAGCTGACGCAGCTCCAGGCCTTTGAAGCCATCACCTGCAGACAATGGGCGGCTCATCCCTTGATGGCTCCCTGGGTGAGGCCGCTCGTGATCTGGCGCTGAAACAGGAGCATCAGCAGGATTAACGGCGCACTGCCCAGCACCGTGGCGGCAGCGAAGGCGCCATAGGGAATGGTGTAAACGGATGATCCAGCGATGCGGGCCATGGCCGGCGCGAGGGTGAGCAGCTCAGTGCGGCTCAACCAGGTGAGTGCAATCGGGTATTCGTTCCAGCTGAACAGGAACACCAACAGGGCGCTGCTGGCCATGGCCGGTGCCATCAGCGGCAGCAAGATCCAGCGCAGCCGCTGCCAAAGGCCCATTCCTTCGATCAAAGCGGCTTCCTCCAGCTCGATCGGGATGTCGGCAAAGGCAGCCTGCAGCAGCAGGATCGCCAGGGGCAGGCACAAGCCCGCATAGGGAAGGCAGAGAGCCAGCAGCTGATTGGCCAGATGCCAGTCGCGTGCAAGCTCCAGCAGGGCCAGGAACAGCAGTACCGCCGGGAAGGCCGCTGCCGCTGCCACCAGCGCCTTGAGAGCACGGGCCTGACGGCGGCCCAGCCGGCTGAAGGCGTAGGCGCAGGGCACCGCCAGGGCCAGGGTGAGGGCGGTGCTACTCACTCCCACCACCGCGCTGTTGAGCAGATAGGTGAGGAAGGGAGGATCGCCCTGCAGCAGTTGCCGGTAGTGCTCCAGGGTCCAGCCGACAGCGCCCATGCCGCTCAGGGCCTGGGTGGGCTGTAGGGAGGAATAAAGCTGCCAGAGCATTGGCCCCAGGCTCCAGAGCAGCAACAACAACCGGCCCATCAGCGCAGCTCTCCCTGCAGGCGGGAGCCCCAGTGCCACACCAGCGCTGCCGCGCCGCAGAGGAGCAGCAGGATCGCGAAGGAGCCCAGCAGCAGGGTGGCGCTGTAGCCGAAATCGAGGAAGCGCATGGCGTTGAGGTAGGCGTAGAGCGCCAGGCTTTCGGTGCTCCCGGCGGGTCCGCCACCGGTGAGCACCTGGATCAGATCGAACACCCCCAGCGCCTGGGCCAGGCGGAATAGCAACGCGATGAATAGATAAGGCGTCAGCAGCGGCAGGGTGATGTGTTGCAGGGTTTGCCAGGGGGTGGCCCCTTCCAAAGCTGCTGCTTCGTAGAGATCGGCGGGGATCGTTTGCAGGCCTGCCAACAGCAGCAGCGCCACAAACGGCGTGGTTTTCCAGGTGTCTGCGCCCACCGTCGCGATCCAGGTGAGTGCCGGGTTGGACAGAAACGGGAGTGCAGGCAATCCAACACCTGCCAGGAGCCGATTGATTGGTCCGTAGGGGTCGTTAAAGATCCAGCGCCAACCCAAGGCCATCACAGTGGTGGGCAAGGCCCAGGGCAAGAGGCTGATGGTGCGCAGAAAGCCACGACCCCGCAGGGGCTGATTCAGCAGCAGGGCCACAGCCAGGCCCAACAGCACCTCCAGGCTCACCGAGGCGGCGCTGAAGCGGAGCGTTTGCCAGGTGTCTTGCCAGAAGCGGCCATCATTCCAAAGCCGCAGCCATTGCTGCGCGCCGACCGCTTGTGGCTGCAGGCCCGTGAGCACGCTCTGGGCCTGGGTGCTCAGCCACAGGTAGTGCAGCAACGGAGCGGCAAAGATCGCCAGCAGCAGCGCCAGCGCCGGTGCCATCAGCAGCCAGAGCCGCCAGCGCATCAGCCTTGGCCTCCACTACTGCGCAGGAGCCGTTCGCTGTTTGATTCCAACTCCCGCATCGCGGTTGGGGCTGGTTGATCGCCCGTGATCAATGTGTTCACGTCGCGGTACAGCAGGTCGCTGAGCTGGGCATACACCGGGCTGAGGGGGCGCAGCACGGCGGCGGCGAGGGCCTGCTGCAGATCAGCCAGAACCGGGTTGGCGGCGAGCAGTTCGGGATCCTCAAACACGCTGAGGCGTGTGGGTGTGTAACCCCAACGCAGGTTGAGCTGCTTCTGGGCTTGAGCACTGGTGAGAAAGCGAAGTACCTCCACAGCTGCTGCTTTGTGCTGCGAGCCCGCCAGCAGCGAGAAGCCCCAGCTCCCCTGGGTGGCGGCGTGGGGTTTGCCCTCTTCGCTCACCATCGTGGTGAAGGCCACCTTGCCCTGGAGCGGTGAATCCGGCTTGTTGAGCTCTCCCCAGGCGTAGGGCCAGTTGCGCATGAACGCGGCATCACCGGCCTGGAACAGCTGCAGTGCCTCCGGTTCTCCCATGTTGGCCACCGCCTCTGGGGTGATGCCCTGGCGCACCAGATCCTGCAGCCAACCGGTGGCGGCAACGGCTGCAGGCGAGTCGAGCTGCGGTTCGTTCTCCACGAGCCAGTGGCCCCCGAAGCCACGCAGCACTTCGAGAACCACGCAGCTCAGGCCCTCGTATTGCTTGCCCTGCCATACGTAGCCCCAAGGCACCCGGCCCTCCCGTTGCAAGCGGCGGCTGACTGCCACCAGCTCCGCCGGCGTGCGCGGCGGGACCTCCATCAGATCGGTCCGCCAGAAAAGCAGTCCCATATCAGCCACTAACGGAAACCGCCAGAGCTGTCCGCCAAAGGCATTGCCAAGCTCGGCGCCTGGGGCGAGGTCGTCGAGAGCATCTGCCCCCAGCCAGCGATCCAGAGGCTCGAGCCAACCGGCGGCGGCGTATTTCGGCGTCCACGACACATCCATCAGCAGCAGGTCGTAGGGGCTCTCCCCCAGCAACAAGCTGCTGATTGCCAGATCTGAAACGGCCTCGGTTTCCAGCGGCCCCCGCGTGACGCTCAAGGCAATGCGCGGATGGCTGCGGTTGAAGGTCCTCACCAACTCCGCGGTGGCATCAGCGAACGGAGCCGGCATCAACACAAACACGGGCTCCACCCGCTCAGCCGACAAACCGCAAAGGCCCAGGCTGAGACTGCCAAGTAGGGCAATCAGCAGCAGGGCCCAGCGCCAAAGCGCCCGTGGTGGGATCAACGAAGGGGGAACGGATCTAGAGGCCGCGCTCCATCAGCTTGCCCATCAGATCGCAGCTGCGCTGCTGGAAGCCGGCCAGTTGATTCGGTTCGAGTCCACCCACGGCCAGGCGGGCCATTTCATACACGTGGCGGCTGAGATCGTCGGCGAGCTGCTGGCTGGGGGAGCCGCCGCTGGCTCCGGTGATCACCGAGCCGGCGGAGAGCTTGAGCAGGCCTTCCACCAGGCGGTGCTTGCGGTTTACAAGCAGCACGTGGTGGTCGGGCAGGCCGGGCAGGCGCTGCTCCATCAAGGCGCCCATGTCGTTGATGCGGCGCATCTGCTCCGGCAACAGGATCAGGGCTGCTGGAGCGTTGTCGCCCTTGAGGGACTGCACCTGGATCGTGACCTTGTCGTTGTTGAGCGCGTTCTTGAACAGATCGCGCACCTTTTCGGAGCTGTCTTTGCCATCGGCATCGCTCAGTTCGCTGTCCTTCTCCTGCAAGGAGTCGTCGAGTTCACTGTCGACGCGCTGGAACTTCAGCTCTTCGTGGCGGTATTCCAGCCAGGGGATGAACTGTGTATCGATGAAGGTGTCGGCCAGCAGCACTTCAGCGCCCTGGCTTTTCCAGAGGGAGAGGGCAGCGGCCTGGCCGGCTTCATCGGTGCAGTAGAGGATTCGCTTGTCGTTGTCTGCGCTGAGGCGGGAGCGATAGCCAGCCAGGGTGGTGAACGTTTTGTTGTTTTCGCCGGGGATGGGATCAGCGTTGTCGCCCTCGCCCGCCGCAGCCGTGGTGCCGAACAGCACCAGCTCGGCTACCTGATCGGCGAACTTCTCATCCTCCATCGCCCCGATCTTGATGAACGGCGCCAGGGATTCCCAGATCTCGGCGTAACGCTTGGGTTGATCGCGATGCAGCTCCTTCAGCCGATCGGCGACCTTCTTAGCCACAAAGCCTCCGATCGAGCGCACGCGCCGGTCGGTCTGCAGGGCCGAACGGCTCACATTCAGAGGGATGTCGGGTGAATCGATCACGCCGCGCAGCGGCAGAAGGTAGCGGGGAACCACCTCCTTGATCGAATCGCTCACGAACACCTGGTTGCAGTAGAGCTTGATCTCGCCCTTCTCCCAATCGGCGCGGCCGGTGGATTTGGGGAAGTAGAGGATGCCCTGCAAGTTGTAGGGGTAGTCGGTGTTGAGGTGTACCCACAGCAGCGGATCGCCCTGGAAGGGATAGAGGTAGCGGTAAAGCTCGATGTAGTCGTTGTCGCTGAGATCGCGGGGGCTTTTACGCCAGGGTGCCTCCCGCTTGTTGACGCTTTCACCCTCGAGCTCCACCTCCACCGGCATGAAGTCGCAGTAGGTGGTGATTAGCGTGCGGATGCGGGCTGGCTCGATGTATTCCTCTTCTTCCTCCATCAGGTGGAGGATCACATCGGTGCCAGGTTCTGAGCGCTCAGCAGACTCGAGGCTGAAGTTGGGGGAGCCATCGCAGCTCCAGCGCACCGCCTCACTGCCCTCGCGGGCGGAGAGGGTCACCAGCTCCACCTGCTTGGCCACCATGAAGCTGGAGTAGAAGCCAAGGCCGAAGTGGCCGATGATCGCGTCGTTCTCCTGTTTGTACTTCTCCAGGAAGTCTTCGGCGCTGGAGAAGGCCACCTGGTTGATGTAGCGCTTCACCTCATCGGCGGTCATGCCGATGCCGTTGTCGGAAATGGTGAGGGTTTTGGCTTCGCGGTCGATGCGGATCGAGATCTTGCCTTCGCTCCCTTCTCTGCAATCGCCGGCCATGGCTGCCATGCGGCGCTTGCTGATGGCATCCACCCCATTGCTCACCAGCTCCCGCAGGAACACTTCATGGCCGCTGTACACGGCCTTTTTGATGATCGGGAAGATGTTCTCAGTGTGGATCTGGATCTGGCCCTGTTCCGCCTGCAGCACCACAGCGTGAAAAAGCAACGTGGTTCCAGAGTCACCCGGGGCAGGCCAGCCCGCCAAGGGGCCGCCATGGGCAGGAAACCGACCCCTCAGCCGGTGTGGTTCGCTGGGCTTGGCTCAGCTAGTGGGCTTGAGTTCGCGGCTCAGCAGGAAGAACAGCTGCTCGGGATGGCGGTATTGGCGCGGTAGCGAATGGTGCAGTGATTCGAGCCGGCTCCAGCACACCGTGCGTCTGGCCTTGCTCCGGGTGACGCCGTCACGAATGAGGATGCGCAGCGCTTTGCAGTAGAGGGGGTAGCTCGCCTCCAGTTCGCCAACGGTGAGGGCAGCTGTGAAGGTGGGTGCTGACATGGAACGTCGCTCCAGACGGAATAACCCTCCTTCCGGCCCTTCAGGGCGCACAAGTTCCCATTTGGGATCAATGACGGCAGTGGTGTTGGCTGCTCTTGAGGTGGGCGGACGCGATGTTCCACATGAACGAACCCAAGCCAGGCCACGCCGGCGGCGATGCGCAGGGCACGCAGAGGCGTCAGTCACGCGCGGCGATGATCTGAGTGGCGGATGTCCAGGCGCCGCTGGCGTCATAACGGCGGATCAGCCGCTCCAGCCGATCGGGGGCGCTGAGCCATCCGGCCTCCACGGCAAAGGCGTTGCGGTGATCCACGTGCCGCGGGGTGATGTGATAGCCACCATCCCCCATCCAGGTGAGTTGCAGCGGTTCCGTGCTGCCGGCCTCAACGCTGTCGCTATTGGTGTCCGTGCACGTTTGAATGCGCAGGGCGCCCTGGGGGATGCCACTCACCTCGAAGCGGCAACTTGTGTGGTCGGGCTCAGGCCAATCGGCCGTGATCGTGGCGGCCGTGCCGCTCCAGCTGCCTTGCAGTTGATCAAGGCTGAGCGCAGGTCGCTCTTCGGCGTTGCTGCCTGCCCGGAATTCGCGGATCAGCACCAGGTTGGTGAAGTTGCCGTCGTCGTTGTGCAACTGCACCAGGCGATGACGGCGGTCGCCGTGGATGAAGCCAAACTCTCCGCCGAAGGGTATGCCCGGTGCCACCTGCAGCCTCCCTTTGCAGAAGGTGCCGCTCTCGAAAAACACCACCTGCCGCCCGAGGTTGCGGTAGTCCTCGCTCATGTCGCGGCTGGGTTCGCCGTTCAGGTCGCCATCGGCGAAGCGGCGTAGCCGAAAGTGCACCAACCGCTCTTCCTCGCCGCGCTCCAGCGTGAGGATCGACGGTGTGCTCTCCACAACGGCGCCCGAGGCATCGAGGCTGGCGAAGCTGCCGCGCCACTCACCCAGGTTGCGCAGAAAGTTGTCCCACTGACTGGACATGCGCTGACTCGCTCTCAGCCGGCGCGCTGCAGATCCGGTTTTTCTTCAGGCACAATCGCGCCTGCCACAGGACAGACCTGCAGGCAAATGCCGCAATCGATACAGGTGTCGAAATCGATCCAGTAGAAGGCCGTGCCCTTGGTGTTGGCGCCGCTGCCCGGATTGATGCAGGCCACCGGGCAGGCATCCACGCAATCGGCCACCCCTTCGCAGATGTCGGTGACGATCGTGTGGGCCATCGGTGCTGCGGTTCGGCTGGCTGGATCCTAGGAAGCGACCCAGTGGCAGGCGGCGCAGCCCCGTTCAGCCGCGATGGCTTCGGCGGCTTCCCGGCTGGCGCTGGGGCACTGCAAGAGTTCTGCAGGCTCGCCCTGGCGGTGCAGAGCTTCCAGTTGATCGAGCGCGTCGCTCAGCTGGCTGGCTTCGGCGTAAGCCACCAAGGTGGTGGCGCGCCGTTGGGGCGCCGTGGCTTCTGTGCCGAGTAGATCGCGCAGGGCTTCCACATCGAAGCCGAAGCCCATACCACCGGCCACACCGCCGAAGCGGGCCACCAGGGCATCGTAGCGACCACCGCTCGCCAGAGCCACTGGCGCCACTGGGCCTTGGCACACCAGCTTCAGCACCAGGCCGTCGTACAGGTCGAAATGGGGTTGGAAGCTCGGATCCAGCTGCAGTCGTACGCCCTGGGCAGCGGCGGTGGCGGCAACGCTGTGCAAGGTGCCCGCCAGCTGCTCCACTAACTCCGAGGGACCCAGCAGCTGCTCAAGCTGATACAGAACTGCTTTCGTATCCCCTCGCAGCCGCAGCAATTGCTGCAGGCCCTGGCGCTGGTGCGCTGGCAGCTGCAGTTCGGCCAGAGCCAGGGGATCGAAACTGACCAGAGCCTGACGTGTGGCCAAGCGCTGCTCCGCTGGCACTTGATCGAGCAAGGCGCTGAGCACACCGTGGTGGCCGATCAGCAGCGTGGGCCTATGCTCTGCCGTGATCTGCAGTTGCCGCAGGCAGGCCAGCAGCAACCGCAACAGCTCGGCGTCCGCCACGAACGCCTGGCTGGCATCGGCTCCCAGCAGCTCCACGCCGCTTTGGAGGCGTTCCTCTAAACGGGGTTGGCCCACATCGCTGATGGCGCTGCGCAGCACAGGCCCACTGCTCCACAGCCTCAGGGGCCGCGGACGGCTGGCCAGACGCGTGCAGGCGGCTCTGGCGATTGAGGCGGTCATCTCCGGCCTCAGGCCCAGGGGCTCATCCGAAGCCAGGCGCACCAGTTCCCGATCCCGGATCCCGCCGCCAGCTTCCAGGGTTTCCAGCCGCTCTACCAACGGTGGAGCCACTTCCGCATAGCCCCAGCGCCTGTAGACCTCCGCCAGCTGCTCACACAGCCAGCGGTTGCTGTCCACCTCCCGTGGGTTGAGATCCCTGGCGCCGGCAGCGGGTTGCAGGGCCATCGGATCACGGTGCTTGAACTGCCGCTGATCCTATGGAGCTGCCTGATCGAGCTCCGGCGCCCCAAAACTGGCGCCGCTCAGGGGTCGGCAGGCTGCCAGCCCATTGATGAGGACCTGGCGCAGCCCAGGTGTGCAGGCGATCAGCCGTCCCTCCGCCAGCTGAGCTGGTCCTCCGTCGTAGGCACACACCACGCCACCGGCCTGCTCCACTAGGGCTACACCGGCCGCCAGATCCCATGGGGAGAGGCCGCGCTCCCAGTAGCCATCCAGTCGACCGTCGGCGACGAAGGCCAGATCCACCGCGGCGGCTCCACCTCGCCTCACGCCCCTGGTGCGATGGGTGAACCAGGCGAATTCGGCGTAGTTGTTGTCGAGCCGTTCATGTCGGTCATAGGCAAAGCCGGTCACCAGCAACGAGCTGGCCAGATTGGTGCAGTCGCTCACCTGGATCTGGCTGGCGTTGCACCAGGCGCCGAGCCCCGGGGCGGCCCAGTAGAGCTGCTGCAAAGCGGGCACCGCCAGGGCCCCCAGCAATGGCTGGCCTCTCCAGGTGAGCCCAATCGAGGTGCCGAAAAAGGGATAGCGATGGGCGTAGTTGGTGGTGCCATCCAGAGGATCCACGCACCACTCGAGCTCAGAGCCGCTCCCGAGGCGGCGGCCGCTTTCCTCCGCCAATACACCCAATTCAGGGGTGTTGTGCTCGAGCACCGAGAGCACTGCCTGTTCAGCGGCCACATCGGCCTCAGTGACGAGATCCCCGGCGCGCCCCTTCTCGCGGATCGACTCCAAGCGGCCAAAATGGGCCAGCAGCTGGGAGGCACCCGCTTCGGCGGCGCGGCGAGCCACCTCAGCCAGGCGCTCGAGCTCCCCAGGCGCAAGGCCGCACTGCTCGGCGCTCTGATCCGTCAGCCGCTGCAGATCCGGTGCGCTCATTCCTCGTCAAGGGGTAGGCCGGCACGCACCTTGCCACGGCCGAAGTGGCGGCCGAACTGCAGTTCGTAGACCTCGTCCTCGTCCTGGGTTTCCACTTCAAGTGGGCCCGTGGCCCTGGCGACGCACAGCAGGCCATAGCCCTGGCTGCGAATCTCACGGGAGAGGCCCAGGGCTTCGCGCTGGTCGATCGAACCTGCCAGCACCCGCACCGCACAGGCCGTGCAACACCCATTGCGGCAGCTGAAGGGCAGGGGCTCGCCCTGCTGCTCAAAACTGCGCAGGATGTACTCCCCTTCCGGCACGTCCAGCGCAACCGTGCGGTTTTCCTGCCGCCAATGGACCGTGATCGGATAGGTGCGCATGCCGCAACCAGCGAAGGACGTGGTGACTGCTACATTCTCATCGTTGTCCCGCGCAGCCGCGTTCAAAACCAGCTCTTCGTGGGTTGGCAATGCAACGCAGCAAAAGCCCCCCTCCCGCGGAGAGGTGGCCGAGTGGTCGAAGGCGCAGCACTGGAAATGCTGTATAGGGGCAACTCTATCGAGGGTTCGAATCCCTCCCTCTCCGTTCATCAGGTCGTCGAATCTGTTTCTCAGATTCCACAGACCCACCGCCCACTGGGCGGTTTTTTTATTCCCATGAATCGCGCCAGCTTGGCTACTGCAATTAGCCGAAACGACCCGTGACGTAATCCTGGGTCGCTTTCTGCCTGGGCGAGTTGAAGATCATTTCCGTATCAGCGAATTCCTCCAGGCAACCCACCTTGCCGTCGCTGTCGGGGTTGGCGGTGACATTGAAGAAGCCCGTCATGTCGCTCACCCGCACCGCCTGCTGCATGTTGTGGGTCACGATCACGATCGTGTAGCTCTTCTTGAGCTCATGCATCATCTCCTCGATCTTGAGCGTGGAGATCGGATCGAGGGCTGAGCAGGGTTCATCCATCAGGATCACCTCAGGTTCGATCGCAATGGCCCTGGCGATACAGAGCCGCTGCTGCTGACCTCCGGAGAGGGAGTAACCACTCACTTTGAGCTTGTCTTTGGTTTCATCCCAGAGGGCCGCTTTGCGGAGTGAGCGCTCCACCAGTTCGTCCATATCGCCGCGGAAACCATTGATCCGAGCGCCAAAGGCGATGTTTTCGTAGATACTCTTTGGAAAGGGATTCGGCTTTTGGAACACCATGCCGATACGTCGCCTCACCTCCACCGGGTCCACATCGCGGGTGTAGAGGTCTTGGTTTTCAAACAGCACACGTCCTTTGAGCGTGCAGCCCTCGATCAGATCGTTCATGCGATTGAGCGAGCGCAGCACCGTGCTCTTGCCACAGCCCGAAGGGCCGATGAAGGCAGTCACCTTCCCGCGGGGAATCTCCATATACACACCCCGCACGGCCACATTACTGCCGTAGCTGATGCTCACGTTTTCGAGCGTGAAGCAGGTGTTGGAGGGGCTGGGCGACATGGAGATCAGGGCTGGGAGGAGGAGGGGAACCGGTGCGTTCAGGTGCTGCTGACGCGGCCCAGCCAGCGGGCCAGCAGATTGGCCAACAGGATCATCACCACCAACACAAACGAGGAGGCCCAGGCCAGAGCGATCTGGGTTTCGTAGGGCATGATCGCGAAGTTGTAGATCAACACCGACATCGAGGCGATCGGGTTGAACAAGCCTTCTGGCCAGAAGGGTGAGAACAGGGCGGTGAAGATCAATGGTGCTGTTTCTCCCGCAGCTCTGGCCACAGCCAGCACCACGCCCGTGGCGATGGAAGAGAAGGCGGCGGGCAGGGTGACGCGGCTGATGGTCACGAAACGGGATGCCCCAACCCCCATGGCGCCCCAGCGCAGTTCCTGCGGCACCAGTTTCAGGGCTTCATCGGTGGTTTTGATCACCGTGGGCAGCATCAGAACGGCCAGGGCGATGCCGCCGGCGAGGGCGCTGTAGCTCTGGTTGAAAAACAGCCTGGTGCTCACGATCAGGCCGTAAACAAACACCCCGCAGATGATCGAAGGCACGCCGGCCAGAACATTCGTGCCGAAGCGCACAAAGCGGGCGAACCAGCCAGCTGAGGCGAATTCAGCCAGGTAAACACCGGCTCCCACACCGACCGGCACGGCGATCACCGCCGCCACGACGGTGACGATCAAGGTGCCGAGGATGGCGTTGCCGATGCCGCCACCATCCAGCCCGGGCGGGGGCGGCAGGGCGGTGAGCAGCTGCAAGGTGATCAGCGAACCGCCTTTCAACAGCACGTAGGCGATCACCACGATCAGGGGCAGCACCGCCAGGGTTGTGAACAGGCCGGCCGTGAGTGTGAGAAGCAGGTTCCAGCGGTTGCGCGCCAGCGAGGGCTGGAGGGTGAGTGAGCCGCGGCTGAAGGTGGTCATCGGGGCTCAGTATTTGAGGCTCAGGCGCCGCACGATCACCTGGGCGAGCAGGTTCACCACCAGGGTGAGCAGCATCAGCACCAGGGCGGCGTACATCAACGCCGACACCTGCAGGCCATCGGCTTCACCGAACTGGTTGGCCAGCATCGATGAAATGGTGTTGGCCGGAGCCAGCAGGCTGAGGCTGAAGTTGTTGGAATTGCCGATCAACATCGTGACGGCCATCGTTTCGCCCATGGCCCTGCCCAACGCGAGCATCACGCCACCGGTGATGCCAGAGATCGCCGCCGGCAGGATCACATGCACGATGGCGCCCCAGCGGGTGGTGCCCACGCCGTAAGCGGCCTGCCGCAGGG
>NZ_JBIPMN010000227.1:0-3259 GCF_044369115.1 Vulcanococcus sp. | reverse complement strand
CGCCGCCCACCAAACGTTGTCTGGAGTGAGCGCTAGCCGGCTTGATCACCACCTGTGTCGCGACGGGACGCACGCGCCGAGGTGAACTGCTGATTCCCTGCATCGGAGTGACGGCCGCTTCAGCCTTCTTGCGGCTGCTGCGCGAGTTGCCGACGCGGGCCGCGTTGGCCAGCTCACGCTGGCGCAACACCTTGCTCAGAGCTGAGGTTGGGTTCAGCTCGGCCGGGGGCTGATCCGCTGCTTCTGCACCCCCATTGCTGCCGAAGCGGCGTCGGGGAGCCGTGGGGCTCATAGCCCGCTCGTTGTTGGCGGTTCTCCGACGCATCTGCTCTTACCCCTCAGCCGCGGGCGCCGCCAGACACCGTGATCAAGGAACCCTGATCGGTGCTGCCGCTGGAACCGGTGATCTTGCTGTTGGGAGGAGGAACGTCCTGGTTGCGCTTGTTCTGCTGACCGGGCATGGCGCTCATCGGACCCACGCGAGTGGGGTTGCGGCGTCGCGCCGAGCTGCCCTCGGTGCCGGTCACGCGCTCACCGCGATCCCAGTCATCACCGGTGATCTTGGTGCCCGAACCCTCGCCGGTGACCCGGGAGGCGGGGCGCAGATCCTCATCCATGCTGACGGGAGCGGCAGCTGCTGCGGCCAGGCGCTGGCTGGCACGGCGGTCGAAGCGGAATTGCTCGGTTCCGGTGACCTTGCCACCGGCCATGTCAAAAGGGCCGGTGATCCTCCCGCCTTGCTCATAGGTGCTGCCGGTGACGGCACCGGTGCGCTCACGCTCCACCTGGGCGGCGCGGGCGGGGGATTGCACGCTGAACTGCTGCCAGGCGGCCTGGTTCAGGGGCTGGGGGAAGTCGGCATCGTTGCGGGTTGAGGTGCCACAGGCGGCAGCCTGTTGGTCCGCGCCCACGTAGGGGGTGCCGGTGACGTCTTCGCACGCGCCGCGCTCGGCGCCCGTCATCACGCCGCCGATGCCGGGCTGGATGCCGGTCATGCGGTTGGCGTTGCGCATCGCGGTGCGCTCGCGGGTGGCGCGGACGGCCTGGGCGTTGCAGAAATCGCCGGCCTGCTCAAGCCCTGCGTAGGGGGTGCCGGTCACCACCTTGCAGGTGCCGGGCTCATCGCCAGTCACGTTGCTGGAACGGCCGGTTCGGGTGCCGCTCACCACCTGATTGCGGTTGGTCACACTGAAGCCCACCTTGGGTGCTTCAGGGGCAGGACGGCTGCCACAGAACCCCTCGAATTGCTGGCTGCCGATGTACTCGTCGCCGGTTACGTTGCGGCAGCTGCCGGGCTCATCACCGGTGACGCGCTCGCTGCGGCCCACAGCGGTGCCGGTGATGCCGGTGCCGCGCAGGGTGTTGAAGGTGTTCACCTTGGTGGGTGCCCGACCGGCTGCGGGAGCTTCAGCGCCCAGGTATTGATCGCCGGTGAGTTGACGGCCGGAGCCTGGTTCATCGCCGGTGACCTTCTCGCTGCGGCCCACCAACACACCGCTCACGGCCTGACCGCCGAGGGTCTGGCTGCGACCCACTTTGCGCACGGAGGGAGTAGTGGTGCCGCAGTAGGCGGCGGACTGGTTGGCCGAGATGTATTCGGTTCCGGTCACGGTTTTGCAGGTGCCGGGCTCATCGCCAGTGACCTTCTCGCTGCGACCGACTTCGTTGCCGGTGACGCGATTGCCGTGACTGGTGGCGCTGACGCGCACCTTGGCAGGCTGGATCGGAGCGGCGGGCTGGGTGCCGCAGAAGGTCTGGAATACCTCGGCGCCGAGATATTCAGTGCCCGTGATGGTGCGGCAGGTGGCCGCCTCGTTGCCGGTGGTCTTCACCGAACGGTTGGCCTGGGTGCCAGTGACGGTCTGGCCGGAGAGGGTTTCGCTCACACCCACTTTCCAGGAGGCATCAGCGGCGGCGGCTTGCTTGGCGCCGTGGCGGTTGGGGCCGCTGGGTCGGGTGCCGCTGTTGCGGGCAGTGCCGGCAGCGCCGGTTTTGCTCTTCAGCTCCCGCACCTTCTGCGACAGCTCACGAGCGCTGAGATCGGGGTTGATCTGGCGAGCCACGGCAGCTGCGCCGCTCTTGCTGCTGCTGGAAGCTGACTTTCCGCGCTTGGAGAGCGCCTCACGGCGAGCCAGCACCAGGGCGCGGCTGGGATTGTGCTGAGCGGCTGCCTTGCGGGTAGCCGGGCGATTCGCGCCAGCGCTGCTGCTGGAGGCGGAGGCGCGGCTGCTGAGGGAGAGGCTTGCCGCCTGGGTTCTGTTGGTCCCGCCACCCTCGTGCTCCTGGCATTTGCACTTGTGCTCGGTAGCAGCCGGTGCAGCGCTGACCTTGGGCGCTTCTCTCGCGACATCAGTGCGGGTGCGATCGCGCGATTGCGAAGCACGCTTGCCGCCACGAGCCAGAGCTTCACGCCGGGCCAGCACCAGATCACGGCTGGGGTTGCTGACGCGCTTGGCGCTGTTGCTGCTGCGGGCCGGCGCCGCGCTGGGCGCGCTCAGAGTCCGCTGGGGAGCAGGGGTGGACGCCGGTGCGGAAGGGGCCGGTGCCGCAGCGGGTGCAGCTTGGGTGCGGGTGGGGCGGGCATCGGCTGCCGTGCGCACGCGTCCACCGCCGGGGCTCACACGGCTGGCGGCCTTTTTGCCTCCATCGGTGAGGGCCTTACGGCGCTCCAGGGCTGCTTCGCGACTCGATTTAGTGGCCATGTCCGCCCGGCGTATGGAATGACTGGGGTTGCGGCACTCCTGCCCTGTGGATTCACAGGCCTGCAGGGAGTTGCACAAAAGAATCCGATCGTTGTGTCAACGATCAGTTCAAAAAGGTGTGGTCCCGGATGAACCGGGACCAACGTTATTCGTCGCTGAAGTGATCAGCGGCCTTCGAACACCACGAAGCAAGCGCCTTGGCTCTGGGTGTAGGCGTCGTAGCCCACGAGGCGCACGTGGTGGTCGGGGTAAGCGCGGTGGCAAGCTTCGAGCTCGTTAACGATCACGCTCAGATCCTTCTCACCGAAGAAGGGCAGTTTCCAATAAGACCAGTAGGTGGCCATGGAACGGCTGGGGTGCACGTGCTCAACGAGCGGGCTCCAACCCTGGGCAATGATGTACGCGATCTGGTCGTAGATCTCGTCCTGGGTCATCGGCGGGAGGAAGCCGAAGGTCTCCAGGGTGGCGACTGTTTGGTAGTCACCCACGGTGCTCTTGAAAGGCATGGGGTTCCTTGAGATGGATGGAATGAATGCTTGGGAGGGAAACAACCCGAA
>NZ_JBIPMN010000208.1:0-3895 GCF_044369115.1 Vulcanococcus sp. | reverse complement strand
CTTGATGTGCTGCCCCCTGATGGGTGTCTGAGGCGTTGGCCTGGAGCTGGCATCCGCCGCGCGAAGCGCGAGCGGCAGCCAGCGGAAGGCCAACGCCTCAGACTTCACCCAAGGACGCCGAACAGCACCACCAGCGCGATCACACCACCGAACACGATCAGGGCATAGAACTGAGCTCGGCCGGTTTCGAAGTATTTGAGGCCTTCGCCGCTGCCCAGGGTGACCAGGCCGGTGAGGTTCACCACGCCATCGACCACTTTGGAATCCACTTCCAGCACCGAGCGGGCCAGCTTGCGGCTGCCCTGCACGAACAGCTTGTCGTTGATGGCATCGAGATACCACTTGTTGGCCAGGAAGGCGTTGATCGTGGGGAAGCGGTCGGCCACGGCCGTGCCCAGATCGATTCTGCGCAGGGCGTAGGCCAGTACGGCCACGGTGATACCCACCACGGAGATGCCAACGGAAGCGCCGGCAAGAGGCAGGAATTCACCCCAGCTGAAGTGTTCAGCCACCTCGGCGGCTTCATGGGGATCGAGGAGGTAGCCGAAGCGGCTGTTCCAGGGCACGCCCAACAGACCCACCAGAGCTGAGGGCACCGCCAGCACGGCCAGGGGCATGGCCATCTGCCAGCCGGATTCGTGGGGGTGATCGGCGTGGGGGTGGTCGTGATCATCGGCGTGCTCCTCAGAGCCCTTGCCGGCAGCAGCCATCAGCTGGGCCTGCATTGCCTTGTCGTTGCCGCGGAAGCTGCCCTCGAAGGTGAGGAAGTAGAGCCGGAACATGTAGAAGGCGGTCATCCCGGCCGTGATGAAGCCGGCGGCCCAGAGCACCGGGAAGCTTCCGAAAGCCTGGCCCAGGATTTCGTCTTTGCTCCAGAAGCCTGCCAAGGGCGGGATGCCGCTGATCGCCAGGCAGCCGATGAAGAAGGTGCTGCTGGTGATCGGCATGTGCTTGCGCAGGCCGCCCATCAAGCGCATGTCTTGCGCGAGCACGGGCTCGTGGCCCACCACCTCTTCCATGGCGTGGATCACCGAGCCGGAGCCCAGGAAGAGCATCGCCTTGAAGAAGGCGTGGGTCACCAGGTGGAACATGCCGGCTACCGGGGCGCCGCAGCCCATCGCCAGCATCATGTAACCGAGCTGGCTCACGGTGCTGTAGGCCAGGCCCTTCTTCAGGTCCATCTGGGTGAGGGCGATCGAGGCTCCCAGGAACAGCGTGATCGTGCCGATCACGGCAATCACCACCTGCACCTCCGGGAAAGGCACATACACAGGTTGGAGCCGAGCTACCAGGAACACGCCCGCGGCAACCATCGTGGCGGCGTGAATCAGCGCGGAGATCGGGGTGGGGCCCTCCATGGCATCGGGCAGCCATACATGCAGCGGGAACTGGGCCGATTTGGCCATGGGTCCCATGAACACCAGCAGGCAGAGCAGCACGGCAATGCCGTTCGACACGCTGCCGTTGGCGATTGCGGCCTGCAGGCCTGTGCCCACCTGCTCAAAGCCGAAGCTGCCCGTGGCCCAGAACAGGCCAAGAATGCCCAGCAGCAGGCCGAAGTCGCCCACCCGGTTCACCACGAAGGCTTTCTGGGCGGCATTGGCGGCACCGTCGCGGTCGTACCAGAAGCCCACCAGCAGGTAGGAACACATGCCCACCAGCTCCCAGAACACGTAGATCTGCAGGAGGTTGGGGCTGATCACCAGGCCCAGCATCGAGCTGCTGAACAGGGCCAGGTAGGTGAAAAAGCGCACATAGCCCTTGTCGTGGGCCATGTAGCCATCGGAATAGACCATCACCAGCACGGCGATGGTGGTGACCAGAGCCAGCATCACGGCCCCGAGGGCATCCACCCGGAACCCCATCTCCAGGGTGAAGGCGCCGGCGCTGGCCCAGTTGAACAGCACTTCGGTGGGGCCTGCCCCCGCCAGTTGCTGGGCGAGCACTGCATAGCTGAGCACTGCGGCAGCGCCCACACTGGTGATCAGCAGCACCGCAACCGGTTTTCGCAACCGGTTGACCGTGCGGTTGAAACTGATCAGGCCAAGGCCCACCACCGCTGCCCCGATCAAGGGCAAGACCGGAATGAGCCAGGCGAGTTCGGCAGGCGAGGGCATCCGGTGCTGGTGCAATCAGGGCGAGTGTAGGCAGCGCAACGGGCGCTTTATCCCAGCCAGTGGGCCAGCCCGGTGCGGCTGAAGGCTGTGGCACCGCTACCAATGAAGCGGTGAGCCCACCAGAACACGCCCACCGCAATGGCGATGCCCAACTGGGCTGGACGCAGGAACTCGCCCAGCTGCAGCTGCTGCCGTCCATCGAGCACGGCTTTGAAGGGAATCACCGAGGTGCTCGCCCGCAGGTCCTCGAAGGCCGTTCCGAATCGATTGGCCAGCCGGCGATCACCGTTCCAGATCGCAAATAGGTGATGGGCGATCAGTCCGGCGCAGGTGGCCACCATGAAGCTGCTGCCGATCCAGAGCAGGTGGGTGCAGCACCAGAGGATCTGGCCAATCGCCTGGGGATGGCGGCTGACGCGGATGATCCCGGTGGCATACATCCGCACCTGAGGTTTCAGCACCGCTGGAATCTCCAGCAGGTTGTAGGTAGCTGGATAGAGGAACAGGAAGCTGATGGCGGTGCCGATCCACACCAGCGGAATGATCCAGGGCTGGTCCTGCAGGTTCCAGAGCCGGATGCCGTCATAGCGGTGGGCCAGGAAATAGCCGATCACCACAACGGCAGAAGGGATGCTCACCCCCGCAAACAGCAGGCGCCAGGCCCGTTCGCCGATGCGTTCCACCCCCCAGTAGCGCAGGGAGGCTCCGCCGCTGTGGATCACGGCAAACGCCAGCAGCAACGCCAGCATCACCCAGCTGCTGTGGTGGAGGTCGCTGGTGGGAGTCACAGGCCGGGCGGCGCAAGGAGTGGGCTGATTCTCCTCAGTCGCCAGAGATCCCCGAGAGGGCCCCTAGAGTTCTGCTTCCCGCAGCATCCCTGCGCCCCTGCATGGCTGATCTGCCCTTCACCCTTGATCAGCTGCGCATCCTGCGAGCGATCGCCAGCGAGGGCAGCTTTAAAAAAGCGGCCGACAGCCTGTATGTGACACAGCCGGCTGTGAGCCTGCAGATCCAGAACCTGGAGAAGCAGCTGAATGTGTCGCTGTTCGATCGGGGTGGGCGCAAGGCTCAGCTCACTGAAGCCGGCCACCTGCTGCTCAGCTACTGCGATCGGATCCTCAGCCAGTGCCAGGAGGCCTGCCGCGCTCTCGACGATCTCCACAACCTCAAGGGCGGCTCGCTGGTCGTGGGCGCGAGCCAGACCACCGGCACCTATCTGATGCCGCGGATGATTGGTCTGTTCCGTCAGAAATACCCGGAGGTGGCGGTGCAGCTGCAGGTGCACAGCACCCGGCGCACCGGCTGGAGCGTGGCCAATGGCCAGATCGATCTGGCGATCATCGGCGGCGAACTCCCCAGCGAGCTCAACGAGCTGCTGCAGGTGGTGCCCTATGCCAGCGATGAGCTGGCCCTGGTGCTGCCCACCAAGCACCCCCTGGCCCGCCTGCCCGAGCTCAGCAAAGACGACCTTTACCGCCTGGGCTTCGTTTGTCTGGATGCCCAGTCGACCACCCGCAAGATGGTGGATCAGCTGCTGGCACGCTCGGGCCTGGATGTGTCACGCCTGAAGATTGAGATGGAGCTCAACTCGTTTGAGGCCATCAAGAACGCTGTACACAGTGGCCTGGGTGCCGCCTTCTTGCCGGTGGTGTCGATCGAGCGGGAACTGGCTGCCGGCACCTTGCATCGCCCGGCTCTGGCGGATCTTTCGGTGCGGCGGCAGCTCAAGTTGATCAGTCATCCCTCGCGTTATTGCTCCCGCGCCGCCGACGCCTTCC
>NZ_JBIPMN010000065.1:0-12616 GCF_044369115.1 Vulcanococcus sp. | reverse complement strand
GCCAGGCATGTGCAGGCCAGGCGCGGCGCCAGGCTGAGCAGATCGGCCTGATCACTGTTGGCCTGGGCCAGAGCGCGGCGCAGGCCATCGGGCTGCAGCCGCACATCGGCATCGATGAACAGCAGCCAATCGCTGTGGATCTGTTCAACGGCTTGGCTGCAGGCCCAGTTTTTGCCAACCCAGCGCTGATCTGTGGGTCTGGGGCCGGCCTGCAGCAGCTGAAAGCGCTCAGGGGGGCAACCGCTTTCCGCAGCGCTGGCCGTTGCCAATGCCGCGGTGGCATCGGTGGACCCGTCATCCACCACCAGCACCCGCCAGTCTGCGCAGGGGGAATCAGAGGCCAGCACATGGCTGAGGCAGGCCTCGATGTTGCCGGCCTCGTTGTAGGCCGGAATCACCACGGTAAGGGTGTCAGCGGTGAGCGGTTGCTGGCTGGGCAACGGCTGCAGTCGGGGCGCCACGGCAAACACCCGCTGCAGGCCGGCTAGCAGGATCAAGAGGCCCAGGCAGGCCGCTGCAGCGGTGGCCACCAGCAGGGCGGCTGGGAGCGGGATGCTTGCCAGATCGATCACGCCAAGCTCCGCAACAGGCTCAGCAGAGCATCGCGAGGCCGATCCGGCATGGCAGGCGGCCTGGGCTCTGGCGGATGCAACAGCGGCGCCAGGCTGCTGAGCCCCAGCATCACAAAAGAGAACGCACCAAGCAGCGCCAGCAGCCGAAGCCCCAGCGGGCGGCCACGATCAACGGGCCAATCCCCGTCATCGGGCTCAGGAGGATGCCAGCGCTTCATGCAGAGCCGCGATACTGCGCATCTACTGCACGTCATACCCCCCCGATGACCCGCACCATCGCCGTGAGCGGCGCCTCGGGCAAAACCGGTTACCGGATCGCCGAAGAACTGCTGCGGGTTGGCGATCAGCCGCGGTTGCTGCTGCGCCCGGATTCAGTTGTGCCGGCCTCCCTGGCGCAATGCGAGCAACACCGGCTGCAGCTCAGTGATCGCGCAGCCCTCGATGGGGCGCTCACGGGCTGCGATGGTCTGGTGATCGCCACCGGGGCCCGCCCTTCGGTGGATCTCACCGGCCCGATGCGTGTGGATGCCTGGGGCGTGCAACATCAGGTGGAGAGCTGCCAGCGGCTGGGCATCCGGCGCGTGGTGCTGGTGAGCTCGCTCTGCGCCGGCCGCTGGCGCCATCCACTCAACCTGTTCGGCTTGATCCTGGTGTGGAAGCGCATCGGCGAGCAGAACCTGGAGCGCAGCGGACTCGATTGGACCGTGATCCGCCCCGGCGGGCTTTCAGAGCGGGAAACGGATCTCGAGCACGAGGGGATCCGATACAGCACTGCTGATCAGCAAGAGAGCGATTCCATCCCGCGCCGCCTGGTAGCGCGCTGCTGCGTGGAGGCGCTGGCCACACCCGCTTCGATCGGCAGGATCGTAGAAATCACGAGCGCAAGGGAGCTCCAGCCGATCAGCCTGGCCAGTGCCCTGGAAGCGCTACCGCAGCTCGCGTAGGGTGCAGTAACACATCGTTACGCCGCCATGCAGACGGACTACAGCACTGCCATCACGGCCATGGTGGTGATTGGCCTGGCCCTCACCGGTGGCGTGCTGTTCGTGCTCAGCCGCCCGAGCGATCTCGATAAAACGAAGCCATGAACTGATCTGCAGCGGCAATCGCCTGCTGCAGGTTGGCCTGCTCACTCAGCCCCGAGCGCTTGGTGGGCTTGAAGCTGTGGTCACCATCGGGAATCCAGTGCAGCTGCACCGCTGAGCTGAGCGCGTAGGTCTCCACCTCGGCGCGTCGCCCAAAGCTGTCGCGCTCACCCTGCACCACCAACGCAGGCTGCGTGAGGGTCTGCAGGTGCTCAATGCGCAGGGCATCGGGCTTGCCCGGCGGATGGAACGGATAGCCCAATCATAGGCATCCCAGCACTGTGGCGGCCTTGGCCTGCTCTTCGAGCACCAGGCTGGCCATGCGGCCGCCCATCGATTTACCGCCGATAAACAGCGGCCCCTCGGCTGCAACCGCCGCCACCTGATCGCGCCAGCTCTGCAGCAGCACCGGTAAGCGATCCGGAGCTCGGGGCTGGCCACTCTGGCGCGCCTGGGCCATGTAAGGAAATTCAAAACGCACCACCCGCCAACCCAGCTCCGCCAGGCCGCAGGCCATGGTGTGCATGAACGGGCTATCCATGGGGGCGCCAGCACCGTGGGCCAGCAGCAGCGTGGCGGGGGCCGAGGCCGGCCCATCGATCAACCGCAACGGAGAAAGCGGAGAAGCTTCAGGCATCCGGGCATTCAAAAACCCCCGCCGCAGCGGGGGCACGAATGCTGGCTGTTAACTCAGCCAGAGGGTGAACTCAACCGATCGCAGGAGCGGTGAGAGCCACAGAGATCAACTGGGTGGTGGCCAGATCGAGGGGGAAGTTGTGCGCGTTGCGCTCGTGCATCACTTCCATGCCCAGGTTGGCGCGGTTGAGCACATCGGCCCAGGTGTTGACCACCTTGCCCTGGGAATCCAGGATCGACTGGTTGAAGTTGAAGCCATTCAGGTTGAACGCCATGGTGCTGATGCCCATGGAGGTGAACCAGATGCCAACCACAGGCCAGGCACCGAGGAAGAAGTGCAGGCTACGGCTGTTGTTGAAGCTGGCGTATTGGAAGATCAGGCGACCGAAGTAACCGTGGGCAGCCACGATGTTGTAGGTCTCTTCCTCTTGACCAAACTTGTAGCCGTAGTTCTGGCTTTCGGTTTCAGTGGTTTCACGCACCAAGGAGCTGGTCACCAGCGAACCGTGCATGGCGGAGAACAGGGAGCCACCGAACACACCAGCCACACCAAGCATGTGGAAGGGGTGCATCAGGATGTTGTGCTCAGCCTGGAACACCAGCATGAAGTTGAAGGTGCCACTGATGCCGAGGGGCATGCCATCGGAGAAGGAGCCCTGACCGAACGGATAGATCAGGAACACGGCGAAGGCAGCCGACAGCGGAGCGCTGTAAGCAACGCAGATCCAGGGGCGCATGCCCAGGCGGTAGGAGAGCTCCCACTGACGGCCCATGTAGCAGGAGATGCCGATCAGGAAGTGGAACACAACCAGCTGGTAGGGACCGCCGTTGTACAGCCACTCATCGAGGCTGGCGGCTTCCCAGATGGGGTAGAAGTGCAGGCCGATGGCGTTGCTGCTGGGGATCACAGCGCCGGAAATGATGTTGTTGCCGTAGATGAATGAACCGGCAACGGGCTCACGGATACCGTCGATGTCGACGGGGGGAGCCGCAATGAAAGCAACAATGAAGCAGATGGTGGCCGCCAGCAGGCAGGGGATCATCAGCACACCGAACCAGCCCACATAAATGCGGTTATCGGTGCTGGTGACCCACTCACAAAATTGTGACCAAGTGCTGGAGCGGCCGCTGCGGAGGGCAGTGGTCATGAATCAGCAGACTCTGAACGAGCCAAATGAGAATGCGTGCCACAGAAGTGGCAGAGCCACGCTATGGGGACGCGAAAAAAAATCTCGGAAGCAAAAATTAAGTTCGCCAGAGTTCACGCAAATTCATGAAGTGCTTCATGAATGGTTCATGAAGTCGGTTGTTAGGCAGCGGCTGAAGCTTTGGGAGTGCCCGCTGCGCCGCTCTGCTGCACCCATTGCTGCGCCTGCTGCAAGAAACCGGCCCAATCGAGCTTTTCTTCCTCCGCGGCCCTGGCCACCAGCACAGGTGCCTGCTGTTGCAGCAAGCGCTCCAGTTCCGCCTCGGGAACCCCGGCAGCCAGGGCCATGTAGTCGGCCATGGCGCGGCCCACCACGCGGGTGAGATAGGCAGCGCTGAGAGCTTGCAAGGCGCCGCCTACCAGCCAGGTGGCCCCGTGAAGCTTCACCAGCGCCGCCAGCGACTGGGCGCTCCACTCCACAACCCCCAGCGCCAGGCAGGCCTTGGCCAGATGCAGCGCTGCCGCCTGGAGCTGCTCAAGCGACCAAGGGCAATCCCAGAGGCGGGCCATCTCCTGCAGCATCAGCCCATTGGCAGCAGCCAACACCAGCAGATCGAGGCTGGGCAGGGGGGCCACCACCACACCGGCGGCCACGGCCCACTGGGTGCGTTGCATCAGCTGCTGCCACTGGCGGCGGCGCAGCGATTCCAGGGCTACCTGCCAGCTGCCGTGCAGCTCTTCAAGGCAGCGCTGGTGGGTGAAGCGCAATCGCTCAGGGCTAAGGGCAGCGAACGCCAACGCGAGAGGCTGGAGATCAGCGGCATAGGCCTCGCTCAGCTCCGGCGACCAGGGCCAGCAGTGTTGGCGCAGAGACTCGGGGAGCTGGTGCTGAAGCTGCTGCAGCGCGAGCGGCCAGTCCCCTGGCGGGCGATCTGCCAAGAGCAGCACCTCTTGCCCCTTGGGCAACGCTTCCAGCCAGCGCAGATCAGTCGCCGAAAGAGGCAAGCTGAGGCGATACACGATCAGATCGCAGCGCCTGAAAGCATCAGGCCAGTACCAGGCGGCGCTGCTGGGGGGAAGAGGTTGGCTGCGCAGCACCCGCAGCGGCAACGGCGATGGGCAGTGCTGCAGCAGCTGGGCCTGCAGAGCTTCACTCCAGCCGGCCTGCCCAACCAAGGCAACCTGCAGATGGGCGCTGCCCAGGCTCTGGCGCAGCTGCTCCAGTTGCTCGCGGCGCTGCTGCTGCACGAGCGGATCGACATCCGGCTCCAGCCGCTCAAAACTCTCCAGCACGCTCTGGCAGCGCTCCAGCCAACCCTCCACGCTCGTTGGTAAGGCTCGCCCTGAGGGGCGCAAACGCCCGCTCAACAGCCAGAAGCCTGCGGCTGCCGCGCTCAGGCTGATCACGGAGGAGAGAGCGCCGTGGCTGCTCTCCAAAAGGATCACCCCACCACCTAGGCCCGCGGCAAGGGGCCAAAAGCGCCTGATCTGCGGCAGCAGGGCGGCAGTGAGCAGAGGCGATGGCGGGATCAACGGCGGCAGGGTCCTGCGGATGCGCCGGTTCTCTTTAGCTCAGCTGGTGTGCACTGCCCAGACCCAATAGCTTGGGTTCACTGTTGTAGGCCTGCCAGGCCATGGGAGTCGCCAGCACGGGTCAGGCAGCGTCTACCGCCGTGCGGCAGCGCGATGACAGCCGCGGTGCGGTGAAGCGCGTACTGCTGGTCGCGCTGGCCGTCAACGTGTCGATGACCATGCTCAAGCTGGTGATCGGCCTGCTCACCGGTTCCCTGGCGGTGCTGGCCGATGCGATGCACAGCGCCACGGATGGCCTGAGCAGCCTGCTGGGCCTGATCACCAATGGGCTGTCCGATCCCCGCCCAGATCGTGATCACCCCTATGGCCACGACAAATATGAGGGCCTCGGGGCCCTGGCCATCGCCGGGTTCATCCTGTTCACCGCCTTTGAGATCCTTAAAGGCTCCCTGGAGCGCATCGCCGCCGGACTGCCGCCCCTGCGCCTCGACGGCCAAGACCTACTGCTGCTGCTGATCGTGCTCGGCTGCAATCTGCTGCTGGCCGGCTACGAGCGCAGCGAGGGGCGCCGGCTGGGCAGCCAGCTGCTGTTAGCCGACGCCAAACACACCACCAGCGACATCTGGACCACGGTGGTGGTGCTGATTGGTCTGGCGGGGGTGCTGGCTCTGGGCATCAACTGGCTCGATGTGGCCATGGCCATTCCGCTCTGCGTGCTGCTGGTGCGGGCCTGCTGGCAAGTGCTCAAGAGCAACCTGCCGTGGCTGGTGGATCAGATCGCCATCGCACCGGAGGCCATCCACGAAGTGGCCATGGCCGTGCCCGGTGTGTTGAACGTGCACGACATCGCCAGCCGGGGGGTGTTGGGTCAGCGGGTGTTCATCGAGCTGCACATGGTGGTGGACGCCAACGATCTGCCCACCGCGCACCGCATCACCGAGCTGGTGGAGGAGCATCTCGAGGTCCGCTTCGGCCCGGTGCGATGCACGATTCATCTGGAGCCGAGGGAATACGCCATCGCCGACATCACCTTTCGCGGCACCCATGGCTGAGCTGCTGACGCCCTTGACGCCGCGTTTGCAGAGGCAGGTGGACGGACTGCTCAAGGCCCAACAGCAGCAGCACCGTTGGCATGGCGCACTGCCGGTGTTGCTGCTCGATCGCTGCTGGCTGCAGCTCCAGCAGGTGGGCGTGGAAGACCTGGCCCGGGCGCTGCCCCCGGATAGCACCGGCGAGGCCCCAGAACTGGTGCGCTTCCGGGAATGGCGCCAACAGGGCGTTGAGCATCTGCAAGCTCAAGAGCTCTGTTGGCAGGAATTCGGCCGCCAGAGCTGCAGCCTGGCGCTCCGGCGCTTCTGGCAAGCGCAGGAGCGAGGCCACCACGGCTGGACCCTCAGTGCCTACCTGCAACTGCTGGAGCGTTACCGCCAGCTGCTGGAGGCTGAAGGCCCCACGCCCATCCCCCTGCTGGTGCTCGCCCGTCACGGCAGCCCTGAACACCACCGGATGCAGTGGTGCTGGCCCTGACCACCAGCCATAGGGCACACTTGCGCCTGACTGTTCAGGTGTGCGGCCATGGCCGACGGCGATTTTCAACCCAGCTCGAACGAACGCTTCCGCGGCGACCATGGCCAGCGCCAAGGCGGAGACCGTGGCCCCCGCCAAGGCGGTGCCCGTGAAGGCGGAGGCCGTGAAGCCGGTGGCTTCCGCATCCGCCTGAGCGACAACGAAATGCGTGCCGCACGCGCCGTGCAGGAGGCCTTCGGCCTGCGCTCCACCGTGGCGGCCCTCGGCCTTTCGATCCGCACCGTGGCTCAGATGCTGGAAGACGGCAAGCTCGATGAGGTGGTGGCACAGCACCGCGCCAGTGCTGGCGCTCGCCCCGGCGGCGAACGGCGCGCTCCCCGACCCGAGCACGGTGAGCGCCCTGGCTCCAGCCGTCCCAACCCCTTCGCGCGGCCGGCAAAGCCCGTGACAGCAGCACCTGAGGTGGTTGCTGAAGCTGAGGAGTCCGCAAACGCAGCACCTGCCCCTGAGCCTGCCGCCACGGAGGTGGATGCTGAGGCCCAGTCAGCGGAAGCCTGATTGCCGCGTGGAGCGGGTGCGCCGGAGGCACCTCACGGCAGAATCCGGCGATTCGCGAACAATCAAAGATGCCAAGGGCCCGGGTTCTCTCAGGGGTTCAACCAACCGGGTCTCTGCACCTGGGCAATTGGCTTGGCGCCATCCGCAACTGGGTGGATCTGCAGGACAGCCACGACACCTTTTTCTGTGTGGTGGACCTGCATGCGATCACCGTTCCACACAACCCCGAGCAGCTGGCGGCCGACACCCGCAGCACTGCTGCGCTTTATCTGGCCTGTGGCATTGATCCGGCCAAGGCCACGGTGTTTGTGCAGAGCCATGTGCCGGCCCACAGCGAACTCTGCTGGCTGCTGAATTGCGTCACCCCGCTGAACTGGCTCGAGCGGATGATCCAGTTCAAGGAAAAGGCTGTGAAGCAGGGCGATCAGGTGTCGGTGGGCCTGCTCGATTACCCGGTGCTGATGGCCGCCGACATCCTTCTCTATGACGCCGACCTGGTGCCAGTGGGAGAGGACCAGAAGCAGCACCTTGAGCTGGCCCGCGACATTGCCCAGCAGCGCATCAATGCCCGCTTCGCCCCCAAGGACGCCGAAGGCGAGCTGATCCCTGTGCTGAAGGTGCCTGAACCGCTGATCCTCAAAGACGGGGCCCGGGTGATGAGCCTCACCGATGGGCGCAGCAAGATGAGCAAAAGCGATCCCAACGAGGGCTCGCGCATCAACCTGCTCGATCCACCCGAGCTGATCACCAAGAAGGTGAAGCGCGCCAAGACCGACCCAATCATGGGCTTGGAATTCGGCAATCCCGAGCGGCCTGAAACCGACAACCTGCTGGGTCTGTATGCCCTGTTGAGCGGCAAGGGGCGTGAGGCAGCGGCCAGCGAATGCGGATCCATGGGCTGGGGCAGCTTCAAACCACTGCTGGCTGAGGTGCTGGTGGAAGCGCTGCGACCGATTCAGGAGCGTTATCAAAACCTCAGCAACGACCCCGCTGAACTCGATCGCGTGCTGCACCAGGGCAACGAGCGCGCCAATGCGGTGGCGGAGGCCACCGTGGAACGCACCCGCCAGGCGCTCGGCTTCCTGCCACGGCCCTGAACGACGGCCGCAGCGTGATCAATCCCAAAGAAAACATAAAGACGCCTAATTAATCATGCGAACGCCGACACAGCCGGCACAGCGCGCTCTCGCGAGTCGCAGCCCGGTCTCAGTGCGTCGGGGACTGGCTCAGCACATCTGCGTCTCATTTGTCTAGGGCGGTTGGGCTGGTCTCCTGCCAGCCCATCGCTGGGCACCAGGGTGGCCAAACCTTGTCGTGTTGCCCTTGCGTTTGCGTCGCCATCTCCCCTCCGCCTCCCGCCCGGCTCCTGCTAGCGCAGCAGCCACGGCCCTGGGGCTGCTGCTTCTAGCCGCAGGTCCTCTGGTCTCTCCATCGCAGGGACGTCAGCAAGAGAGCGAAGGCAACCGGGCTAGCGGTGCACTGCACGCCTCGGCAAACGGCACCGGCACCTACACGATCACGCCACAGCGGCGCGCCCTGCTGAACACCATCCGCTACGCCGAAGGCACGTGGAAACAGGGCAAGGAGGGCTACCGCACCCTGTATGGGGGAGGGAGGTTTAGCAGCCTGGAGCGCCACCCTGAGATTGTGGTGGTGAAGCGCTACACCAGCGCTGCTGCAGGGGCCTACCAATTCCTGCCCGGCACCTGGAGTGAAGCGGCACGCAAACTGCAGCTTGAGAGCTTCGAGCCCAGCAGCCAAGACCAGGCAGCCCTCTATCTGGTGGATCGGCGGGGGGTGCTTGATCAGATCGATCAACAGGGGCTGACCCGCGAAGCGATGGCCGTGCTGGCCCGCGAATGGGCCTCCTTTCCCACCCTCGCCGGCCGCAGCGCCTACGGGCAGCCGGTGAAGCGGGCCGAGGACCTGCAGCGCTTCTTCAGCAGCAACCTCAAGGCCCTAGCGAATCAGGCCTGAGGTTCAGCGTCACCACGGCCATCCGGTGGCAGTGCCACACCGGCGATCCGCAGCATCGACGAGAGATTCCACACCCGCATCATCAAGTGATGCCAGGGAGCCATGGCATCCATATCCACGGCCATCGGCGTGGTGCAGGCGGCCCGCAGAGCGCGGGTGGCGGCAATGGCCTGCAGGGCCTCCTCGAGCTTCTGACGCAGCGATTGCTGCTCGGACGCAGGAAGCAGCGCGTCGGGCGTGAGCTCCAGCAGCACCAAACCGCGCTGGAACCAGAAGCTGAAGTCGTCGAACAACGACTGCAGCAACTGATCGAGCAATTGGGCTGGCTCCGAATCCGATTCAGGGGGCGGCGGCAGCGGCGAGAGAGAAGCAGTCATCACGAATCAGCGTAGGAATGAGCCCAAATCGCCTGCGTAGGATCGGGGTTGCTACCCCACAGCCGTGACCGCGACCCGCCCTGCCGCTTCAAGTTCATCCGGCAGCGTCGCAACCACCACGGCCACTGGCGAGGCGGTGGAGGACACCCCGATTCACCTGCCCAAAACCAGCGAAAGCGAGCTGCTGCTGCGCATCCGGCACTCGATGAGCCATGTGATGGCGATGGCGGTTCAGCGCCTGTTCCCCAAGGCCCAGGTGACGATCGGCCCCTGGACTGAGAGCGGCTTCTACTACGACTTTGACAATCCCGATCCCTTCACGGAGGCCGATCTCAAGGCCATCAAGAAGGAGATGATCAAGATCATCAATCAAAAGCTCCCCCTCGAGCGCATTGAGGTGAGCCGCGCTGAGGCCGAAAGCCGGATCAAGGCCCAGAACGAGCCCTACAAGCTCGAGATCCTGGCGGGGATCCAGGAGCCGATCAGTCTCTACACCCTCGGTGATGAGTGGTGGGATCTCTGCGCCGGCCCCCATGTAGGCAGCACGGCTGAACTGAACGCCAAGGCGTTTGAGCTCGAGAGCGTTGCCGGCGCCTACTGGCGCGGCGATGAAAACAATGCCCAGCTGCAGCGCATCTACGGCACCGCCTGGGAAACTCCCGAGCAGCTGGCCGAGTTCAAGCGGCGCCAGGAGGAAGCCAAGCGCCGCGATCACCGCCGCATCGGCACCGATCTCGATCTGTTCTCGATCGAGGATGAAGCTGGTGCCGGTCTGGTGTTCTGGCACCCCCGCGGCGCCCGCATGCGCCTGCTGATCGAAAACCTCTGGCGGGAGCTGCACTTCGCCGCCGGCTACGAGCTGCTCTACACGCCGCACGTGGCCGACATCAGCCTCTGGAAAACCTCCGGCCACCTCGATTTCTACAGCGAGTCGATGTTCGGGCCGATGCAGGTGGATGAGCGGGAATACCAGCTCAAGCCGATGAACTGCCCGTTCCACGTGCTCACCTACGCCAGCACCCTGCGCAGCTACCGGGAGCTACCGATCCGCTGGGCCGAGCTGGGCACCGTGTATCGCTACGAGCGTCCAGGCGTGATGCACGGCCTGATGCGCGTGCGCGGCTTCACCCAGGACGACGCCCACGTGTTCTGCCTGCCAGAGCAGATCAGCGATGAGATTCTGGCGATCCTCGATCTCACCGAGCAGATCCTCTCCACCTTTGATTTCCGCAACTACGAGATCAACCTCTCCACCCGGCCTGAGAAATCGATCGGCGAAGACGCCGTGTGGGATCTGGCCACCAACGGCCTGATCGAGGCTCTCGATCGCAAGGGCTGGGCGTACAAGATCGATGAGGGCGGCGGCGCCTTCTACGGCCCCAAGATCGACCTCAAGATCGAGGACGCCATCGGCCGGATGTGGCAGTGCTCCACGATCCAGCTCGATTTCAACCTGCCCGAGCGCTTCAACCTCGACTACGTGGCCGCTGATGGTTCCAGGCAGCGCCCGATCATGATCCACCGCGCCATCTTCGGCTCACTGGAGCGGTTCTTCGGGATCATGACCGAGAATTACGCCGGCGATTACCCCTTCTGGCTGGCGCCAGAACAGGTGCGCCTGCTGCCAGTCACCGATGAGGTGCGCGGTTACGCGGAGCAGGTGCTCAGCCAGCTGAAGGCCGCCGGTGTGCGTGCCAGCATCGATCAATCTGGGGATCGCCTCGGCAAGCTGATCCGCAATGGCGAACAGATGAAGATCCCGGTGCTCGGGGTGATCGGCGCCAAGGAGGCCGAAAACGGTGCCATCAGTCTGCGCAGCCGCCGCGAGGGCGACCTGGGCAGTGTGACCCTGGCTGATCTGGTGGCAGCGGCGGCCCAGGCGAATCAGGATCGGAGTGCAGGTCTGCCCCTGGGCTGATGACCACTCTCCTCGCCGGCGACATCGGCGGCACCAAAACCCTTCTGGCGATTTACGCGCTCGAAGGGGATCGGCTCAGCCAACAGCGGGCCGAGAGGTTCGTGTCGGCGGATTGGGCCGATTTCGGCGCGCTGGTAAACCACTTCCTGGCCGCTGGGCCCAGCAGCACCAGGCCCACCCACGCCTGCTTTGCCGTGGCGGGGCCGGTGCGTCAGGGAGGGGTGAAGCTCACCAACCTCCCCTGGCAGCTGGAGCAATCGGCCCTCGCCGCGCAATGCGCGCTCCAGCAGGTGGATCTGGTGAATGACTTCGCCGTACTGATCTACGGCCTGCCTCATGTGCAACCCGATCAGCACACCCTGCTGCGGCCTGCGCTGAGCGGAACTGATCCCCAGGCGCCGGTGGCCATCCTGGGGGCGGGCACAGGGCTGGGCGTGGCGATCGGGGTGCCCACAGAAACTGGGCTCAAGGCGATGGCCAGCGAGGCCTCCCACGCCGAATTCGCGCCGCGCAGCGAGGCTGAGTGGCAGCTGAAGTGTTGGCTGAAGCAGGATCTGCAGCTCGAGCGGGTGTCGATCGAGCGGGTGGTAAGCGGCACGGGGCTGGGCGACGTGATGCGCTGGCTGCTGGCCACCGACCCCAGCGGCGCCGGCCATCCCCTGGCCGATGTGGACAGCAACGATCGCCCGGCCGCCACCGCCACGGCCGCGGCAGCTGGCGATCCCTTGGCCCGCAGCGCCATGGATCTCTGGCTCGGGGCCTATGGGAGTGCCGCCGGGGACCTGGCCTTGCAAACCCTCTGCAGCCGAGGGCTTTGGCTGGGCGGCGGCACCGCTGGCAAGTTGCTCGATGAACTGCGCTCGCCAGCCTTTCTGGATCCGCTCCAGCAGAAGGGTCGCCTCAGCACCGTGCTTGAGCAGGTGCCCGTCTACGCCCTCACCGACCCTGAAGCGGGCTTGTTCAGCGCCGCTTGCCGCGCCCGGATGCTGATGGGCTGAGTGGGACACTGGCCCCAGCAGAACCGACCGTATGGTCCGCCCCCGCATCGGCCAGGGGGTTGTGGTGGATGTTCCCGCCACGACAGCCAACCTGGGCCCCGGCTTTGATTGTCTGGGGGCCGCCCTGGATCTCAATAACCGCTTTGAGATGCGCTGCATCGAAGGCGATGGCGAGCGCTTTGAACTGGTGATTGAAGGGAGCGAGGGCTCCCACCTGCGCGGCGGCCCCGACAACCTTGTGTATCGGGCGGCCCAGCGGGTGTGGAAGGAAGCGGGCGAGCAGCCCAT
>NZ_JBIPMN010000206.1:0-3926 GCF_044369115.1 Vulcanococcus sp. | reverse complement strand
CCGTTGGCATTGAAGTAATGGGCGATCGCCAGATGGAGACGCAAGCGATCACGGCATCGCCACAGCAATGTACCCGCCGTAGCTCTCGTAGAGTCGCCGTTCACAGACTTCGCCCTTGTCACGCCGTTACCGCCGTTGTCGCCGAGGGCTGGTGCGGGTGCGCACCAGCCCCTTTGCCGTGCCTCTGGGGCTGTTGCTGGGTTGGGCCTTGGTGGTGATCGGTCTGGCCAGGGTGGCTGATTTCTGGATCGTCGCGCTGGCCGCCACGCCACTGCCGTTTGCGCTGCTGCTCACACTGCTGTGCTGGTGGGCCTACCGGCGCGACTTCTATGCCTGAGTTGACCGCGGCCGTGCCGCCAGTGAGCAGCTTGTTTCCGGCTGCTCTGCTGCTCCCTGGTGACGCCTTCGACACCGATCAGTTTCAGGTGCTGGGCCGTCGGGTGGCCGGACGCTCCATGGCCCGCGGCCTGTGCGCCCATCTCGACGACGGCGAGGAGCTCACCCTGTTGGTCTCGAGTGAGCCCGAGGCCAGGCGTCTCAAGGAGCTATTAGAGCCTGCGCTGCCCTCCGGCGCCCGCCTGCGCTTGGCGATCGGCTTTCACCGCGAATCATTTCAGGCGGTGGGTGCCCTGCACGTTCCCGATCCGGGCCTGGCCCGATGGGAAATGCTGCGAGCTGGCCAGCCCGCCAATCGCTTTTCGATCACCGGCGTGATCCATACACTCTGTTCGGAGAGCGTGTTCAACGCCATGGCCGATCTGGTCACGGCGCCGCTGCAGCCCTGGGATGCCCTGGTGTGCACCTCGAGGGCCGGACGCTCCGTGGTGCAGGCGGCCATGGACCATCGCCATCAGGCGCTGGAGCGGCGTTTCGGCCAGAGTCTGCCGCGTCCTGCCGGACCCCAGCTGCCGCTGATTCCGCTTGCGGTCGAGGAGCCTCTGCAGCCTCTGGGCCCTGTGGATGTGCTGGATCCCGGCCAACGGGACGCGTTGCGCCGCCAGGCCCGTAGCGCGCTTCAGCTGCCTGCATCGGCCTTTGTGCTGCTGTTTCTGGGGCGGCTCAGTTTTCACAGCAAGGCCCATCCGTTGCCGCTGTATCGCGCCGTTGCCAGGTTGATGCACCGCCACCCGGGCCATGAGGTGATCCTGCTCGAGTGTGGCCACCTGTTCAACAGTTCGGTGGCCGAGGCCTATGACCAGCTGCAACAGGATCTGCCCCAGCTGCAGATCCGCCGTCTGGGAGGCCTGCAACCGGCAACCGAGCACGAGAAGGCCCTGGCCCTGGCAGCCGCCGATCTGTTCGTCTCACCAGCCGACAACCTGCAGGAGACCTTTGGGCTTTCGGTCATCGAAGCGATGGCTGCGGCCCTGCCCACGGTGGTGAGCGACTGGGACGGCTACAAGGATCTGGTGCACGACGGCGTGACCGGCATTCGGGTCCCGATCCGTACCGCGTTTGCCCAGCGAGGCCGCCTCGACCCACTGGACCGTTCCTACCGCCTGGGCCTGATCGATTACGACAACATGATCGGCGTGCTCAGCCTCGCCGCTGTGGTCGAGGAAGATGCGCTGCTCCAATCCCTGGAGCGGCTGTTGCTTGACCCTGGCCGGCGACAGACTATGGGCATCATGGCCCGTCACCGCTGGCAGCAACACTTTTGCTGGTCTGTGGTGCAGCGTCAGTACAGAGACCTGTGGCTTGAGCTGGCGGCTCTGCGCCAGGCTGCCGGACCGTTGCCGCCTTCGCCGCCGGCCCAGGCTCCCATGGCCGATCTGTTTGCCGGTTACGGCACTGAGGCTTTCGCAGCAACCCGTTTGATCTGCACGCCAGGGTCCACCCCGGCGAGCTTTCTTGAGCGTCCGATGGTGCAGTTGTTCAGCCAGTTGCTGTGTGGTGGGGCCCACGGGGCAGTGATCAGGCAGCTCAGCGACGAGGGTCAGATCAGCGACAGCGATCTGGAGCGCCTGGGTGTGCCCGCCGTGCGTCGCCAGGCCGTGCTGGCGATGCTGGTGAAACTTGGCATCGCCCGTGTCTGTGCGGATGCCTCCTAGATGAGCGCTGCACACGAGCCGCGGCCGCGGTTGTTCTTTGTCTGCTACCCCGACACCAACCACCCCATCGGTGGCGTGAAACAGATCTACCGCCAGGTGGAGCTGTTGCACCAGGCCGGCTGGTCGGCCTGGGTGTTGCATGAGTCAGCCGGTTTTCGGGCCGACTGGTTCAACAGTCAGGCACCGGTGATCGATCTGCAGGCCTATCTGGCCTCGTCACCCGACCCTGCCAGCGATTGGTTGGTGTTGCCGGAAACCTGGGTGCGCAACATTCCCGGATATCTTCCTGGTATCCCCAAGATTGTTTTCAACCAGAACGCCTATTACACCTTTGGACTTGACAGCAACATCGATGCCGATGTGATCGATCTCTACCACCATCCCGATCTCAAGGGCGTGGTGACTGTGTCAGAAGACAACCGCCGCTTTCTGATCGAGGGTTGCGGTCTCGATCCGGCCCGGGTGCATGTGGTGCTCAATGGCATCGATGGGGCGTTGTTCTATCCACCCGAGCGCAAGATTCGCAAGATCGTTTATCTGGGCCGCAAACAGCTTCAGCATGCACGCATCGTGCGGGCGATGGCCGAGAGGCGTCCATCCCTGGCTCGCTATCCGTTTGTGGAGCTGGGACGCCTGCCCCACGAGGAGATCGCCGCCCAGCTTCGCGATGCCCTGATCTTTCTCAGCTGTGGTCACCCCGAGGGTTTTGGTCTGCCCCTGGCCGAGGCGATCGCCTGCGGGTGCCTGGTGGTGGGGTATCACGGTCTGGCGGGGCGTGATTTCTGTTCCCCCTCGCTGGTCGACGTGCCCTTCGGCGACCTGCTGGCGTTTGTGAACAGCCTCGAGGCTGCCGTCGGCAGGTTTGAAGCTGACCCTGAGGCCATGACCCAGCACCTGGTGCAGCAGGCGGTGGCGCTGCGGCAGCGATACTCCCTCACCGAGGAGCAGAAGCGCTGTCTCACGGTCTGGCCCGCGTTGATCAGCGGGTCAGCTGCAGCTTCCGACTGAGTGCTGTCAGCGGCTCGTCCCAGCTGTGAAAACGGGTTTGCTGGTGCACCGTGGTGAGCTCGCGATACAGCCCGTCAGCAAGCAGGTCGTACCAGCGTTCGTCGGGCCAGAGCGGCAGCAGCAGATTCACCTGACGGCGGCACAGCACGGCCAGGTGGCCCAGGGAGGTGTCGACGGTGGCGATCGCCTCGGACCGTCGCATGAGCCTGAGCGTGTCCTGCAGGCTGTTCAATTGCCGGCGAGCCAGGGTGACCCACCCGCCATGGCAGGTTTGCAGCACCCTGGCCTCGTCGGGGGTGTAATCACTGATGTCGATCAGCTGCAGCCCCCGACGTTGCGCCGCGCCGCGCCACTGATCCAGCAGCGCAACGATTCGCGCAAACGGCAGCGAGCGACTGAAGGAGCTCAGCGGATTCATGGTATCCGGCTTGGTGCGCCAGCACACCAGCAGGGTGTCGCGACCGGAGCCATCGACCCGGGACTCATCGAGCAGAGGCCTACGGATGGTTTCGCGGATACCGCACCGGCCCAGCCAGTAGCGAAACCAGGGGGCCGTGATGCGCCACTGGGCGTGGTCCTGGTTGGCCTGGCTGAGCAGATGCAGCCCCTCGACCTGTTCCAGCAGGCGGGCGACGATTCCAGCGTTTTCACCCAGGGCCCGCACCGAGAGCGGTGGCATCTGGTTGAGCTGGGTCTGAATGTTCAGCAGCAGCGCAGCATTCTCCAGCTGATCACCGATGCCGCCCACCAGGTCAACCACCACAGGAAGGCCGTCCTGCAGCTTTGAATTGATCGTGGCACAGAGGGAATCTTCCCGTTCGGCCTCAAGTAGAGCTCGCCAGGGATTGGGCAGCCGGCGAAAGCGGC
>NZ_JBIPMN010000260.1:0-3942 GCF_044369115.1 Vulcanococcus sp. | reverse complement strand
AACGTTGGCGTCAGGCCGCCCAGGATGCCAACGAAAAGCCAGTGCTGACATTGAAGGAGCAGAAGGAGCTGGAAAAGCTCCGTGCCCAAGACCAGCGAGAGATCAAGGCCCTCAAGAAGGAACTGCAGCGCAAGGAGAAGGCCATGGCGGAGATGGCAGCGTTGCTGGTGCTCCGAAAAAAGTGGGAGGCCTTCTGCTCGGAGGACGCGGAAGGCTGACCAGCACTGTTCACAGGCGCAAGGCGATTGAGCTGATCGGCGAGGCGCATGCTGCTGGCGCAGGCCTGGTCAGTGCCTGCGGCGAGATCGGCATCTGCCTGCGCACGCTCAAACGCTGGCGCGAGGCATGTCTGGGTGATGGCGGAGGCCACGATCGCCGCAAAGGCAGTCATCGGCTGGTCTCTCACAAGCTGACCGAAGAGGAGCGCCAACGCATCCTGCTCACCTGCAACCAGCCGGAGTACGCCTCACTGCCGCCAGGTCAGATCGTGCCAGCCCTGGCCGATCAGGGTCTGTATATCGGCTCGGAGAGCAGCTTTTACCGGGTACTCCATGCCCACGGCCAAGCCCATCGGCGCGGCCGAGCGCGGCCACCACAGGAACCAAGAGCCGTGCCGAGGCTCCAGGCCGCAGGAGCAAATCAGGTGTGGAGCTGGGACATCACCTATCTGCCCACCACCGTGCGGGGAATCTGGCTGTATCTCTACCTCGTGATCGACGTGTGGAGCCGCAAGGTGGTCGCCTGGGATGTGGCTGAGCGCGAGGATCCAGCCATTGCAGCGGATCTGGTGAGCAGGGCTTGCCTCAGAGAGCGGATCAGCAAGAGCCGCAAGCAGCCGCTGATCCTCCATGCCGACAACGGCAACGCCATGCGTGCGGCCACACTGGAAAGCCGCCTCGAAGAACTGGGCGTGCTCAGGTCGTTCTCACGGCCGCGCGTCAGCAACGACAACCCTTTCTCGGAATCGCTGTTCAGGACGGTGAAGTATCGGCCTGAATACCCCCGCAAGCCATTTGCCACCAGAGACCAGGCCTGTCAGTGGGTCGCCAAGTTCGTTGACTGGTACAACCACCAACACCGCCACAGCGGCATCAAACTCGTGACGCCCCAGCAACGTCACGGTGGACAAGCTGTGGAGGCTTGCCGGCACCGTGCTGTCGTCTACGAACAGGCCCGCCAGCGCAATCCAAGGCGGTGGTCACGATCCACGAGGTGCTGGCGTCAACCGGAGGTGGTCTGGACCAAACAGCCGCCAGATGAGCTCAGTGAACCAGGGCAGCTACCGTTGGTGCAGGCCGCCTGAACGGCAGCCGAGGAGTGACATCTTTCCTGAAAGTCACCGGATGAGACGTTTGCCCTTTGCGTCTTAGATCAGACTAGCCTCTACTACAGTATCCATTACAATCAGCGCCGAAAAGATAGTCATGAGACGCCGAGGTTTACATGGTCTATGTGCTAAGTATAGTGATTGTGTTGCGAATAGCACGTCACACCTAGCTGCATGCGTTTCAATCATATAGCAACTCTTTTAAAGTCCTTTAAAATCATCTGCTCGCTTTTTTGTCAAGTACTATCATGAGCTCACATCCGACATGGACGCCTTCTCAGCATGGCCACTTCGTATCCCGAATCTTTCCCTCTTGATCTTTCCGATGAGGGAAGTCGTCGTGGTGAGAAGCTTGTCTTTAATGCATTTCGCTCTAAGCTACCAGCAAACGTTAATATCTACTATTCTCGAAACTGGAGAGGACTGCGTCATTTCAGGCAATCTTCTTTCCAGTATGTCAGAGGCGAAGCTGATTTCATAATCGTGTGGCCCGAGTACGGAATTATATTCGTAGAGTGCAAAGGTGGTTCCGTTGAAGTTCGTGACAACAAGTATTACTCTCGAAGCCGAATGGGCAATGTGTATCCCATCAAAGACCCTCACGAGCAGGCAAAGCGCTCGATGTACCGAGTAATTGATCATATTGACATAAAGAGGATTATCCCAAGGCCTCGCTGGGAGCTTGAACAAATTTTCACTTACGCCGCATTCTTCCCTGAAAGCGTCCGACGAACATGGGCCGCAAAATCTATTAATAACGAGTTGAGCTTCTCGGCTTTTGACACTGATCTTCTCGATCCTTCTGCATGGATCATATCCTGTTTCGTGCGCCCAATGGCCGAACGCGATCTTGATCCACTATCTCGAAATGAAGTCTCAGCATTTCACGAATGTCTATCCCCTTCGGGATCTTTTCCTCTTTCATCTGCTTCTCAGCTAATTGAGACGGAGCAGTTTTTCGATTCGGGAATTACACCCACTTCCGAGCAGTCTCATGTCATCAATCAACTAATTCGAAATCATAATGTACTTCTCTTTGGATCTGCGGGAACCGGCAAGACCCTTGTTGGGCTTGAGGTTATGCGTTTACTGTCTGCTAAATCAAATAATCGGAGTGCTTTTATATGTCACTCCTCCCTTCTTAGTGCACGCCTAAAAAGCAATTATTCATCCTTGCTGCCAAGAGTAGACTTTGTTTCCTCACATGAGTTGCCAATATACCTTGAAAAGATTGCAAAGACTCTTTCTCTTAATGCAGATGGGCTCTCTAGCCCATCCGACCTTGTTAACCTTATTTCTCAAAATAGTGGATTTCGTTTGTCTCATATCGTCATTGATGAAATGCAAGATCTTGATGACTCACTTATCTTGAGCCTTCGTCGTCTGACAAGCCAGAAAGGCATCTTTCTTGGCCTCTATGACATTAGCCAGGCTCTAGGACTAGGCGACTTTAGCCCTTCTGAAATACGTACATTGTTCGAGTTCGATAACTATTTATCCCTCACTTCTAATCTGAGAAATACTCCTCAAATCATGGAGCGCGTAATCGGTCTTTGCGCTACAGTCGATATCGCTACTTGCATAGCGCCTGATGGCCCGGATGTGATAAACCGTGAGCGGTACAACGATTCGCCGGAAGAGCTCTTTGAGCTCGTTGACACTCTTTGTAGAACCTACTCTCTGCATTCATCTCAAATCGTTGTTCTTTTGAAGAGCCTGGCGGATCTCGACGCTGAGAAATATCGCTTCCAGGTCAATGCCGATGGTAGTATTGCTCTATGTCTTTTAAAGTCTGCTTCCCGCCTTAATGTTGAGCTGAACTCAATTGCTGACTTTAAGGGGCTTGAGTCGCTTTGCGTCATTTTATGGACTTCGCCGGATTCCCTCGGCGAAAATTAGCTTTACGTCGCAATGACTAGAGCTCGATCTCTCCTCGTCGTCTACAACTCCTAGCCCTGCTTTCTGCATAGGTGGTCTTCCGGCTCTTGTGACTAGGCTCCCGTCAAAGTGATACTGACAACATTCGCTCAGTTGGGTAGCCAATCGCCAGTCTCATTATTGCCATCCCTGTCGCGAATTGTGTGGCCCGGCCGCCGCCGCTCATGCGCTCGGTTTATGAGTAGATCTTCTTAACGCAGTACGGGTGCCTGCTTCCCAGCAGCAAGAAGGTCAGCTCTTCATCCGACGAGGTCAGGCCTCCGCTTTGGCTGGGCAAGGACTACCAGCTGCAGTGCCAGCCGGGAGACGCCGGCACTGCAACCAGCTGGCAGCGGGCCACTGGCGAGCGCTCTCGTCCCTGGCAGGGCCGGTGGTGGCGCCCATTGAGTGGGTGGAGCCGGCGCTGGTGGGATGAGACAGCACCAGCAGCCTGTTTGCTCAGCCCTCTCGACCTGGCCGCAGGCCTCACTCCGCGCCACCACCCACCGGAATCAGCTGGATCTGCTTGCGGCCGAGCTTGATCTCGAACTCGTCACCAGGCTTGAGATCGAGCATAGCGGTGTAGGCCTTGCCCACCATCAGGTTGCCGTTGAACTGCACCTTGGTCGTGTGGCTGAGCTTGCGTCCTGCTTTGCCACGGCCTTTGCCGCCACCATCGGCGCCGAGACTGACGCCCT
>NZ_JBIPMN010000057.1:0-13902 GCF_044369115.1 Vulcanococcus sp. | reverse complement strand
ATTCGGGGCCTTTAAGGCGGTCGATGACGTCAGCCTCGATATCGACAGCGGTTCGCTGGTTGCCCTGCTTGGCCCGTCGGGCTCCGGGAAGAGCACGCTGCTGCGCTTAATCGCTGGCCTGGAAGAATCCGATACCGGACGGATCTGGATCACAGGCGAGGAAGCCACCTCCCGGTCGGTTCAGGAACGGGAGGTGGGGTTCGTGTTCCAGCACTTCGCGTTGTTCAAGCACCGAACCGTTCGACAGAACGTGGGGTTTGGCCTTGAGCTGCGCGGCTGGAAACACGACGCCATTCGCCGGCGCGTGGATGAACTGCTTGAGTTGGTGCAGCTGAAGGGGTTTAGCAATCGCTACCCCTCGCAGCTTTCAGGTGGACAGCGGCAGCGGGTTGCCTTGGCTCGGGCCTTGGCTGTACAGCCCAGGGTGTTGCTCCTCGATGAACCCTTCAGCGCACTGGATGCCAAGGTGCGCAAAGAGCTGCGGGCCTGGCTGCGCAACCTGCACGATGAGATGCACGTCACCACGGTGATCGTGACCCACGACCAGGAGGAAGCCATGGAGGTGGCAGATCGGATCGTAGTGATGAATCAGGGGCGCATTGAGCAGATTGGAACGCCTGCGGAGATTTACGACCACCCTGCCACACCCTTCGTGATGAGCTTCGTGGGTGCCGTGAATGTGTTGCCGCCCCATATTCCGCTCGCCAGTTCGGATCAACGGGGAGAGATTTTTATCCGCCCCCATGATCTGGAACTGCACCGCACGGCCCAACCGGGAAGCGTGCCTGCTGTCTTACGACGGCTCACGCATATGGGGCGGGATATCCAGGCGGAACTAACCCTGGCGAGTGGCGAGGTGGTGATGGCACAGCTGCCGCGGGAACGCATCGATTACCGCGATTTAAAGGCTGGTGATTCCTTGCATCTCACCAGCCGCGAAGCACGCACTTTTGTTCCAGACTTTGTAATCTGACAACTCATAGCCTGTGAGCAGGTGTTCACGGCTACAACACAGAGCTGGACATCAGAGCACCTCAACGACAAACTTAACCTTTCAATCCTGCGAACGAGAATGAATCTGCAACTGGGCGACACCGTCGCCGATTTCACCCAGAACTCCCAGCTGGGTCCGATCAACCTCTACGACTTCGCTGGCGACAGCTGGGTTGTTCTCTTCTCCCACCCCGCCGACTACACCCCGGTGTGCACCACCGAGCTGGGTGAAGTGTCGCGCCTGCGCTCCGAGTGGGAGAAGCGCAACGTGAAGACCATCGCCCTGAGCGTCGACTCCGCCGAGAGCCATGGCGGCTGGATCTGCGACATCAACGAAACGCAGAACACCACCGTCGACTACCCGATCCTCGCCGATGAGGACAAGAAGGTGAGCGATCTCTACGGGATGATCCACCCGAACTCGCTCAACAACCTCACGGTGCGTTCGGTGTTCATCATCGACCCGAACAAAAAGCTGCGCCTGCAGATCACCTATCCCGCCAGCACCGGCCGCAACTTCCACGAGATCCTCCGGGTGATCGACTCCCTGCAGCTCACCGACCACCACCAGGTGGCCACCCCGGTGAACTGGACCGACGGCGACGACTGCGTGGTGGTGCCCTCGATCCCCACCGACGAAGCCCGCAACAAGTTCCCCAAGGGCGTGACCGAGATCAAGCCCTACCTGCGCATGACCCCGCAGCCCAACAAATGAGCCACTGAGGCTCGCCCCAACCCTCAGGCCCCCGGAGAATGCCGGGGGCTTTTTTGTGGCAGCTAAGGTGCCGAATCGCCTTCTGTGAAAAAGAGATTCGTGCTCAAATAGCGCTCACCTGAATCAGGAAGAATCACCACAATTGTTTTTCCAGAGAATTCAGCTTCTCGAGCCACTCGAACGGCAGCTGATACTGCGGCGCCGCAAGAGATACCCGCCAGAATTCCCTCCTCCTTAGCAAGGCGTCTTGCCATGGTCATGGCATCTTGATCACTCACCCGTTCAACTCTGTCCAGTAAGGAGAGGTCAAGGTTGCCGGGAAGAACCCCCGCCCCAATGCCCTGAATACGATGGGGGCCGGGTTGGACGGATTCACCTACCAGCGTCTGGGTGATCACAGGACTTTGCTCCGGCTCCACTGCCACCGAGAGCAACGGTTTGCCGAGGGTGCATTTGATATAGCGACTGATGCCGGTGATCGTGCCGCCAGTTCCGACTCCAGCTACAACAGCATCCACCTGAGCATCAGTGTCAGCCCAGATTTCCGGCCCGGTTGTGTCGTGATGGATCTGCGGGTTGGCTGGATTGGCGAATTGCTGCAACAACACATAGCGATCCGGTTCACTGATCGCCATGGCCTCGGCCATGGCGATCGCTCCGGGCATCCCATGGCGGCCTTCGGTGAGAACCAGGCGAGCTCCATAAGCCAGAAGCAACTTGCGCCGCTCTTCGCTCATCGTGTCGGGCATCGTCAAGGTGAGCGGTAGACCGCGGGAAGCGGCCACAAATGCAAGTGCAATACCTGTATTGCCGCTGGTGGGCTCGATCAGTTCTTTCCCCGGCCCCAACAGGCCATCGCGCTCGGCCTGAGCCACCATGGCCGCCCCAATACGGCATTTCACCGAAAAGGCGGGATTACGGCCTTCGATCTTGGCCAGGATGCGGGCATTGCAGCCTGCACTGACCCGATGCAGCTGCACCAAAGGAGTGGCGCCTGTGGTGAGGCTGTTGTTGGCAAAAATCGCAGGCATGGTGGAAGACATTCAAGGCAAAGGCCTCCCTGTGTGAACACAAAGAGGCCAAGGGTTATGGGTGGGTGCAGGAGAGCGGTCGTGTCAGCCGCTGGCGACTGATGCTGGCCGGCAGTGGCTTTGCGTACCTGTAGAGAGCTGAGGCCATCGCTGGTTCGTGGGCTACCAATCGCTCGATCACATCGTGGCGATCGCTCCAGGCGAGCTCACCGTCATTGCCCCAGTGGAGGCACCAGGGAGGAGCAGGCGTTGTCATGGCTCCCGTGGAATAAGCAGATCGTTCTCCCCAACACTCACCAAAACGCCGTCCTGCCGGAAACGGCTCAACAATTTGGTCACCGTGACCCGCGTCAGACCGCACAAATCAGCGAGACCGCGATGGGTGAGGTTCAGCTCGGCCAAGGAGAGCCTGCAACCGTGACGGTTGATCTGACCAAAGGAGCGCGCTATCCAGGTGAGCAGGGCTAGAAGACGACGCTCACCGGAGCGGATGCGCTGGATGGCATGCAACTCAGCCAACATCTGCCGTTCTCGGCGGATGTGTTGGAGCTGGGTGTCGTCATCTAACTCGAGATGCTCCACCACAACAGTGGTGAGGCAATGCAATTCAAGTGGATGCAGAACGGGATCTTCCGAACTGATCACATCACCAGGCCCCCACAGTCCAAGGGTGATCGAGTCGCCTTCGTCATCCCAGGTGGATGAACGCACATAGCCCTCATGCAACCGCCAGCTCATGTGCTCAGGCAGCACATCCTGAGGATGAAGCGTGAGTCGCAAGGGACGTTTCAAGAGTGAGGTGGTCATGGCGCTGGCGGGCGATGGGGCGGGTCTGCGATGGACGAGAGCAAACGGAGGCGGGGCATTCGCGCACAACAGGGCACGGGCGGCAGGCAACTGGCGGCAGTATGCACGAATCCCGATAGGGGTACCGGTATTTCAAGGCACACGAGGGATGGTTCCGCGGCAATCAGATGTAGAACATCGGCAGGGGCTGCCTGAACTGGTCGCGCTTCTGAACCAGCTGAGCCAGGGTTGTTTCCTTCAAAATCGCTGAGCGGGCCTGCTCAAGTCGGTTGCCGAGCTCAATCAAAGCCTGAAATTCAGGATCCTCCCGTTCCCCCTTCCGCGACGGCGTCGCCTCTCCCTCGAGGCAGGCCTCGACGTCAAGAAGGCGGATCTGCTCGGGGGGACGCGCCAGCAGAAAGCCGCCCCGAGGACCCCGAACGCTCTTCAGGAAGCCGCCTTTGCGCAACGACGTGAGCATCTGTTCGAGGTAGCGCTCCGGAATGGCGTGGCGCCGGCAGATCTCGCCGGTCTGCACCAGGTCACCGGTGGCATGGGCGGTTGCCAGGTCCATCAGGGCAACAAGTCCGTATTCCGTCTTGGCGCTGAAAGGCATGGCCTCGTCTGCTCAGAGTTCATTCTGTCACTCAAAGCACGGTTACCGGGTGGGAAATCAGAACCCAAGACCGTGTGGCTTGAGGCACACCATGCATGCGGGGGCGGCCGATATGTTCACCGCGTTCCCGACCGAAGAACCGTGGTTATTCCTTCTGTCAATCCCGGACGGCTGCGCCTCCAGGTGTTGATGACGGGCCTGGCAGCTCTGCCGCTGGCAACCGTCGCTGCAGCAAGCCTGAACGCGCCGATCGTGCAGGCCCAGCAACCCGCTAAACCTCAGACGCTCACGGTGGTGTCGTATGCCGTGACCAAAACCGCCTACGACCAGATCTTCAAACTCTTTGCCGCTGACTGGAAGAAAAAGACTGGCCAAACCGTGAGCTTCAAGGGCAGCTATGGAGGCTCCGGCTCCCAGACCCGCGCCGTGATTGATGGCCTCGAAGCCGATGTGGTGAGCTTGGCCATGGCTGCTGATGTAACCAAGATTCAGCAGGCAGGCCTGATCAGCCCCGGTTGGGAGCGGGAAAACCCCTACAACTCCACGCCGATCAACTCCACTGTGGCCGTGTTCGTCCGTCCCGGGAATCCCAAAAAGATCAACAGCTGGAAGGACCTCGACAACAAAGACGTAGATGCGGTTCTGGCCAACCCCAAAACCTCTGGCGGGGCCCGCTGGAACTTCCTGGCGCTCTGGGGAGCGATCACCCGTAGCGGTGGCACCGAAGCCCAGGCCCGCAGCTTCATCACCGGCGTTTACAAGAATGCCGACGTGCTGCCCAAAGACGCCCGCGAAGCCACCGACGCGTTTGTGAAACGGCGCCAGGGCGATGTGCTCCTGAACTGGGAAACCGAGGCGATCCTGGCCCGCCGCAAAGGCGAGTGGACCACGCCTTACAAGCTCTTCAGCCCCAATGTGCTCACCGAGCAGCCCGTCACCGTGGTGGACAAGGTAGTGGACCGCCGCGGCACAAGAAGAGTTACTGAAGCATTTGTGCGCTTCCTGTATTCACCAGCGGCTCAGAAGGTGTTTGCCGACAATGGCTTCCGCCCCACCACGCCCGAGGGCAAGGCCTACGCAAAAGGCAAGTTCCAGAACGTGAGTTTCTTCAAGGTGGGCGACTTCGGTGGATGGGCCGGCGTTGACAAGAAATTCTTCGGCAAAGGCGGGGTCTGGGATCAGATCTTTGCCCGCTCGCGCTGATCACGATCCCCCTCAGCCAATCGGAGCGGCATCGCAGCTTGAGCAAGGCCCCGGTTCTGAACCGGGGTTTTTTCTTGGCACGCCGGAGTAGCCCGCCATAAAGCGCGGTAAGGCGACCGAAGTACCGCTGCAAGTTTTGCCCTATTCCCGATCGACTCGCGCGACAATGCATTCAATCCTTTCCCGCAGTTCGGTTCTGGCCCTGGGCAGCTCGATCCTGCTTACCTCCTGCGGAACCGCCACTAGCCCCTCGGCTGAGGGCGGCAAGGGCGAGGGCAAGCAGGAGCTGCTGCTCGTGAGCTACGCGGTGACCAAAGGCGCCTACGACAAGATCCTTCCCAAATTCGCTGCCGATTGGAAGGCCAAGACCGGCCAGGAGATCAAGATCCGCACCAGCTATGGCGGATCAGGCACCCAAACCCGGGCAGTGATTGATGGTCTGGATGCCGACGTGGCCACCCTGGCCCTCTCGGCCGACATCCACAAGTTGGAGGAGGCTGGCTTGATCCAACCGGGCTGGGAGAAGGAGCTGCCCAGCGCCAGCATCATCACCAACTCCGCGGTGGCCTTCCTGACCCGTGCCGGGAATCCCAAGGGCGTGCGCACCTGGAAGGATCTGGTGAAGCCTGGGGTGACGGTGGTGACTGCCAACCCCAAGACCTCCGGTGGTGCACGCTGGAACTTCCTGGGGCTTTGGGGCTCGGTGACCCAGACCGGTGGTGATCAGAAGCAGGCGGAGACCTACGTCACCAACGTGTACAAGAACGTCGACAACCTGCCGAAGGATGCCCGCGAAGCGTCCGACGTGTTCCTGAAACGCGATCAGGGCGACGTGCTGTTGAACTACGAGAATGAAGCGATCCTGGCCACCCGCACGGGTGATCTCAAGGCGCCGTTCGTGGTGCCCGAGGTGAACATCCGCATTGAGGGACCTGTGGCGGTGGTGGACAAGGTGGTGGATCGCAAGGGCACCCGCAAAGCTGCTGAAGCCCTCGCGGCGTATCTCTTCACGGAAGAAGCACAGCAGATCTTTGCCGAGGAAGGTTTCCGCCCCACGAACCCAATGGTGTGGCAACGCGTGAAGGATCGCTTCGCCCCGGTGAAGACCTTCTTCTCGGTGAAGGACTTTGGTGGCTGGGACGCTGTCAACAAAACCTTTTTCGATAACGGCGGCCTCTGGGATCGCCTGTTCGCCCAATCGCGCTGACGCCTGTGTGTGAACTGCTTGCCCTCAATGCCAACACGCCTACCGACATGGCGTTCTCCTTCCGCGGCCTCAGCCGCCGGGGCGGGGCCGTTGGTGAACACGCCGATGGCTGGGGGCTGGCCAGCTTCACACCGGATAGCTCCGGACTCGATTTAATCCGCGAAGACGCACCGGCGGCTTTTTCGCAGCTGGCGGATCAGTTGGCGGAACGCTCGCCAAAGGCGTTGGTATCCATCGCCCACATCCGCAAGGCCACCCAAGGGCTGGTGGCTCTGGAGAACTGCCATCCCTTTGCCCGCAGCTGGAGGGGCCAGACCTGGGTGTTTGCCCACAACGGCAACCTCGATGGAGCGATACCCAGTGGTGAGACCTACCGCCCATTTGGTTCCACCGACAGCGAAGCCGCCTTCTGCTGGATCCTCAAGCAACTCGAACAGGAGGGCGTGGATCCCGAGAACCCTGAGCAGATCTCAACCCGACTGCATGCCTACGCCACGGAGCTGGCCCGCATGGGCACATTCAACGCCCTGATCTCCAACGGCCATTGGCTGTTCGCCACCGCCACAACCAGCCTGCATTGGCTCACGCGGCGTGCACCGTTCACCACCGCCACGCTCGCCGATCCGCCTCTGCAGATTGATTTCGCGCCGCTCACCTCGAGCTCGGATGTGGTGACGATCCTGAGCACTGAACCGCTCACCACCGATGAAGCCTGGACAGCGATGGACTCCGGCTCCTCGATGCTCTGGATGAACGGCGAATGCCTGCACCTGCACCAGCCATGACCACCACCAAGCAGCCGGTAACCCTGGCGGAAGCCTCGCGCTTCTGGTTTCAGCTCGGCTGGGTGAGTTTCGGTGGGCCGGCCGGGCAGATCGCGTTGCTGCAGCGCGAGTTGGTGGAGCGGCGCCGCTGGCTCTCGGAGCGGCGCTATTTGCATGCCCTCAATTACTGCATGCTTCTGCCTGGGCCGGAGGCCATGCAGCTGGCCACGTATCTGGGCTGGTTGATGCATGGCTTTCCCGGTGGCCTGATCGCTGGCGGCTTGTTTGTGATCCCCTCGGTGTTCGTGCTCACGGCTCTCGCGAGCGTCTACGCCCTGTGGGGACAACTGCCGCTGTTGGCCTCGGTGTTCGGCGTGCTCAAACCGGCCGTGTTGGCGATTGTGCTGATGGCGGCCTGGCGCATCGGCCGCCGCACCCTGCGCACGCCGCTGCTGGTGGCCCTCTCCATCGCCGGCTTCCTGGCCATGGCGCTGTTGAATCTTCCCTACCCGCTGGTGGTGATCACCGCTGCTGTGATCGGCCTGATCGTGGCCCGCTGGCGCCCTGCTCTCTTGCTCAGTGGCGGAGCCCATGGCCCAGGCTCAGCTCAAGCCACAGCCGATCGACCCGATGCCCTGCACGACGATCACACCGCCAGCCCAGAGCATGCCCGTTTCTCAAAGCGCAAGCTGGCGCTCACCTTGTTGATCTGGGCGTTGGCGTTGCTGCTGCCCCTGGCGGTGGTGGTGGCGATCGGCGGCTGGTGCGGCACTCTGGCGTTGATGGCCCGCTTCTTCACGCGGGTGGCGTTGCTCAGTTTTGGTGGCGCCTATGCCGTGTTGCCCTACGTAGCCCAGGGGGCGGTGGAGCAGTTCGGCTGGCTGTCGGCCACTCAGATGCTCGATGGTTTGGCCCTGGGAGAAACCACCCCTGGACCGCTGATCATGGTGGTGGCCTTCGTGGGCTTTATGGGCGGCTGGAATCAAGCCGTGGCGGCATCCACATGGCCCTGGCCGCTGGCGTTGGCGGCGGTGGCGGTCACGGTGTGGTTCACCTTCCTGCCCTCCTTTGGTTTCATCCTGGCGGGAGCTCCCTTGGTGGAGGCCAGCCGCAACGATCTGCGCCTGGGCGCTCCCCTCAGCGCCATCACCGCTGTGGTGGTGGGGGTGATCGCCAGCCTGGCGCTGTTCTTTGCCGGCCCCGTTCTCTGGAGCAACGGCGGCTTCCAGGTGGGCGCGGCTGTGGTGGTGGTGGTCGCCCTCTGGGCTCAGCTTCAGCTGCGCTGGAGCGTTCTGCAGGTGATTGGTGCAGCAGCGGCACTGGGAGCGGCCATGGCTGTTACGCGCCAAGTGTTCAGCTGATTCACACCCCAACAACAGCGGGGATGTGAATGCCCATCAAGTGCGGTTGCACCGGCCCCTCACCAGACTGAGGCTGGTGGTGCTGATCCCTTGTGTTCTGGAGCCATGCACAGCGCCGATGACCTGCGTGACCGCTACCTCCAGGGCGTCAGCAGCCCGGGCGAGATCAATGCGATCGCGCGCACCTATGCCGCGCTGCGGCAGATTCCCTTCGCTCAGGCCCTTGAAGATGTGCACGAAGGGCTAGGCAGCGCGCTCAATGGTGATGGAGATGCCACCGGACAAACCTTTCCATGGAGCGAGGTGAGCCGCTCGCTGGTGCCTCTGGGCCGGCAGTGGATCAACGGCGTCTAGGGCGGGCGGGGCCTGGCGGGTGGAGCGGTTTGTCTCTTCGGCGCAGCCCTCCGCCAGGAAGACGGAAATCGGCGCTTCTCAAGCTCAATGACCTGCGGAGCGTGCAGGTGCGCGGGCGCCTGCAGCTCAGCCAACACCCTCAGCCAAGGTGAGCGTTTCTGGCTGAACCCCTGCTGGTGGGGCAGCGGGCAAGGCACTGGCACGGCTCCAAGCCAACCCGTGCTCCCCGGCGGGCTGAAGAGTGGGGATCGATCGGGGGGGGGGGAGCAGCCCGAGCCCAGTGCTTTGGGCGGTATTGCAGTTTTGGATGTGAAGCTGAAGCCGAGCCAGCGCCGAACAGTGCTACAGCACACGTGCATTTCCCCAATTGCCCCCCTCAGGTCGCGTACGGTGAGACAACCGCAACGCCGGGCAGGCCTCCGATGAGCGACAGCCAAGGACTCACCATCGCTGAACTGGAGGCCAAATACTTCCTCTACCGCAAGGCGCTCAAGCAATTGCTCCTGGAAGGAAGACCGGCAGCAAACATTGAAAAAACGCTCTGTTGGAGCCGGCTGGAAACCCTGCACAACTGCCTGCCCCGCCAATACAAATCACCGGATCACATTCGCCATCAGCTCCGGCGCGAAATTGAACGAGAACAGGGTGAAAAACTCGAGCGCGAAGCCGTCACGCGCTGAATCCGGAACAACGACTGGCCCCCCTGGGGCCTTTCAGGCCAGGGGCCACTGGCAGGTTGAGGCCACGCCTTGTCGATTCGTGTGCCTGCGCCGTCTCAAGCTGAGCTGATCGCCATTGCCGAAGCGTTCCACGGCTGCGGCTGCGTTCAGGCGGTGGAGCCGCTGGGCAATGGCAACGTCAACGACACCTTTCTGGTTCAGGCGGTGGATGGGCCGTCGGTGCTGCAGCGCATCAACACGCAGGTGTTCACCCAGCCTCAGCTGGTAATACAAAACCTTCAGGTGCTCGGTGAGCACATCGATCGCAAGCTCCAAAGCGGCGCCGCGCATCCCTTGCTGGAGCAACGCCGCTGGCACTTGCCGCAGTTGGTATGCACCAAACACGAGGGCAACGCCTGGCATTGCTGCGCAGCTGGTGGTGTGTGGCGCACGATCACCTATGTGCCCGACAGCACCTGCGTGGATGTTGTCGACGGTGCTGATCACGCGAGGGAGCTGGGGTTGGGCCTGGGGCTGTTTCACCTATTGATCAGCGATCTGTCCCCAACCGCCTTGGCTGACACCCTGGAAGGCTTTCACATCACGCCCGGCTACCTCGCGGCCTATCACCGCGCTCTGGTGAAAACCGATTGCCAGCCCAGCGCCGGCAGTGACCGCTGCATGGCGTTCATTCGAGAGCGCGAGGCGTTGTGCGACCTGCTGGAGCGCGCTAAACAGCGCGGGGAGCTGCCCCTGAGGCCTATTCACGGCGATCCCAAGATCAACAACGTGCTGCTCGATCGCCGCAGCGGTGAGGCCGTAGCCCTGATCGACCTGGACACCGTGAAGCCCGGGCTGGTGCATTACGACATCGGCGACTGTCTGCGCTCCTGCTGCAATCCGCTGGGCGAAGAAACCGATCAGATTGAGGCTGTGCACTTTGATCTCGGCCTAGCTGATGCTCTGCTTGAGGGATATCTCGCTGTGGCTGGCCGTTTCCTCACCGAGACCGAGCTGCGCTACATCCCCGATGCGGCCCAACTGATCAGTTTTGAACTGGGGCTGCGCTTCTTCAGCGATTACCTGTTGGGCAACACCTACTTCAAAGCCAACCACCCCGATCACAACCTGCAGCGGGCTCTTGTTCAGTTCCAACTGACTGCCAGCATCGAATCTCAGATGCCGGCGCTCAGGCACCTGGTGGAGCGTCATGCCGCTGCTGCATCCGTTTGAGCCCAGACCCGAGCTTGGCGGCATCGAGCTCAAGGGAGAAGCCAGCTGGCGGGACGGAGTGCTCCAGGTGAGCTTTGAGCTGCACAGCCCGAACAACAGCCTGAGCTGGCCGGCACCCGCCCTGCCGCCGGCGCGGCGGGATGGTCTTTGGCAGAGCACCTGCCTGGAGGTCTTCATCGCCGCTGAGGGCGAGACCTCCTACTGGGAGGTAAACCTGGCACCCAATGGCAACTGGAATATCTACGCCCTCTCGGACTACCGGCAGAACCTGCAACCCGTGACCGGAATCACGAGTGTTCCCTACCGCTTGCGGCGATCAGAAGGAGGCCTCCAACTGCACTTCCAGGTAGATCTCAACCGCTGGATCCAAGCCGATCAACGGGTGGAGGTGTCTCTCACGGCCGTCCTGGAGGATCGCCAACAGGGTCTGAGCTACTGGGCCTGGAAGCACAGCGGGGATCAGCCCGACTTTCACCTCCGCAACAGCTTCCAACTGCTCCATCCGGAGGGATAAGAGCGCGGGGGCGCGTGATCCCAAAGCGGAAATGAACCTGCAGATTCAGGCAGGTGCCCTCACACTCCGTAGCGTGCGATACATCCACACCCGGTTCCTTGCGCGTTACCCACTGCGGCGATGAGCATCTGATCCAGCTCAGCAGCGCTGAGGCTGCGCAGCTGGTTGATGCCTGCGCGCTGCTGCTGTTGGCCTCCAACAGCGCTCCGGGCTGCACCCTCAACAGCGACATGAGCCGACTGCTGCAAACGGTGTTCGAGCAGTTCAGCAGCCACAGCGTGTAGGGCAGGCCACTAAAACGAGGGCATGCATGCGCTCTCTCTGCCCACCTGGTGGATTCATGTGGCCTCGGTGCTGGAGTGGGGGCTGGCGATGCTCGCCATTCAGCGCTGGGGAAAACGGCTCCAGGAACCGGAATGGAATTGGCTGGCCCTGGCGATGACACCAGCTTTGATCAGTGCCATGGCCGCCTGCACCTGGCATCTGTTTGATAATGCCGCTGAATTGCAGGGCCTTGTGGTTCTTCAGGCCGCCTGCACCGCGGTGGGCAACACCGCCATGGCCGGTGCCGCCTGGAATCTGGCGCGGCGCAACCCATGAGCCCGTTCACCCCTGCCGGTTTGCTCGAGGCCCTGGCTGGCGTGGATCCAGCCCCGTTCTTCGGGCTGTCGCTGCTGCCCTATCTCGCCTTCCTCTGGTGGAGCTGGCGCTCAGGGCGCATGCCACGACTCGCGTTTTGGGGCTTCTGCCTCACCCTGTTGTTTGTACTCGTCACCATCGCCGCCGCAATCGTGGCCGAGCTGAGCTACGGGCGCCAGCTTGCAGATGTGGATCCGCTGCACGGCGGCGCGGAGCTGTTTCTCACCTTGAGCAATGTGCTCGTGTTGCTGGGTTTCAGGCGCACACCGGCCCAAGAGGAGCAGTGAACAAGTCTTAAGCGAGGCGTGCACTGGGGCGTTGCCGCTCGGAAGATGAAGCGTCGCCTGTGAATTCGATGCTCGCTCCCCTGCTGGCTATCGCCCCCGCATCTGTGTCCTGGTCGCCCAAGGTGGGCCTGGTGATGATCGTTGCCAACGTGATCGCCATCGGCATCGGCAAGGCCACCATCAAGTACCCCAACGAAGGCGCTCAACTCCCCAACGCCGCCATGTTCGGTGGCATGAGCCATGCCTCGCTGCTGGCCACCACTTCCTTCGGCCATGTGCTTGGCATGGGCGCCATCCTCGGCCTGGCTGCCCGCGGCGTGCTCTGAAGCTGGGGCTGATACAGCCCACTGAACCGCTTCAGCGCCAGCCCAGCAGATAGGGCAGCACCTTCAGGCCATAGCGCTCGAAGCGGTAATCGAACAGCAGTGCCGAGAGCTCATCGGCACTGCTGTTTTTTTGTAGGCCCACCAACAGGTGCTGCAGGTGCTGATCGCCCGCAGGACTATGCAGGCCGAGCCAGGTGCGGCGGGCCAGACGCCCACTGAGCGACCAACGCCAGCCGAGACGCCGTTTCAGCCTGGGGGCATAACTGCGCAGTCGCTCTGGACGCCCAGCCAAGGCCTCAAGCAGCAAGGGGGCCAGCACCTCACTGCTGGCCATCGCATGGCGAATGCCTTCGCCGCCGAGCAGGTTGCCAGTGCTCACGGCATCCCCTAGCCCGAGCAGGGGCCCCCGCTGATGCGGTTCCCGGCGGCGGATCGTGCTGCGAATCAAGCCGCCATGGCGATCGAGCACCGTTGCACCCTGAAGCTCCAAACGATGCTGCAGGCCACGCAGCAAGGCGTGCAGGGGTGGCTGCAGGCGGCGGCCGTCATGCAGGCGGCACACCCCGAGCTTGAGCTGGCCGGGTTGCATCGGAAACACCCAGCCATACCCCTGGGGCACCCAGCTGCTGCCGAGCATGAAGCTGAGGCGATGGGCCCAGCGCTGCCACTGCGAGATGGGCACCTGCAACAGCCACTCCACACCTTCGCCCGACACCAGCAAACCAGCCGCTGCCGGGGGATCACCGAGCAAGGCCCGCCGCTGGCCAGTGGCATCCACCAGCCAGCGGCAGTGGCGGATCTGCTCCACGCCATCGGGCCCGCGCAGACTGGCGATCGCTCCGGAACCACTGGGCTGCCACTGGCGAACGGCCCAACCCAGCCTCAGCTCAGCGCCTGCCGCTTGGGCCTGAGCCGCCAGCCAGCAGCGCAATGCGCCGAAATCCAACACAGCCCCAAGGCTGTGATCGGCGATCCAGCTGTAGGGCGCTTCGCCCGGACCATGCAGCTCCCACCCCTGCCAATGGGCCGCCTGCACCTGCTCGGGCAGCTGGAAATGCCGAACAGCCTCCAGCGGTAGGGCCGCACTGCTGAAGGCGCCATGGCGCAGATCCCGTAACGGATCCACGACGAGCACAGAAACCCCTCCCTGAGCCAGGAGCCGAGCAAGCAGCATCACTCCACGCCCGGCTCCCGCGATCAGAACCTCACACGTC
>NZ_JBIPMN010000003.1:0-35484 GCF_044369115.1 Vulcanococcus sp. | reverse complement strand
TCTTGCACGGTTGGGGTGCCGATGCTGACGACCTCTTGGATCTGGGCCCGCTGTTGGTGGGGCCGGAGGTGAGTGTGGTGGCGCTGCGGGCACCTGAACCCCACCCCTACGGCACCGGCCGGCAGTGGTACGGCCTGCAGCCGATCGACTGGAGCCAGTTACCGAGCGCCCGCGCCGCCCTGAAGCTGCGGCTGGAGGAGCTGGCCGGCAGCGTGCCCCTGGCGCGCACGGTGCTGCTCGGGTTTTCCCAGGGCGGCGCCATGGCCTTGGATGTGGGCAGCAGCCTGCCCTTAGCGGGGATCGTGGCCTGCAGCGGCTATCCCCATGAGGGCTGGCAGCCGGGTGCAGCGGTGGCGCCCGTGCTGCTCAGCCACGGCCGGGAGGATCCGGTGGTGCCTTTCGCCGCCAGCGAAGCCGTGCAGGAGCAGCTCCTGGCCGCCGGCCACAGCGCCGAACTGCTCGCATTCAAGGGAGGCCACACCATTGATTCGGCAGTGCTGCCGCAGATCAGCGTCTTTGTGCGCCAGCACCTGACCACGCAGCCATGAAAAAGCCGGCCCCTCGGGACCGGCTGCAAGCGCAAACGCGTCTTCGCTCAAACGAAGGCGTATTCGTATTCCTCCATCTCTTCCCAATCGTCTGCAGCCAGAGCTTCCAGGCCGGCAAACAGAGTGTCCTCACCGATGCGATCCACGATCTCGCGCAGGGAAGGGAAAAGGAAGTGGTTTTCTTCGGCGTACTGGGCGCTGAACAGACCCTTCTCGCCCCAGAAGAAGCGGTCGGTGGTGTGCTCGTTGCGACGCACGTTCAGAATCGCGGGGGGCACGATGCCGCCCTCTGCGATGTAGCGGCGTGCCGCGGTAACGGGCTTGTACTCGCCGGTTTCAAGATTGTGGGTGGCCACATGGGCCAGGACCCGCTGACCCGCCAAACGGCGGCGGCTGATGCGCTTGCGCTTCTTGGACATGGAGCTAAGCCCGGGAGGGCAGGGTGGATGGAGTCGGACGATGAGGACCAGCCACAAGGGCCAGCAGCCTCGGAAACGCCCATACACCTGCAAGCCGGGTGAGCGCCACAACGGCACCGCTCCGATCAGCAGAGGACGCAACTTCCACTGCTGTAGCCTTGATTGCACGGAGATGCAACAAAAGCCGGATGGGCCGATCGCTGCGCCGCCCGAACCCGGACCGCGAGGTATTGGTCGATACCGAGAATCTTAAGACTTTTTCCCAGATTTCGAACACGATCGGGGAAATTTCTGCTGGGCTTGCGCGCTGAGCGGCCTCGATCCCACACCAGTTCCCGCTCAGATGCAGGTCTCCAAGCGGTTTCTGGCGCTGCTCGAGCAGCAGCTAGCCCAATTCACGGATCGGCCTGATCTCCTGGCCCTGGTGGTGTACGTGGCGGTGCCAGAACCGAACGGCCAACCCTCGCTGGTCGCGATTGGCCGCTGGCCCCAGTCCCTGGCCCTCACTGAAGGCACCACGGCGGAAAACAACTCCAGCGTGAAAAGTGGCCGCCGCTGGCTGGCCCTGCGCGACGACACGATGCTGCTCGGCGCCCTGCGGGTGGACGTGGATCGCTGGCCCTGGCCCGGCAGCCTGAGCGAGCGGCTGGAAGCCACCGCCCGCTGCCTCACCGAGGCACTGCGGCTGGATCAGGAACAGCAGCGGCTGGGCCGCGAGCTGAGTCAGCGCGACGACGAGCTGCGGTTGCTGGTGCATCAACTGCGCAATCCTCTGGCGGCGCTGCGCACCTTCGCCCAACTGCTGCGCCGGCGCCTCGATGGCGACGCCCGCAACCTCTCGCTGGTGGACAGCCTGCTGGGAGAGCAGCGCCAGATCAGTCGCTACGTGGAAGCGATCGATCACCTCACCGAAGCCCCGGCTCTGGTGAGCCGCGACACGGGGACGCCCCTGCTGCTGCCGCCAGCGCTGTGCCAGAGCGCGCCGCGGAGCCTCGAGCAGATCCTGCGGCCGCTGCTGGAGCGCGCCGCCGCCACCGCCAATCTGCAAGGGCGCACCTGGCAGGAACCCACCGCTCTGCCCGACTGGCAGGGCGATGGCAGCGCCATCGGTGAAATCGTGGCCAACCTGCTGGAAAACGCCTTTCGCTACAGCCGCAGCGGCGGCGCCATCGGCCTGCACTGCCACTGCAGCGAGCGTCTGGAGCTCAGCATTTGGGACAGCGGCCCAGCGGTGCCCCTGGAGGAGCGGGAGCAGATCTTTGCCAAGGGAGTACGCGGCACCAGTGGTGCAGCCCTGCCGGGCAGCGGCCTGGGATTGGCCCTGGCCCGCGATCTAGCCCGCAGCCTGGGCGGGGAGCTGGAGCTGGTGGTGCCTGCGAGCGAGCTGGATCCGCAACTGCCCGCCGCCGGCAACGCCTTCCGCCTCAGCCTGCCGCGCTCAGCCGCCAGCTGAGCAAGCCCATCAGCAGCAGGCTCCAGCTCACCGTCCATTCCACGCAGGCGCCGTAGCTGTCGCCGCTATGGCCACCGAGACGTCGCCCCAGCTCCAGCGGCACGAGCACCGCCGGCAGCAGCCCCAGCCAACCCAACCACCACCAGGGCCCCACCCCCAGGCCGAAGGCAAGGGCGGTGAGTGCCCCCAACAGCAGCAGCGAAGGCACCAGCTCAGCCCACCACCCCTGCCAATAGCGGCGGTGAAAGGCGGCCGTGCCACTGCCGGGTTCGCGCAGATAAGGAAACAGCTGCATCGCCACGAGCGGCGCGATCCGCCCCCACACCGCGGCCCACACCAACGCCCAGGGCGCCGCAGCCGCCAACAACGCCAACCCGCCGATTCGCACCAACACCAGCTGCAGCAGGGCCTGCACGCCACTGGCCCCCACGCGGCTGTCGTCCATGGCCTCCAGGCGGCGCTGCGGGCCGGCCGCCAGGCCATCGGCCGTGTCCATGGCGCCATCGAGATGCAGGCCGCCGCTGAGGGCACTGCCCAGCGCGAGCACCAACGCCAGCTGCGCCACAAGCCCAGCGCCGGCCAACCCCTGCCAGAGCGCCGCCTCCAGCCCGCCAATCACCAGTGCCACCCAGGGGGCGAAACGGGCGATGCGCTCAAAGCGCGGCGTGACACCAGGCGGCAGCGGCAACACGCTGTAAAAGATCCAGGCGCCGGCCAGATCCGCTAGCCAGGCGAGGCGAAACGGGGCCTTGGCCACGGCCAGCAACGATGGGATCAGCCAATCCTGCTGCCTCGCTGGTGTTCGCGTTCGAGATCACGGCCCACTGCCCGAACACCCGCGCCCGCTGCGGCTGCTTTCACACCCCCCACGGCGTGGTGAACACGCCGCGGTTCATGCCGGTGGGCACCCTGGCCACGGTGAAGGGCGTGACGCCTGCGCAGCTCCAGGCCACCGGTGCCGAGATGGTGCTCTCCAACACCTTCCATCTGCACCTGCAGCCGGGCGAGCAGATCGTGGCCGATGGCGGCGGCCTGCACCGCTTCATGGCCTGGAACGGCCCGATGCTCACCGATTCGGGCGGCTTCCAGGTGTTCAGCCTGGGCGACATCAACACGATCAACGACCGCGGCGTGGTGTTCCGCTCCCCCCGCGATGGCGCCCGCATCGACCTCACCCCCGAGCGCTCGATGGCGATCCAGACGACCCTGGGCGCCGATGTGGCGATGGCCTTCGATCAATGCCCGCCCTATCCGGCCACCGAAAGCGAGGTGGCCGCCGCCTGCCGGCGCACCCACGCCTGGCTTGAGCGCTGCATCAGCAGCCACACCAAGGCCGATCAGGCCCTGTTCGGCATCGTGCAGGGGGGCTGCTTCCCGCACCTGCGCGAGGAATCAGCGCGGGTGGTGAGCTCCATGGGGCTGCCGGGCATCGCCGTGGGCGGCGTGAGCGTGGGCGAACCGGCCGAGGAGATGCACCGGATCGTGCGGCAGGTGGGGCCGCTGCTACCCCACGACAAACCCCACTACCTGATGGGTGTGGGCACGCTGCCGGAAATGGCGATTGCCGTGGCCAACGGCTTCGACCTCTTTGATTGCGTGCTGCCCACCCGCCTCGGGCGCCATGGAGCGGCGCTGGTGGGCGGCGAACGCTGGAACTTGAAGAACGCCCGCTTCCGCCACGACCACACCCCCCTCGATCCCAGCTGCAGCTGCCCGGCCTGCACGGTGCACAGCCGCGCCTACCTGCACCACCTGATCAAAACCGACGAACTGCTGGGCAAGATCCTGCTGAGCCTGCACAACATCACCCAGCTGGTGCGCTTCAGCAGCGCCATGGCGCAAGCGATCCGCGATGGTTGTTTTGCAGAGGATTTCGCTCCCTGGAAACCCGACTCCCCGGCCGCACACACGTGGTAGCGTCCGCCTCTAGCCAACGAACATTCCGGGATGGCCGCCTACGCCCTGCAGACCCTGGCCCAGCTGCCCGAGGCCTATCAGGCCTTTGCTCCCCTGGTGGACATCCTGCCGATCATTCCTCTTTTCTTCCTGCTGCTCGCCTTCGTGTGGCAGGCCTCGGTGGGCTTCCGCTGAACCGCAATCGCAGAGCCAAAGGCGACACCGCCAACTCAACAGCCGTGGCGGCAGGGGTATGACTCCTGCCGCTTTTTGGTGTTCAACCAACCCAGCCAGCCGCTCTCAGCCCCGGCGCAGCACCTCCCAGGCGAAGGCCGGCAACGCCAACATGCGCCGCCAGCGTCTGGGCTCTTGGATCAACCGGTAGAGCCATTCGATCTGCAGCCGCCCCATCCACTCGGGCGCGCGCTGCTTGGTGCCCGACCACACATCAAAGCTGCCGCCTACGCCCATCCACAGGCCCGGCTGCCCGGGATGCAAGCGCTGAATCCACGTCTCCTGGCGCGGCACCCCCAGGGCGACCAGCACCAGATCCGGGCAGGCGTCTTGCAACTGCTGCTCGATGCCCGGCCATTGCTCAGGGTCTTGATAGCCATGGATGGCGAAGGCCAGATCCAGCGCAGGGATCTCGGCCTGAAGCCGCTCCACCAAGCGCTCCATCACGGCGGGGCTGGCACCCACGAGCGCCACTCGCCAGCGATGGGCGGCCGCGTAGACTAGCAGCTGACGGGCCAGCTCAATCCCAGGGCTGCGCCGCACCCGAAAGCCCTGGCGGCCCAGAGCCCACACCACACCGGCTCCATCGGGAATCACCAGATCGGCCTGGGCAATGGCGGCACCGAGCTCTGGGTTCGCCCTGGCCGCCATGGTCATCTCGGCGTTCAGCGTCACGATCTGGCCGCCGCCGCGTTGCTTGAGCTCGAGCGCAGCTGCAAACACGTTGCTGCTCACGGCCACCTGCACGCCGAGCACGGATGTCACCGTCCAGGAGGGCGGCTCAGTGGAGCCACGAAAGCCAGTGCGGGACGCATCCGTCGCCATTGATGCCATCGAGCGCAGGGGCCACACGAGAGAATCTATGGCTGCAGCCCGGTTCCGCCGCGCCCACGATGCTCAGCAGCGCACCCACGGCCAGCCAGGCGACACCGTTGCAGCTCAGCGCCGCCGACGCCTGGCAGCGGCTGCACGAACTCGATGCGCAGATCGATCGGGTGGTGCTGCGGCGCCAGCACCCGATCACCGGCCTGTTGCCCGCCAGCACCGCCAACACCGTGCACGGCAACTACGGCGATGCCTGGGTGCGGGATTGCGTGTATTCGATTCAGTGCGTGTGGGGACTGGCGCTGGCGCACCGCCGGCTGAGCGGCGCCACCACGCGGGTGTTCGAGCTGGAGCAGCGGGTGCTGCAGCTGATGCGCGGCCTGCTCAACGCCATGCTGCGCCAGGCCCACAAGGTGGAGCGCTTCAAGCACAGCCTCGAGCCGCTCGATGCACTGCACGCCAAGTACGACACCGGCAGCGGTGATCCGGTGGTGCCCGACGACGGCTGGGGGCACCTGCAGCTCGATGCCACGGCCCTCTTTCTGCTGCAGCTGGCGCAGCTCACCCGCTCCGGCCTGGTGGTGGTGCAGACCAGCCACGAGCGCGATTTCGTCCAGAACCTGGTGTATTACGTGGCCCGGGCCTACCGGGTGCGCGACTACGGCATCTGGGAGCGGGGCGATAAGGGCAACCACGGCTTGCCGGAGCGCAACGCCAGCTCGATCGGCCTGGTGAAGGCAGCGCTGGAAGCCCTGGAAGGACTGGATCTCTATGGCCCCCACGGCAACGGTCAGTGCAGCCTGCACATCCCCCACGACGCGATCGTGCGCCTGCGCCGCGCCCTCACCGGCCTACTGCCGCGCGAATCGGCCAGCAAGGAAGTGGATGCGGCCTGCCTCTCGGTGATCGGCTACCCCGCCTGGGCCGTGGAGGATCCTTCGCTGGTGGAGCGCACCCGCAGCAAGATCCGCACTGAGCTTGGCGGGCCCTACGGCTACAAGCGCTTTCGCCGCGACGGCCACCAAACCGTGGTGGAAGACCACACCCGCCTGCACTACGAGCGCGAGGAGCTGGCCCAGTTCGAGCACATCGAATGCGAATGGCCGCTGTTTCTGGCCTATGAGCTGATCACCGCCTGCTGCGAAGAGCGCTGGAGCGAAGCCTGGCAATGGCGCGAGCGGCTCAAGCGCGTGGCGGTGGAGGTGGATGGCGTGGAGCTGCTGCCGGAGCTGTATGTGGTGCCGAAGGAGGCAGTGGAGGCCGAGCGCCTCAATCCCGGCAGCCAGCAACGCGTGCCGAACGAGAACGTGCCGCTGCTGTGGACCCAGAGCCTCACCTGGCTCGGGGATCTGCTCCTCCTTGGCCTGCTCAAGCCCGACGATCTCGATCCCAGTGGCCGCCGCCTGAGCTGCCCGCTCGGCGCTGATCAGGTGCTCGTGAGTTTCGTGCCGGCGCGGGAGCACATCGCCGCAACCCTGGAACAAGCTGGCCTGGCGGTGACCCGCCCGGGTCAGGTGGCCATCGCCAGCTCAGCAGAGCTGGGTGAGCGCATGGGCGCTGTGGGCGCCAACACCCACCTGCGCCTCAGCGGCCACCCACCGCTGCGCATGGAAACGATGGTGACGGCTCGGCTTTACCGCCAGGGCGGCCAGCCTCTGGCCTTCCTACCGGCCGTACTCGAAGAGAGCACGTATTACCTCTCCGACGATCCCGAGCTGCTGGTGGATGCGGTGGAGAGCGAGATCAGCCAATTGCAACGCCACTGGCGCGGCGCCGGTGCTCCGGTGCTGCTGATTCCCGTGGAGGAGGGGCCCTTCCAGCGCAGCCCGGATTCATTCCTGCGGCTGGGTGAGCGGCTGCGCAGCGGCCTGGTGAATGGCGTAGCGGTGCAGCTGGCACCCCTGCAGGAGCTGATGGAGCAGGCCAGCTGGGCCGAGCTGCCCGAGCACGCCCAACGCCTGGAGCAGCCGCTCAGCCAACCGGCTCCCACCCTGCTACGAGCCAGTACGGAACAACAACCGCTCACCGCCGAGGAGGAGCAGGAACTGGAGGAGTCGGGCCTTGAGGCCCTCACGGAGCGCCTCTGGCAGAGCCAATCGCTGCCGGAACAGGCCGAACTGCTTGAGCAGCTGGTTCATCGCCTGGGGCTGGCGGCTGAACTGAGCGGCCCGGGCGGCAGCGCCACCCCCCAGGCATTGCTGGAGGAGATCTACCGGCGGGCTCTGGCCGATGCCAACTGGAACGTGGTGCGCCGCTGCGCCGGCTCCCTGGGGCTGGTGCACCCGCAACTGGAGGACGCCCTCACCGATCTGCTCGTGCGCCAGAAGCAGGTGGTGGTGGGGCGCAACTACACCAACGACTCGCTGCTCAGCCAACCCACCGGCAGCCTGGCGATCGCGGCGATGATCCAACGCTTCAGCGGCGAAGACGGCCGCGAATGGATGCTGCAGCAGGAGCTGCTCTTGGCCCTCGATGGCGTCGCCCGGCAGGAGCCGGCCCTGCTCAGCGGCAGCCTCACGCTGCAACTGGGACAACTGCTGCTGCTGCTCACCAGCGAACTGGCCGGCGAGCGCGACCTCAGCCCAATCGAAGCCTTCGAAGCCCTCTGCGATGAACCGCCCCATGCGATTCGCCGCCGCCTGCAGCAGGTGCTGCGCGATGTGGAACACGCCAAGGCGGCGCTGCAGCGCAAGGAGCAGCTGCACGTGAGCGGCCGCGTGCGCTGGGAAGCCCCCGATCCGCTGGAGGAGCTGCCCAAGAGCGGTTGCTGGCTCAAGCACCGGGAGCGCATGGGCGCGCTGCAGATCGTGCCGCGCAACTTCCACCCGGGCATCTGGGAACTGCTGCACCACTGCCGCGGCCTGGTGATCGGCGACAAGCTCGAGCGCCGCAACCGGCTGGAGAGCGCCCTGCTCAAAGAGAAAACCCCGGGCGAGCGCAACTTCGCCACCCACGTGGAGCACCTGCTCAGCAAGATCGAGGCGCCCGAATACCGCCGGCTCTGCATTGAAACGCTGATCACCCTGATTGCGTTTGTGGATGCCAACCCCCAGGTGCGCTTCGACGACGACCTGGCCCTCGATGTGGTGATCGGCCACGCCGTGCGCGTGGGCTGGCAGCAGCAGCACCCTGAGCAGCCGGCAGAGGATTACCCCACCCACAAGGCCGAAGCCTGGGATGGCTTCTACCGCTCCTCACCGGCCCAGTGCCGCCGCTGGCAGCTGCTGGCCCTCAAGGAACTGGCAGAACTGCAGCCGGCTTAGATCGGTTCAGCAAGGGTCATGCAGAGCGTGGGTTGCTCCACGCACTGCTCGATCAGATCCGCCAGCAGCAGGGCGCGAGAAGCCTGGGGGCCATCCACCGCCGGCTGCTCCAGGCCGCGCACGCACTGGAGGAAGTGCTCAAGCTCGGCCACCAGCGGATCCACCGGCGAGGTGCTCACCTCTTCGATGAAGCCGTCGTTGCGGTAGAGAAGCTCGCCGTGATCGGCCGAGAACGAGAGCTGAGTGCGGCGGTGGATCTGCAGGCTGCGGTTGAGGAAATCTGTTTCCACCAGCGCGCTGCGGCAGTGGGCCGAGAGACTGCGGATCTTGCGGTGGGCCATCTTGCTGGCCGTGAGGCTGGCCACCACACCATTGGCAAATCCGAGGGTGGCGTTCACATAATCGATCGGCCCCTCGGCGCTGCGGCCACCAGCCGCCGCGAGGCGCACCACCTTCGAGCCGGCCAGCTCAAGCACCAGATCGATGTCGTGGATCATCAGATCGAGCACCACCGACACATCGTTGGCGCGATCAGGGTTGGGGCTGTGGCGGCGCGCTTCCAGCACCACCACCTCCTCATTGGCCACCACCTTCACCAGCTCGCGGAAGGCGGGGTTGAAGCGCTCGATGTGACCCACCTGCAGCAAGCGTCCGGCCTGCTCGGCAGCGGCGCTGAGCTCCGTGGCCTCTTCCTGGGTGGCAGCGATCGGCTTCTCGATCAACACATGCACACCGGCCTTGAAGCAGGCCATGCCCACGCGGTGGTGCAGCAGAGTGGGCACGGCGATGCACACCGCCTCCACCTCGCCGAGCATCTCCTCGTAACTGGCGAACCAGCGGCAGCCGAATTGCTCCACCGCCAGCTGCCCGCGGGCGGGATCGGGATCCGCCACTCCCACCAGCTCGGCATCGCGCAGCAGGCTGAGCACCCGGGCGTGGTGCCAGCCCATGTTTCCGATTCCGATCACTCCAACGCGAACCGGCTGCATGGCGCTGGCGATCTGACGCAGAGATTATCGACGATGAGCGGCCGTCACCACGGGCCTCAGTTGATCAACTCTCCTCAGCCTCCAGACCCACCGCCTGTCGGGTGATCTCCACCCGCTCGATGCGCGGCCCGTCCATCGCCATGATCAGAAACTGATGGCCCTTCCAGCGCAGGCTCTCGCCCGGAGCAGGGATGTGCTGAAGCCGCTCCAACAAAAACCCGGCCAGGGTGTGGTGCTCATCGGATTCCGGCAGCTGCAGGCCCAGTTCGCGGTTGAGCTCGTAGATCTCCAGATCACCCGCCACCAGCCAGCTGTGCTCCTGCAGCTGCTGGAGATCATCTTCCGGGTTTTCGGGGTCTTCCTCGTCGCCCACGATCTCGCTGGTGAGGTCGGAAATGGTGACGAGGCCTTCAGTGCCGCCGTGCTCGTCGACCACCACCAGCAACGGTTCACCGCTGCGGATCACCGGCAGAAGCTCTGCCAGGGGAGTGGTTTCCTGCACCTTGGTCACGGGGGTGACATAGGGCGCCAGGGGTGAATCGCTGCGCAACAGCCCCTTGGCGATCGGTTCGGCCAGGCGACGCAGATCAAGCAGGCCGCGCACGTCGTCGAGGGAGCTGCCGATCACGGGGAAGCGGGCGTGGTGAGTGCTGTGCACCGCCTCCATCAGCTCGGCGAAGCGCACCTCCAGCGGCAGGGTGACCATGCCGGAGCGGGGCACCATCACCTCACGCACCTGGGTGTCGCGCAGGGAGAAGAGGCCCTCGAGCATGTCGCGCTCATCGGGCATCAACCCGATCACGCTGTTGGATTCGATCAGGGTTTCCAGTTCCCCGGCCGAGAGCGCCGGCACGAGCTCATCCCAGTTGCGCGGCAGCCCCAGCAGGCGAAGCAGGCCATTACCGAACCGCTCCAACACCGCCAGCAAAGGGCCGAGGCTGCGCATCACCGCCTCAAGCACAGGTGCCAGGCGCAGGGCGGAAGCTTCCGGGCGGTGCAGCACCCAGGCCTTGGGCACCAGCCCACCGAGCAGCGTGGCCAGAACCACCAATGCCAAAAAGAGGAGCCCATCCAGCCAGGCCTGGCCCAACCAGGTGCCGGCAGGCCCCGAGCCCCAGCGCTCCGCCAGGCCCCGGCCCGTCCAGCCCAGAGCCAGCAATGCCAGGGTCATGCCCAGTTGCGTGGTGACCAGTGCCCGCCGCAGGCGGCGCTGCAGACGCGCCACCGCCGTGGCGCCCCGCTCGCCATCGGCCTCGAGCAGCTGCACCCGGGTAGGCCGCAGCCGGATCAACGCAAATTCCGAGGCAGCGAAGAAGGCCAGCAGGAGCAGCAGGGCCGCCGGTGCCAGGAATCGCATCGGGTTCAAATGGGGGTCGCGAGGATCGAACTCGCCTAAGGCGGATTATGAGTCCGCTGCATTCACCAGATTGCTAGACCCCCGGGTGTGGTCAAGCCGTGGCGTGATCTAACCACAACCAGCGGGATCACCACAGGCCCCGGACCAGCCGCGAGCCCGGGTGCGGCCAGCTGGGCTGGGCGCTCTGAGCATTGCAGCTCCCTTGGGGCAGGCCCTGGCAGAAGCCGTTGTTCACATCGGCAGTACGCCAGGGCATGGGGTTGCTCTGCTGTTCGAGCAGCACTTGATAGGTGTTTTCCAGAGCCGAGCCGTCCCACACGATCGTTTGATCGGGGAAGCCGAAGCCCATCACCTTGGTGCCATCACCACCACCCATGGCGATGCCGAGGATGTCGGTGATCTGGTGGGTGATGTCGATGCCGCGGGCGTAGGGAGAGGTGTAGCTGTAGAAGCGGCGCTCCACCAGCTGCGGGGTTGTAACGACCGGACCGCAACGCGTGACCTCCACCGGGCCGGAAGCGTTCATGCCACTAGGGCCGGAGCCAGCCAGAGGAGCCTCCAGGGTGGTGGTGCACACCACAGGTCCAGCCCCGGCAGGATGTGCACCAGGGCCGAAAGCCAGCAGGGCTGGGGCCAGCAGCGGCCCAGGTGCCAGCGCCCTAAGCACCGAACAACGCCAGCCCATCAATCGCCCGCAACACACGCTGGGCGCAAACTAGACAGCTCAACCGCCTGATGCCAGAGGCATGACCCAGCTGCCAACCCTTCCCAAGGCCAGCGCTGAGCAACGTCAGCTGTTGCTGCGTCTTCTGGCGGAGCGGGCATACCGGCACGGCACCTTCACGCTGGCATCGGGCCGCAGCAGCAATCACTACGTGAACTGCAAGCCGGTGAGTCTCAGCGGTGAAGGGCTGGCATTGCTCTCAGCCCAGATGCTCGAACTGGTGGAACCCGAGGCCGTCGCGGTGGCCGGCCTCACCCTCGGGGCGGATCCACTGGTGAGCGGCGTGGCGGTGGCCGCAGCCCTGAGCGGCCGCGCCCTCGACGCGCTGATCGTGCGCAAGGAAGCGAAGGGCCATGGCACCGGTGCCTGGCTCGAGGGCCCCCTGCCTGAGCCCGGCAGCTGCATCACCGTGCTGGAAGACGTGGTCACCACCGGCGGCTCCTCGCTCAAGGCGGTGAACCAACTGCGGGAGGCGGGCTACACGGTGAAGCGGGTGGTGACCATTGTGGATCGCCAGGAAGGCGGGCTGGACGCCATGACCACTGCCGGCCTGGAGCTGCAGAGCCTGTTTCTGCTGGAAGAGGTGGCCGCCGTATCCGCCGCGAGCCGCTCATGAGTCTCACCGGCCCGGCCCGCTGGAGCAGCGCGATCAGCCGCATCCGGCTGGAGGGAGCCGATGCGCGCCGCTTTCTGCATGGGCAGAGCAGTCAGGCGATCGAGCTGGCCGCCAGTGGAGCCTGCCTGCCCACCTGTCTGATCAGCCCCACCGGCCGCATGCGCGCCCTGGCGCTGGTGCGGCCCGACGACAGCGGCGCTGACCTGCTGGTGATCGCCGGCGATGGTGCCGCGGTGCATCAGGCCCTCGATCGCGTGCTGTTCCCAGCCGATCGCGTGAAACTCGGGCCTGTGGAGGCCGCCACGCTGGTGCGCTGGATCGGGGCGACTGCGAGCGAGAACGCCCTGCAGCTGCTCAACCCTGGCGTGGATCTGGGGGCGGGCGCGGCACAACCGGCCTGGCTGCAGCAACCGGGGGAGCCCTTGCCCGCCTGGCTGGAGGCCCTGCCCGAGCTGAGCGCTGAAGCGGCGGAGCAGCTGAGGCTGCGCCAGGGATTCCCCGCCGTCCCCGGCGAACTCAACGACAGCACCAATCCCTTCGAGCTCGGGCTCGCGCCCTGGGTGAACCTCAACAAGGGCTGCTACGTGGGCCAGGAAACCTTGGCGAAACTGGCCACCTACGACGGCGTGAAACAACAGCTGCGCCACTGGCGCGGCGGAGCGGCCGGCTCTTGCAGCCCCGGAACCACCTTGGTCACCGCCGCCGGTGAGCGGGCCGGGGTGATCACCTCAGCCTTGGCCGGTGCCGATGGTCCGGAGGGTCTGGCCCTGGTACGCCGCAGCGCGCTGGACGCGGAGGCGCTCTTTCCCGCCTGCGCTGACGGCACAGCCAGCGCAGACATGGCGCTGCAGATCAACGTGCCAACAGGTTTCGTGGCGCCTCCCGTGGGTGCGGGCGGCCTCAGCTGAAGCTCAGGGCGGCGGCGCGTCGTCCTGCTCCAGCAGCCAGTGGGCCACAGCCCAGGTGGCCAGAGCGTCGTCGTGGTTGTAGTGGAAGATCCGGCGCAGGTTCTGGTGTGAGCCGCGGCCCCTGGGCCCATCCCCGCCCAACCGCCAACGCCGCCACCACAGCAAGGCCCGCGCCCCATCCACCCCCTGCTGCCGCCAGCGAAAGCCCAGCCAGCTGGCCGTGGCCTTGAGGCCATAGCTGTTGGTGGGCATCCACCAATGGCGCCGCAGCCGCAGGTGCACATCCAGCATCCGGCTGCGCAGTTTGGCGATCTGCCGCTCCTTGGCGCCCTGGCGCTGGGCCAGCCGCACCAAGGCCAGCAGCTCGGTTTCGCCGTAGTGGAGCACCGGCCAGTCGGGATAGGCAGCCAGCAGACGCTGCAACCGCTGCCAGAGCCGTGCCTCCCCGTGTTCCTGCAGAGCCAGCAGTGGGTGATACGGCGCCTCTGCCGCCATCGCGGCGGTGGGCCAGCGCCCCTCTCCATCCCGCGGCAATCGCACAAAACCGTGCAGGAAATCGTCGCGGGCGTCGGGGTCGGATTCGATGTCGTAGATCAGCACCCCCGGTGCCGCGGCCAGCTCCGGCAAGGCTGCGCTGGGATCACGCCGCAGCGGCACGCCATCGCGTTGCACCCGCGCCTGGGTCACCAGTTGCCCAGCCACCTCCGCGTGCTGCTCGCCGTGCACCAGCAAGGCCTCGGCCAGTTGCTCAGGCTCAGCTGTCGCCAGCTGTTCGAGCCGATGCACCCCCAGCCCCAGCAACATGTCGCGCCGTTTGGCGCCGATACCGCTCACCTCGCTGAGATGCCCCTCGGCGGCTGCCACCTGATCACAGGCGCCGCGCCAGCTGCAGAGCACACATTTCTTGCGGTCAGCCACCAGTGGCGGCGGGGAGGAGCGGGCCAGATCCCCCGCCAGACGCTCCAGCGCCTCATCCAGCTGGCGGGGCAGGCTGGCGGTGAGGTTCAGGGTTTCCTTCTCCAGGCCTCGGCCCGCACCGCTGAGCACCAAGCCGTTGGCCACTGACGCCTGTTGCTCTCCCTCCAGCAGCCGGGCCCAGAGCGCCAACACCACGCGGTGCTCTCGGGTGGTGCGGCGCCCCTGGCGGAACATCACCGGCCGGTAGGCATGGGCTCCCCAGCGGCTGCTGCCTTGAACCCGCTGCAGCAAAGGGGGGTGCGCTTCCACTGCCAGCCCGCCCACCTGGCCTCGCAGCCGCAAACCCACCACAGCTGGCGCTCCAGCGGAGGCGGCCGCTTCGCCGTGCTGGGGCTTCTGTGCAAACAGGGTGGAGAAGCTGCGGCGCTGCTCATCCAGCTGCAGCTCGCGATGGGCCGTCCACAGCCGTTGATCCGGGTTGCCGAACTGATCCAGCCAGGCGCGGCGCTTGCAGCGCAGCCAGCTGCGCAACAGCCGGTCGTTGAGCGGGATCTCAGTGGGCACAGGCTTCACGCTAAGTGGCCGTCTGGCCTGCCGGCACCCGCGCGCCCGCAGGGGGGCAGGCCGGCTGCTAGCACCACCGGTATCGCCCTGTACCTCTGCCCCGATGGCTGCGTCCGCGCCCCTGCCCCTGGAGGCCAGCCCGATCGCCTTCGGCACCGATGGCTGGCGCGGCATCCTCGGGGTGGACATCACCGTGGAGCGCTTGCTGCCCGTAGCGGCAGCCGCAGCGCGGGAGCTGGAGTTTTCGGCACCGAAAGGGCTGAGCAGCCGCGAGATCGTGATCGGCTACGACCGCCGCTTCCTGGCACCGGAGCTGGCTGAAGCGATCTGCAGTGCCGTGCGCGGCGCTGATCTGGTGCCCGTGCTGGCCGAAGCACCAATTCCCACCCCCGCCGCCAGCTGGGCGGTGGTGGAACGCCAAGCGCTCGGAGCGCTGGTGATCACGGCGAGCCATAACCCGCCGGAATGGCTGGGCCTCAAGATCAAAGGCCCCTTCGGCGGATCGGTGGAGGGCGAGTTCACCAAGCGGGTGGAGACCAGGCTGGAGGCTGGCGGCATCACGGTGCCGATCCCTGGTGAAACCCTGCGCTTCGATGCCATGGGCACCTACCTGGCCGGCCTGAAGGCCAAGGTGAACACCGCTGCCCTGAGCGATGGGCTGCAGCGGCTGGGCCTGCAGGTGATCGTGGATCCCATGCACGGCTCCGCCGCCGGTGGCCTCAGCCGCCTGCTGGAGGGGGCCGCCGCCAGCGATCACCTGCGGGAAATCCGCTCCAACCGCGATCCCCTGTTCGGCGGCAATCCCCCCGAGCCCCTCGCGCCCTATCTCCAGGAGCTGATCGCGGAGGTGCGCGCCTCCACCCTGGCTGGCCGCCCGGCGGTTGGCATCGTGTTCGATGGCGACGGCGACCGCATTGCGGCAGTGGATGAGCACGGCCGCTTCTGCAGCACCCAGCTGTTGATGCCCCTCTTCATCGACCACCTGGCCCGCGCCAAAGGGCTGCGCGGCTCGGTGGTGAAAACCGTGAGCGGCTCCGATCTGATGCAACTGGTGGCCGAGAACCTGGGCCGCCCGGTGCTGGAGAAAGCGGTGGGCTTCAAGTACATCGCCGCCGAGATGCTGGCCAGCGAGGTGCTGGTAGGCGGCGAAGAATCCGGCGGCGTGGGTTTCGGCGCACACCTGCCTGAGCGTGATGCGCTCTACGCGGCCCTGTTGTTGATTGAGGCCTTGGTGGAGGGCGGCAAGCCTCTGGGCGAGCGCGTGAGTGAACTGCAGGAGCGCTGCGGCGGCGCGGCCGCCTACGACCGCCTTGATCTGCGGCTGCGCGACATGGCGACCCGCCAGCGCCTGGAGCAGTTTCTGGCGACTACCCCGCCCGATGAGGTGGCCGGCGCAGCAGTGCAGGAGGTGATCACCACCGATGGCGTCAAGCTACGCCTGGGGCCCAGCCACTGGCTGATGCTGCGCTTCTCCGGCACCGAACCGCTGCTGCGTCTCTACTGCGAGGCCCCCGGCGAGGCCCGCGTGGCCGAGGTGCTCACCTGGGCGCGCCAGCTGGCGGAGGGCATCTGATGAGCCAGCCCATCACCCTGGTGATCGCCAGCGGCAACGCCGGCAAGGTGCGCGAATTTGGCGCCCTGCTTGCGGAGCTTGGTCTGAACACCCAACCCCAGCCCGAGGGCCTGGACGTGGAAGAAACCGGCAGGACGTTTGCCGAGAATGCCCGGATCAAGGCGGAAGCCGTGGCCCGCGCCACCGGCTGCTGGGCCCTCGCCGACGATTCCGGCCTGAGCGTTGACGCCCTCGGCGGCGCCCCCGGGGTGCACTCCGCCCGCTATGCCGACACCGACAGCGCCCGGATCGAACGCCTGCTGCGTGAACTGAACGCAGCAGGCGCCCACACCCCGGCAAGCCGCAGCGCCTACTTCACCGCCGCCCTGGCTCTAGCCAACCCCGCCGGCGAGCTGGTGCTGGAAGTGGAAGGACTCTGCCCCGGCCAGATCCTGGAGGTCCCGCGCGGTGAAGGCGGTTTCGGCTACGACCCGGTGTTTTGTGTACCGGAAGTGGGCCTCACCTTTGCCGAGATGCCCCACAGCCAGAAGGCCAACCTGGGCCACCGGGGACGGGCGTTTGCGGCGCTGAAACCACGGCTGCGAGACCTCCTCAATCAGGTCAATCAGGTCAAGCAGTAATCAAGAGCCAAGCTCACGGAGCTTTCCGGCTCCCGCGCCTCATCCGGATTGAAACCGTTGCGGGCCGCCATCGCGTACGGCATGGGCCGGATCGGGCCACCACCGCGCTGATCGATGCGCAACAGCTGCACTCGCCGCAGGCCGAGGGCATCAGCCGTGCTCTGGGCCTGGCGTTGCCCCTCCGCCAGGGCCTCACGCAGCAGACGCGTTTGCAGCTGGGCTGCGCTGCCACTCGCCGCCTCCGCCGTGAACCCGCGCAGCGTCAGCCCCGGCAGGCGCCCCGCCACCTGGATCAGGGCGTTGTAGTTGGCCTTGCTCACCTCACCGGACACCGACGTGCTCGCCTGCTCGCGCACCGGCCCGGCGCCACCGCCACCGCTGCGGTAAGTGGAGGGGGCAGGGATCGTGAGCTTGCCGAGGGCCAGGGGCGACACAGCCTTGCGCACGGCAGCCAAGCGGACATTGAGCTGATCGAGGGCCGCGGCCTTGGTGGGGGCCTCCGCCTCTAGGCCGAGATTGAAACGGAAGCGGTCAACGCTGGCGGTGCCCTGTTGCTGCACTTGCAGTTGCAGCAACGTGCCATTGCAGGGCAACGCTTGCGCCCGTGATGCACCGGGGGCCACCAGCGCCAGAGCTGGTCCCATCCCTAACGGCAACAGACTGAGCGCAACGGCAGCGGAACGCAGGGTGGGCATGGCGGCCTGAATCACTCCCCTGGGTCTAACGGCGCTGCCATATGCACATGCAACCCAACCGCAACCGGTGTGCAACCAGATGCAACCGAGCCGCTTTAGATCACCGCACTTCAGCGCACGCCGAGATCCCCAACGGCAGGCCGCCACTGCTGCAGCCGCCAGTCCACCCCACCGCTGAGCACCATCGGGTCCTGCTGCACGAGCGCCTCCGCCTCGGCATAACTCGGAGCTTCCACCAGCAACAACCCGCCGCCCCCAGGCTGACCCCCGCCATCCACCAAGTAGCCGCTGCTGATCACCACACCCTCCTGTCGCAGCTCTTCCACCCAGAGCCGATGGGCAGCAAGGTGAAGCTTCATGGCGCTGTAGGGGCGCAGGAAGGTCTCCTGCTTCACAAACCAAGGCACCGCGAGCGAGCGGGGGCAGCCCCCATGCTGTTCAGGCCGGCGCCCAGCTGCCGTGCAGGCCATGGGGCACCGCCAGCGGCAGCTCCAGCACCGCCACCTCCGCCAGCGACGCCGCATCGAGGATCACCAGATCGCTGGCACAGCGGGCACCGTTCCACACCAAACACAACACCCAGCCGTCGTCTTCGGCACTGGCGCCCGGCCGGGGCACCATCAGCGGCTCGCTCACGAAGCCTCGCGGCGCGGCACTCCACACCCGGCCCTCACCGGTGCTGAGGTCGAGCTTCTTGATCGCCTGCAGAGGATCGTTGCCGCGCTCCCGCTCGGCGACTGCCATCCAGCTGGTGCGGGCTTCCAGGCCCTGGCGCTGAGGGTTCACCATCGCGAACTCGCAGGTGCGCGCCTCGAGCAGCTCCTTGCTCACCGCACCCGTTTCCAGATTGATGCGGCAGCGCACCAATTGGCCAGCTGGGATCGTCTCGAAATCCACCTGGCGGAAGTCCACGTCAGGCCCGATGGAGGGGAAGTCGTCGTAATAGATCGAATCCACCACCAGCTCATCGCCCTGCTCAAAGGCATTGAGGTGGTGGAACACAAAACCCTCCGGCGCCGCGATCTGTAGGGGCTTGCCTTCGCCGCTGCGGGGAATCAGCCAGAACTGTCCCTGCTCGCCGGGCTTCGACGACAAACACTGCGCCGCGCCCTTTTGACCCAGCACGAAGCCGGTGGGGTTGAACGCCACGGCGTTCTGGAGGAACACCGCCCAGTTGGGGGTGATGGCGAAGTCGTGCAGGAAGGCGAAGCCCTTGAAGCTGTGGCGGCTATCGGCCAGGAGCTCACCGTCGCTGGCGAACTCCATCAGCCGGATCGTGCTGCGCGGGCCCGCCTTGACCCCAAAGGTGACCATGCGTGGGGCACCGTGATGGCCGGGATCGAAGCGGGGGTGTGCGCTGAAGGCCTCGCCCCTCTTGAGCACACCATCCAGCAAGCTCAGGCCGCGGGTCTCGAGGCTGTCTGGATCGAGGGCATGGGGTTCGGCCGCCTCCCACAGCGCCAGCAGCTGATCACCCAGACGCACCACATGGGTGTTGGCAATGTTCTTGAGGCGCAGATCGAAGGCGTTGGCCACGGCGCCGCCGGGCTTCTGCGTACCGAACACGCCGCGATACAGAAACTTGTCGGCCAGCTCCTCGGCCTGCCAGCCCTCGGTGCGCACGAAGCGATTGCGCAGCTGCGCCTTGCCCCCGGCAAAGCGCAGGGCGGTGATCATGCCGTCGCCATCAAAGGGATGATGCACCCACTGGCCGCCACGCTCCAAGCGGCCAGGGCCGTTGCGATACAGCGTGCCCACCAGCTCGAGCGGGATAGCACCACGGGCCGCGGTGAGCTCCACCCCATCCAGCTCCACGCCCACGTTGCGAAACGCGCTGGCCCAATCAGCGCGGTCGTAGGCCGGGGCAGCAGCGGGAGCAACGGTCATCGGGGGAGGGCGTTTCGCAACGTGGGCGCGGACCCCGATCATCGCGTAACGGAGTGTTACGGCGGCGGGCGACTCCCCCGGGGGGCTCAGGCGCCGGCCCGCTCCAGCACTCCCTTGCTGCTCGGCACCGCACCGGCCCGGCGCGGATCGATCTCGGTGGCCAGGCGCAGCGCCCGGGCGAAGGCCTTGAAGCAAGCCTCCACGATGTGGTGCGAATTCACCCCGTCCAGCTGGCGGATGTGCAGGGTGAGGCCGGAGTTGTTCACCACCGCCACGAAGAACTCCTTCACCAGCTCGGTGTCGTAGGTGCCGATCTTCTGGGCCGGGATCTGCAGGCCGAAGCTCAGGTGCGGCCGGCCGCTGCAATCCAGCGCCACCTGCACCAGCGCCTCATCCAGCGGCGCCACAAAGTGGCCAAAGCGATGGATACCGCGGCGATCGCCCAACGCCTGGGCCAGGGCCTGACCGATAGCGATGCCCACGTCTTCATTGGTGTGGTGATCGTCGATATGGGTGTCGCCCACCGCGTTCACCTCCAGGTCGATCAGCCCGTGGCTGCTGATCTGATGGAGCATGTGATCCAGAAACGGCACGCCGGTGCTCGCCTGGCAGCGACCGGTGCCATCGAGGTTCAGCTGCACGCGCACATCGGTTTCACCGGTGACGCGGTGGATCTCGCCGCTACGCATGTCGATCACCGGAGGAGGAGCACTGGATCGGAGATTTCGATCATGCCCGGGCGCAATACGCCAAGGCGACCTAGGGTTCAAGGGAACTTATCGGCCAGATCGATGTCAAAAGCTCAACTTATGGCTTTTCTGGCCAAGGCCGAAACCAACCCCGCCATCCAGCAGCGCATCGATGCTGCTGCCGATGTGAGCGCTGTGGTGGCCATTGCCCGCGAGGAGGGCTTCCTGTTCTCGGCCGCCAGCCTGTCGCGCCACCAGCGGGGTTGAGCACCCTTGCTCACATACCGGTGATGCAGTAGCCGGCATCCACGTAGATCACCTGGCCGGTGATGCCGGAAGCCAGGGGGCTGGCCAGGAACGCAGCGGTGCCGCCCACTTCCTCCTGGGTCACGGTGCGGTGCAGCGGGGCCTTCTCTTCCACGTTGTGGATCATGTCGAGGATGCCGCCGATGGCCGAGCTGGCCAGGGTGCGGATCGGGCCGGCGCTGATGGCGTTAACGCGCACTTGCTTGTCAGCGCCCAGCTCGGCCGCCAGGTAGCGCACGGACGCCTCCAGGGCTGCCTTGGCCACACCCATCACGTTGTAGTTAGGGATAGCCCGCTCAGCGCCCAGATAGCTGAGGGTGATCACGCTGGCGCCCTCATTGAAGAGCGGCTTGGCGTGGCGGCACAGCGGTGCCAGGGAATAGGCGCTCACTTCAAGAGCGCGGGCAAAACCCTCGGGGGAAATATTGGAGTAGTCGCCCACGAGTTCGTCTTTGCCGGCGTAGGCGAGGCAATGCACGAGCACATCGATCGAGCCCCACTGCTCCTTCACCCGGGCAAACACCGCCTCGATCTGAGCCGGATCCTGCACATTGAGCGGCTCAAACAGGGTGGGGGCCAGCGGTGCGGTGAGGTCGCGCACCTTGCCTTCAAAGCGACCCTTCTCATCGGGGAGATAGGTCACGCCCAGCTCGGCGCCGGCGGCGTGCAACTGCTGGGCGATGCCCCAGGCGATCGACTTGTTGTTGGCGATGCCCGTCACCAGGGCCTTCTTGCCGCGCAGATCGAGGAGCATGGGGAGAAACGACGCCGGGGCGCTTGCGATCCGGGGATTCTCCCCCAGCCACGGCCACCGGCCCCAACCGGCAGGATCGGCACTCGGATTGCTCCACCCTGTGGCCCCTGATTCCTTTGCCGGCGTTGCACTCGCCTGGGCTGATCAGCCGGGCGACTTGCCGCGCCGCTTCGAGAGCCGCCAAGCCCTGGAGGCGGAGCTGCGCCACTTGTTTCCAGCCGCTGAAGGCAACCTCAGCCCGATCCGAGGCGGCCGCCGCCAGGCCGAGGCGCTGCTCAGCCGCATCCAGCCGGCGCGCTACTCCAAGGGGCGCAACTTCCTCGATGGGCCTGTCACCCGCCTGTCGCCCTACATCCGCCATGGGGCGCTGAGCCTGGCGGAGGTGCGCGATGCCGTGTTCACCCGCCTGCAGGCCCCGGGTGGCGGCGGAAGGCAGGCCGGCGAAAAGCTGATCAATGAGTTGGGCTGGCGCGACTACTGGCAGCGCCTCTGGCAGCAGCTGGGCGATGGCATCTGGCGCGATCAAGAGGAGTTCAAAACCGGCCATCACCCCGGGGCCTACAGCCCCGAACTCCCGGCCGACGTCGCCGAGGGTCGTACTGGCCTGGCCTGCATGGATGGCTTCATCACGGAGCTCCACGAGACGGGCTGGCTGCACAACCACGCCCGCATGTGGCTAGCGGCCTACCTGGTGCACTGGCGCCGAGTGCGCTGGCAGGCCGGCGCCCAGTGGTTCCTACGCCACCTGCTCGATGGCGATCCGGCCAGCAACAACCTCAGCTGGCAATGGGTGGCCAGCAGCTTCAGCCACAAGCCCTACTTCTTCAATCGGGGCAACCTTGAGCGCTACAGCGGCGGCACGTTCTGCCGAAGCTGCCCGCTGAGCGAGCAAGGCTGCCCGTTCGATGCCAGCTACGAGCAGTTGGAGGCGGAGCTGTTCGCGCCCATGCCCAGCCTTCGCGCGGGCAACGACCGCAGCCGCGAGCGCCGCGATCCCCGCCGCCAGGGATCTCCCGCCGCCGCTGCGGCCCTGAGTCGTCCCACCCGCCGCCACTGAGCAGAGCCCACCCGATGCAACGCCCCATCCTCTGGATCCACGGCGAGGCGCTCGGCCCCGCCAATCCGACCCTGCAGGCCTATCCCGACCGGCCAGCGGTGTTCGTGTTCGATGCCGAGCTGCTGGCAGGCCGCAGCCCCACCACCGGCGATCCCGCCGGCGCCACGCGCCAGGCGGTGAGCCTGAAGCGCATCGGCTTCCTCTACGAATGCCTGCTGGAGCTACCCGTGAGCCTGCGCCACGGGGATGTGACAGCTGAGGTGCTCGCCTTCGCCCGCGCCCATGGCGCCGACGGGATCATCACCAGCGCCGGCACCGACCCGCGGGTGGAGGCGATCTGCCAGGTCCTCGAGCAGGAGCTGCCGGTGGAGGTGCTGGAGCCTGAGCCGTTCGTGCAGCTGGATGGACGGGTGGATCTGGGGCGCTTCAGCCGCTACTGGCGCCGCGCCGAACGGGAGGTCTGGGCCGCGGCCAGCCCGCAGCAGTAGGGCCGCCGCAGCTCAGGAAGCCGGTGGAGCCCCATGCATCAGCTCCTCTTCCCGCTGGCGCACCTCATAGGGGGAGGGCAGCAGATCCTGCTCTTCCACCAGGGGGAAGGTCTGCACCTTCACATCAGCGACCTTGCGCGGTGGCTCGCTCCACTGCCACTGCGCCCGCGGCGCCCGCGCCTTACACAGCGCCTCCAGCTCGCGCTTCAGCGCCCGCTGCACATCCTTGCGAGCCACAGCCTCAAAAAATTCGGCGCGGGTGGCCAAGCCGGAGCTGAAGGGAGCGCTGCCATTGCCGTTGAACAACCGGGCCGGATCCACCAGCCAGCGGGGCTTGCACACGCCCTGCTGGCTGGTGTCGGTTTCCAGCCAAATGTGCAGGCCGTAGCCGTCGGGCTGGCTCACCACCGCCAGGCCGTCATGGGGTTGATTGCGCTGCAGGGGATAGAGGCTCCAGCTGGCGCTGCGGTGCGCCGGCACACACCCCACCAGGGCTGCGGCGAGCAGCAGGCCGCTCCAGCAGCGAGAGGAACACAGCGCAGATCGAAGCAAGATCAGCTGAGACACAATCGGCGCATCCTGCCCCACCTGAGCCGGAGCCGCTGCCATGGTGCTCACCGCTTCCACGATGCTGCCGCTCGGCACACCCCTGCCTGCCTTCGAGCTCGCGCAGGTGTGGGGCCCCAACGGTGCCGTTGGAACTGGCGATCACGGCGAGGCCTGGAGCAGCAAAAGCCTCACCGCGCAACCGGTGCTGGTGCTGTTCCTCTGCGCCCACTGCCCGTTCGTGAAGCACATCGAACCGGAGCTGAGCCGGCTGGAGGCGGAGTATGGCGATCGGACTCAGATCGTGGCCATCTCCAGCAACAGCACGATCACCCATCCGCAGGATGGACCTGAAGGATTGCGGGAGCAGGCCGCGCGCAACACCTGGCGCTTTCCCTATCTGCTTGACGCCAGCCAAGCCGTGGCGCAGCGCTTCCGTGCGGCTTGTACACCAGATCTCTATCTGTTCAATGCGGCTCACCAGCTCGTGTACCGGGGCCAGCTCGATGGCAGCCGCCCCGGCAACGACGAACCGCTCGACGGCCGTGATCTGCGCGCAGCGATAGAGGCCCTCCTGAGCGGCCAGCCCATCAACGCCGAACAGCAAGCCTCGATTGGTTGCAACATCAAGTGGCATCCAGATGGGGTCTGAGGAGCGGAGAACCGAACACGGGCCTTAAGGTTGCCTTTATGCAGGTGCCCCCTTTCAGCCTCACCGAGCAGCTCGATGCGCTGGGCGAGCAGCTCGATGCCGCCGTTCTGCAGGTGTTGCGCAGCGGCCAATACATCGGTGGTGGCGTGATCGCCGCCTTTGAACAAGCCTTTGCCAAAGCGGTGGGCACTCCGCATGCGGTGGGCTGCAACAGCGGTACCGATGCGTTGATCCTCGCTCTGCGCGGCCTGGGCGTGGGGCCGGGCGATGAGGTGATCACCTGCTCCTTCAGCTTCTTCGCCACCGCCGAAGCGATCAGCGCCGTGGGCGCGACGCCGGTGTTCGTGGATGTGGAGGAGAGCTCCTATCTGATCAACCTCGAGCAGCTGGAGGCGGCGATCACGCCAGCCACCAAGGTGCTGCTGCCGGTGCACCTGTTCGGCCGCCCGGTGGATATGCAGCAGGTGTGCGCCATCGCCGAACGCCATGGCCTCAAGGTCGTTGAAGACTGTGCCCAGGCCAGCGGCGCCAGCTGGGCCGGCCGGCCCGTGGGCAGCTGGGGCGATGTGGGCTGCTTCAGCTTCTTCCCCACCAAAAACCTCGGCGGCGCCGGCGACGGCGGCGCCGTCACCTGCCGCGACGACGCCCTGGCCCAGCGCATGCGCGAGCTGGCGGTGCACGGCATGCCGCGCCGCTACCTCCACACCGAGCTCGGCTACAACAGCCGCCTCGATGCCATCCAGGCCGCGGTGCTCAACGTGAAGCTGCCGCACCTGGAGCGCTGGATCGAGCTGCGCCGCAGCATCGCCGCCCGCTACCGCAGCCAACTCGACGCTGCCAACACGATTCAGTTGCCCGAGGCCGGCCCTGAAGGCCACAGCTGGAATCAGTTCGTGGTGCGCGTGCCCGCCTGCAGCCCCACACCCGCCTGCAACCAGGGCTGCACCCCGTCGTCCGACAGCGCCAGCTTCGGCCTACCGGAAGCCTGCTGCCGAGACTGGCTCAAGCAGCAGCTCCAGGAAGCCGGTGTGACCACGATCATCTACTACCCGATCCCCATCCACCGCCAGCCCGCCTACGCCGATCTGGGCTACGCGCCGGGATCACTGCCGGTCACCGAGAGGCTCTGCGCCGAAGTGCTCAGCCTGCCGATCTTCCCGGAGCTCAGCAGCGTGCAACAGCAGCAGGTGATCCAAGTGCTGCAGAGCCTCTGCGGTGCCACGACCAGCCAAAACACCGCCGCAGTCGTAGCCGCCTGATCAACCGCTGCCCGGCTTGGGTAAGGCGGCATACAGGGCCTTGAAGCGGGCTTGCTGGCTCTTGTGGCTCACCAACTGGGCCGGATAGCCACGCCGCTCCATCGGGGCGATCTCTCCGCTGAGCAGATCCTTGGTATTCACATGGCGGAGCTCCGGCAGCCAGTGGCGGATGTAGGCGCCCGTGGGATCGAACTTGCTGGCCTGGGTGGCGGGGTTGAAGATGCGAAGGGGCTTGGGATCCATGCCGCTGCTGGCGCTCCACTGCCAGCCGCCGTTATTCGCCGCCAGATCACCATCCACAAGACGCTGCATGAAGGCGGTCTCACCCCAGCGCCAATCGCAGATCAGATCCTTGACCAGATAGGAAGCCACGATCATGCGGCAGCGGTTGTGCATCCAACCGCTCTCATTGAGCTGACGCATCGCCGCATCGATGATCGGCATGCCGGTGAGCCCCTCACACCAGGCCTCGTAGTGGCCTTGGTAGTTGTCCCACGGGAAAAGCTTCCACTGGGGCCGGTAGGGGCCCTCCGCCAACTCGGGGAAATGGAACAGCGCCTGTTGATAAAACTCGCGCCAGGCCAGCTCCTGCTCCCACACCCCGATTGAGGTGAGCGCCTCCTCAGCCCCGCCGAGGGCCACCACCACCTGGCGCGCCTGCTGGGCCGCCGCCCAGGCCTGGCGCGGGCTGAGAGTGCCAAATTTGAGCGCCGCACTCAGGCCAGAGGTGCCGGCCTCGCCTGGCATGTTGCGCCCCGGTTCGTAGCCAAGCAGCGCAATGCCGCGCCCAGCGCCGGGTTCGCCATCACAGAACCGCTGCAGCTGCACCAACGCCGCGGCCTCCCCAGGCCGGCAGGGGCAGAGGTCAGCCCCCTCAAACGCCTGGCCCAACGCCTCAAGGCCGGGCAGGTTGGCTTGCAGCGGCAGCGTTGCCCACACGCTCGCGCGAGGCTCAGGCAACTCGGCCGGCTCGAAATCCACCAGGCCCGCCGGTGCCACCACCGGGTCCAGGCCGCCGCTGAGGGCGGAGCCGCCTGCGGTTTTGCGCTCCACCTGGCCGCGCCAGTTCCGCAAGAACGGGCCGTACACCCGGTAGGGATCGCCGCCGCCGGTTTTGAGGGCCTCCGGTGCCACCAACACCTGATCCCAATCCACCAGCACCTTGCGCCCCGCCGCCTGCAACGCCGCCGCAACACGCCGGTCGCGGGATCGCCCGTAGGGCTCCACATCCCGGTTCCAGGCCACCACCGGCGCGGCCAGGGCTTCCGCCAGCTGCGGCAGCACTTGCTCAGGATCCCCCTGGAGCAGGAGCAGGCGGCTGCCCGCCTCACGCCAGCGCAGCTGCAACTCCCGCAGGCTTTCGAGCAGGAACCACACCCGAGCCGGCGCCATATCGGCTGCGCCGAGGATGGCGGGATCGAGCACAAACACCCCCGTTACCGCCGGGGTGGCTGCTACAGCCCTTGCCAGGCCCAGGTTGTCGGCGAGACGCAGATCACGCCGATGCCAGAAGATCCAGCGTTCTGCCGCCATCAGAACCCCAGCAGCTGCTTGGCCCGGAACCAAGCGGTGATGCTTTTGCCATCGAGGTACTCGTTGCCGCTGGCGATGGCGGCATCCAGCTCGGCCGGTGTCATCAACACCACCTCGAGATCTTCATCGTCGTCACCGGCGGGGCGTTCGCTGAGTTTTGTGAGATCGCGGGCCAAAAAGAGGTGAATCACCTCATCGGAGTAGCCCGGGCAGGGCAACATCGCTCCAAGCGCATCCCAACGGGTCGCGCTGTAGCCCGCCTCCTCTTGAAGCTCGCGCTGCATTGTGGACAGCGGCGTTTCACCCGGATCGAGCGTGCCTGCGGGGAACTCCAGCAGGCGCGTGGCCACGGCAAAGCGGTACTGGCGCAGCACCACCACCCGACCATCGGCGAGCACCGGCACCGCCAGGGAGGCGCCGGGGTGCTTGATCAGCCCGAAGCTGCCCTCCACCCCCATCGGCAGCTGCACTCGGTTGATCTCGAAGCGGAGCTTGCGGGCATCAAGGCTGGCGGTGGTTTCCAGATGGCGCGCAGGCTCGGGAGCTGGCAGGGGCGCCATGGGGTGCGGGGCAAGGGTCAGTAGGGCCAGCTTCGCAGGGGCAGGCCTTGCCCGTGGCGCTGTCCACCTCGGGATATCCGTGGATATCCGGCCCCGGAGCCCCGGAGCCCCGGAGAACGCGGCCCAACCACCACACCCCCCAGGCCGCTCAGTGACGACCCCGGGATCACCACGCCATGGAGGAGCTCACCATCCGTTGAGGGGGTGGTTCAGCACAGGCCGCCAGCAGCTCAACCAACGGTGCAAACCCTGCTGGAAGCGATATCGCACCACCCCAACCCCGCTCGATCGCCAGCAGGGGCGCCAACACAAAACCACGCTCATGCCAGCGGGGATGGGGCAAGTGCAGCTCAGGCCGGTCGCAGCGCAGATCCCCCCACCAGAGCAGATCGAGATCGAGAGTGCGCGGGCCCCAGCGCTCCAGGCGCTCGCGGCCAAAAGCCTGCTCCAGCCGGTGCAAGCCCACCAATAGCTCGAGGGCCTTAGCAGCACTGGGTGGCCGTGGTGCCACCACAAGTAGTGCCGCGTTGAGATAGTCGGGCTGATCCGGCGGGCCACCCACCGGCGCAGTGTGAAACAGGGGCGACCAGCAGAGGTGGCAAGCCACACCCGCCCAGCCCAAGAGCAGCTGATGCAGCTGGGGCCGCACGGCCACCAGGGTGTCGAGCGGTGCGCCAGCGGCCGAGGGCAGATTCGCCCCCAGGCCAATGGCCAGGGTCGAGTGCTCCGCAGAGCAAGGCGGCGTCACCACTGATCCCGCCCCAGCCAAACGCCGAGGCGGCGCCTCCAGCCCCTTGCACCAACCTGATCAGAGAGACTTGTCGCCACCTGTTGGTGCATTGCGCCCGCCCATGCTTGCAAGCGCCCGTCCTGACGCTGCCAACGCCGCCGCTCAGCGAGCCTTCCCGCTGGCGGCGATCACGGGCCACGGCACCCTGAAGCTGGCCCTGCTCCTGGCCGCGGTGGATCCGGGTCTGGGCGGGGTGGTGATCGCCGGTGGGCGCGGCACAGGCAAATCGGTGTTGGCCCGCGGGTTGCACGCCCTGCTCCCGCCGATCGATGTCTTGGATCTGGGCACGGCACCCGCCGGCCAGCCGGCACCCGCAGGGCTCAACATCGACCCGCAGCGTGCCGACGACTGGGACGAACCCACCCGCCGCCGCCTCACAGAACTCGGCGCCGATCCCAGTGGCAACGATGCCGCCGCGCTGCTGCCCACGAAGGTGATCCCGGCGCCGTTCGTGCAGGTACCCCTGGGGATCACCGAAGACCGACTGGTGGGCTCGGTGGATGTGACCGCCTCTCTGGCCAGTGGCCAGGCCGTGTTTCAGCCGGGCCTGCTGGCGGAAGCGCATCGAGGTGTGCTCTATGTGGACGAGCTCAACCTGCTCGACGACAACATCACCAACCTGCTGCTGGCGGCGGTGAGCAGTGGCGAGAATCGGATCGAGCGGGAAGGGCTGAGCCTCAGCCATCCCTGCCGCTGTCTGCTGATCGCCACCTACAACCCCGAAGAGGGAGCTGTGCGCGATCACCTCCTGGATCGCTTCGCGATCGCCCTTTCGGCCAACCAGGTGCTGGAGCTGGATCAACGGGTGGAGATCGCACGCAGCGCCATCGGCCATGCCGAATCCACGCAAGCCTTCGCGGCCCGCTTCCAGGAAGACACCGACGCCCTGGCCACCCAGCTGCTGCTGGCGCGCCAGTGGCTGCCAGATGTGCAAATCAGCCGCGAACAGATCGCCTATCTGGTGAACGAAGCCCTACGCGGCGGCGTGGAAGGCCATCGCAGCGAGCTGTATGCCGTACGCGTCGCCCGCGCCCACGCGGCCTTGAGCGGCCGCGACCGCGTGGAAGCCGAAGATCTCCAAGTGGCGGTGCGCCTGGTGATCGCCCCCCGCGCCCTGCAGCTGCCGCCGCCGGATCCCGATCAGCCGATGGAACCGCCGCCGCCGCCACCACAGGGCGAGCAGCCGCCTGAGGAACCCGAGCAGCCTGACAACGAGCAGGAGCCCGACGAGCCCGAAGACGACAACAACGACGAAGACGAAGACGACACCCCCGAGGATCAGGCGCCACCTTCAATCCCGGAGGAATTCCTTTTGGATCCAGAGGCCACAGCCATTGATCCCGACCTGCTGCTGTTCAACGCCGGCAAGGCCAAGAGCGGCGGCAGCGGCAGCCGCGCTGTGGTGTTCAGCGACTCGCGCGGCCGCTACGTGAAGCCGATGCTCCCCCGCGGGCCGGTGAAGCGCATCGCCGTGGACGCCACCCTGCGGGCCGCCGCGCCGTATCAGAAAACCCGCCGCGAACGCGAACCCCACCGCAAGGTGGTGGTGGAAGACGGCGATCTGCGGGCCAAACAGCTGCAGCGCAAGGCCGGTGCCCTGGTGATCTTTCTGGTGGATGCCAGCGGCTCGATGGCGCTGAATCGGATGCAGAGCGCGAAGGGCGCCGTGATCCGCCTGCTCACCGAGGCCTACGAAAACCGCGATGAGGTGGCCCTGATCCCCTTCCGCGGCGAACAGGCTGAGGTGCTGCTGCCGCCCACCCGCTCGATCACCGCCGCTCGCCGGCGCCTCGAATCGATGCCCTGCGGCGGTGGTTCACCACTGGCCCATGGCCTCTCCCAGGCTGCGCGGGTGGGCGCTAACGCCCTGGCCACCGGCGATCTTGGCCAGGTGGTGGTGGTGGCGATCACCGATGGTCGCGGCAACGTACCCCTCGGCCGCTCCCTCGGCCAACCGGAGCTGGAGGGCGAGGAACCCGTCGACCTCAAGGAGGAGGTGAAGCAGGTGGCGAGCCGCTACCGCGCCCTTGGAATCAAGCTGCTGGTGATCGATACCGAGCGCAAGTTCATCGGTAGCGGCATGGGCAAAGACCTCGCCGATGCCGCCGGTGGCAAATACGTACAGCTACCGAAAGCCAGCGATCAAGCCATCGCGGCGATTGCGATGGAGGCGATCAGCGGGGTTTAGCGGTGGCGGGCTGGGCCGGCTTCTCTTTGCTGGAGCCGGTCTGGGCCGGGTAGAGCTCATCGAAGAACTTGCCCAGGCCGATCCCCACACTGCGCAGGCCATCCATGAAGCGCTTGTCGGCGGTGAGTTTTTCCACATCGCCGCCCACCTCGTTCCAGCGGGCAGTGAGCTGCTCGGCGTTGGTCACCGTGCCCTTGAGCTCAGACACCGTTTTCGGGTTATCCAGCGCACGGGTGATGTTGCGCACGTTGGCGGTGGCGGCGTTGAGGTTGTCGATCGTGGGCTGGGCGCTCCTCACCGCCGCCTCCAGATCCTTGATCAGCTGCTGACCGTCCGCCATGAACTTGGTGGCTTCCTTCGCCGTCATGTCGAAACTGCGGGTGGTCTTCACCAGTTCCGGCACCAGGTTCTCGCGATCCACCTGGTCCAGCAGTTTCTGCATGGTCACGGTGAGGCTGGAGATGCTCGCCGCATTCACGCCGTTCAGGGTGACACCGTCACACACCACGAGGCTGCGGTTGCAGTTGGCCGCCGTGGGGCCTGGCGTGCCCGCTGGTAGCTGACGGCTGGGGGCAATCAACGCCACCACCGCATCGCCCCCCAGAAGGGAAGCTTCCTGCACCTGCGCCACCAGCGGCAAAGGCAGCTGCAGCGATGGATCGTCGATTTCCAGTTCCGCCACCACGGCGGCAGAGGTGGTGGTGAGCTTGTTCACGTTGCCCACCAGTACACCCCGGTAGGTGACGGCCGAGCGCTCAGCCAGACCGGAGGCATCGGCGAAATTCACCTGAAAACGCCAGGTGCGGCTCGCCAGCGACACCCCTCGCAACCACAACCAGAACAAACCCGTTCCGGCAAAAGCCGCAATCAGGGTGAAGCCCACCATGGCTTCTCGCACACTGCGGCGCATGGATCTCAGAGCTCCGCCGGCTGCATCGGTCCGCTGAGACTAGCGGTGCGGAACTGCAACACATAGGGATTGGTGGTGGTCTGAAAGTCGGCCACAGATCCCTCCCAGCGGAATAAGCCGTCGTAGAGGAGCACCACCCGATCCGCCGACCGCAGGATCGTGCTCATCACATGGCTCACCACCACCGAGGTGCCGCGGGCCAGGTTGGTGGTCTGCACGATCAGGTCCTCGATCCGGGTGCAGGCCACCGGATCCAAACCGGCCGTGGGTTCATCGAACAGCAACAGCGGCACCGTGCCATCGGGTTGGCTGGGATCATCGATCACCGCCCGGGCAAAGCTCACCCGCTTCTGCATCCCCCCGCTCAATTCACCGGGGTAGAGGTCTTCGGTGCCGGCCAGGCCCACCGCATCAAGGGCCGTACCCACCCGCTCGCGAATCTCCGGCTCGCTCAATCGGCTGAAACGATCCAGCAAAAAGCCCACGTTTTCGCGCACGGTGAGCGAGGCCAGCAAAGCCGGGTTCTGAAACACCAGCCGCACATCCGGCGGATGGCGCTGATCCAAGCGGAGGTAGGTCTGGGGGATGCCGTGGATGCTCAGCTCACCGCTGCTGGGCAGAAGCAGGCCAGCCAACAGGCGCAGGATCGTGGATTTGCCTGCACCGGATGGACCCACCACCGCCAGGCGCTCACCCGGCTGCAGCTGCAGATCCACATCACTGAGCACACTCTTGCTGCCCCAGCGCACGCTCACGTCGCGAAGTTCCACCACGGGTGCAGGCACCGGACGCTCACGCAGGGCAACCGGGCCATCTTGGCGGTTTCTCCGTACAGTTCCAGAACTCTCCTGGGGTGATGCGCGCTCGAATGCCACGCAGCAGCCAGCGCAGCCATCCCAGACCCAGCTGGGTGGGCCGCGGCGACCTGCGCCAACAGGATCTGGTGAGCCGCTCGCGGCGGGCAGCCCGCTGGCTGCAGCCAGGGCTGGTGGTGAAGCGCTGGATGCTCACCTCAGGCATTGGCCTACTGCTGGCACTGCTCGGTGCGGCCGTCTGGGCTGATCTGCAACCGATCTATTGGCTGCTGCAGTCGATCCGCTGGTCGCTGCAGAACGTCACCAAGGTGTTGCCGCGGGAGATCACCGGCCCCTTGGTCCTGCTGGTGGGCGGTGGCCTGATCTGGCTAGGCCAGAGCCGCAGTTTCGGCACGATTCAAAAGGCGCTCGCCCCTGAAAAAGACACCCTGTTGGTGGATGCCCTGGCCGCCAAGCGGCGGCTGAACCGCGGCCCCTCGATCGTGGCCATCGGCGGCGGCACCGGCCTCTCCACCCTGCTCAGCGGCCTGAAGCGCTACAGCAGCAACCTCACCGCCATCGTCACCGTGGCCGACGACGGCGGAAGCTCAGGAGTCCTGCGCCGCGAGCTTGGGGTGCTGCCCCCCGGCGACATCCGCAACTGCCTGGCGGCACTGGCCACCGAGGAACCGCTGCTCACCCGCCTGTTCCAATACCGGTTTCGCGCCGGCACCGGCCTGGAGGGCCACAGTTTCGGCAACCTCTTCCTCTCGGCCCTCACCGCGATCACCGGCAGCCTGGAATCGGCGATCACCGCCAGCAGCCGCGTCCTCGCTGTGCAGGGCACGGTGGTGCCAGCCACCAATGCCGATGTGCGCCTCTGGGCTGAACTGGAAGATGGTCGCCGCATCGAAGGCGAGTCGCAGATCGGCCACGCCTCAAGTCCGATCGTGCGCCTGGGCTGCACCCCGGAACGCCCCCCGGCCCTACCGCGCGCCCTCGAGGCGATTGCCAACGCTGATCTGATCGTGCTCGGTCCAGGCAGCCTCTACACCTCGTTGTTGCCCAATCTGCTGGTGCCCGAATTGGTGAGCGCCATCAGCCGCAGCAAGGCACCACGCCTCTACATCTGCAACCTGATGACCCAGCCCGGTGAAACCGATGGGCTGGATGTGGAAGGCCATCTGCGGGCGATCGAAGCCCAACTGGCCAGCTTGGGCATTCAGGAGCGGCTGTTCAATGCGGTGCTTGCTCAGGAAGACCTTGGAGACTCACCCCTGGTGCATCACTACCGCCAGCGCGGAGCCGAACCGGTGGGCTGCAATGTGCGGCGGCTGCGCAGCCAGGGCTACGACGTGATGCTGGCGCCGATGCAGGGAGCTCGGCCTTCCTCCACACTCCGCCATGACCCGCGCAGTGTGGGAGTGGCGGTGATGCGCTTTTTCAAACGCCAGAAACAGAGCGCTCAGTAAGCGTCCTGCATCTCGTAGAAATCGGGCTGCACGTAGTCCTTACGCAGCGGGAAGCCCTGCCAGTCTTCCGGCATCAGCAGGCGCTTGGGGTGCGGATGTCCCTCGAAGCTGATGCCGAACATGTCGAAGGTTTCACGCTCCTGCCAATCCGCGCCGCGGAACAGGCCGTAGAGGCTTGGGATCGACAGAGCGCCGCCGCGGGGAAGGAACACCTTCAGCCGCACTTCCTCGGGCTTGAGATCAGTGGGGAGCGGCTGACCAGTGCTGCATTGATCGGCCAGCGAGCCAAGCTTCACCAGGTGATAGAAGCTCACCAGACGGCCGCCAGGGCCTTCGTCGTAGCCGCCCTGGCACTGGAGGTAGTCGAATCCAGAAGCCTTGAGAGCGGTGGCGATCAAGGGCAGGAAGGGCGCCTCCACACCCAGCACTTCGACGCCAAGGTGATCCGGCTCGAGCAGTTCGTGTTCGAAACCCTGGCTGCTGAGCCAGCGGCTCACAGGGCCGGGCTCCGGTGCCGTGATCGCAGGTTGAGCGGTGTCCTCGGGCATGGCTCAGGCAGGGTTGATGGCGGGATTGGCGGCGGCCACGGGCACAGCCTCGGCTGCAGCCACGGGTAAACCTTCAGCAGCAGCCAGAGCCGCCTTCTGGGTTTCCGCGCGGAGGTAGCGGCCATCCACGATCGGCTCCACAGCCTTCATCTGGTGGGCAACCGTGCAGTAGCGGTGCGTGGGCAGCAGATTGCCGCGCTCGGAAAGGGCTTCATTGCCCACCTTCTTACGCAGCTTGATCACCGCGTCAAAGATCGCCTCGGGGCGTGGCGGGCAGCCTGGCAGATACAGATCCACGGGGATCAGCTTGTCGACACCGCGCACCGCAGTGGTGGAGTCGGCCGAGAACATGCCACCAGTGATCGTGCAGGCGCCCATGGCGATCACGTATTTGGGCTCCGGCATCTGCTCGTAGAGGCGAACCAGCGCGGGCGCCATTTTCATGGTCACCGTGCCGGCCACGATCAGCAGGTCGGCCTGGCGCGGGCTGGAGCGGGGCACCAGACCAAAACGGTCGAAGTCGAAACGGGAGCCGATCAGCGCCGCAAACTCGATGAAGCAGCAGGCGGTGCCGTACAGCAGCGGCCAGAGGCTGCTGAGGCGGGCCCAGTTGTGCAGATCGTCGAGGGTGGTGAGGATCACGTTCTCGGAGAGATCCGAGGTGACCGCCGGAGCGCCCACAGGGTTGCAGCTGGCATCGCGCTGATCGCGCAGGGCAGCGATGGAGAGGGCCTCGGCCATGGCGGAGGTTGCAGAGGAGGGGGTCATCTCAGATCAGCTCCACTCAAGGGCGCCCTTGCGCCAGGCGTAGGCCAGGGCCACCACCAGGATGGCGATGAACACCAAGGCCTCAATGAAGGCCAGCAAACCGAGGCGGTGGAAGGCCACGGCCCACGGATACAGGAACACGGTCTCCACGTCGAAGATCACGAAGACCAGCGCAAACATGTAGTAGCGGATGTTGAACTGAATCCAGGCACCGCCGATGGGCTCCATGCCCGACTCGTAGGTGAGATCCCGTTCACCCGTGCGCGACTTGGGCGACACGATCTTGTTGGTCACGAGCGCCAACACGGGCACCGCTGCTGCGATCAGCAGGAAGCCCAGAAAGGCGTCGTAGCCGGAGAGAACGAACACGGGCGCTATCTGCCCAACCGTCGGGCCAGTTTGGCATCCATGGCTCGTGCCTGGGTCAGATCGCCGAACCGAAGCCACTTCCTAGAGTTGCTCCCACCAATCACCGCGATGCCGTGAGCGAGGACCCAGTTCAGGAGCAGGCCCCCGCCAGCGACGTGCCGCAGGACGCAGATTCCGTGGCCGCACCGGAAGCCGCGATCGACGATCCGGACACGCACCGTTTCGAATGCCGCAGCTGCGGCTTCGTGTTCGACCCGGCTGAAGGCATCAAAAAACTGGCGATCGAACCGGGTACACCCTTCAGCGCTCTCG
>NZ_JBIPMN010000055.1:0-13933 GCF_044369115.1 Vulcanococcus sp. | reverse complement strand
AAGGTGCTTCATCCGATGGGCTGGGATGCCTTCGGCCTGCCAGCGGAGAACGCAGCGATCGAGCGGGGCGTGGATCCCGGCGCCTGGACCGACCAGAACATCGCCTCCATGCGCGAGCAGCTCAACCAGTTGGGCCTCTCTATTGACTGGCAGCGCGAGGTGGCTACCTGCCACGCCGATTACTACCGCTGGACCCAGTGGCTGTTCCTGCAGTTTCTGGAGTCGGGGCTGGCCTATCAGAAGGACGCCACGGTCAACTGGGATCCGATCGATCAGACCGTGCTCGCCAATGAGCAGGTGGATAGCGAGGGGCGCTCCTGGCGCTCCGGCGCCCTGGTGGAGAAGCGCAAGCTGCGCCAGTGGTTCCTGAAGATCACCGACTACGCCCAGCCACTGCTCGACGACCTGAGCAAGCTTGAGGGCTGGCCGGAGCGGGTCCGCACGATGCAGGCCAACTGGATCGGCCGCAGCACCGGGGCCGAACTGCACTTCACCTTGGTTGACGCTGCCGGCAACGACACGGCCGAGCGAATCACCGTCTTCACTACCCGGCCAGACACGATCTTCGGCGCCTCCTATGTGGTGCTGGCACCAGAGCATCCGCTGGTGGCGCAGCTCACCACGGCTGACCAAGAGATCGCGGTGGAGGCCTTCTGCGATCTGGTGTCGCGCCAGAGCGAACAGGAGCGCACCGCCGAAGACAAGCCCAAGCGCGGCGTGCCGATCGGGGCCCAAGTGCGCAACCCGGCCAACGGCGAGCTGATTCCGATCTGGATCGCCGACTACGTGCTCGCCGAGTACGGCACCGGCGCCGTGATGGGTGTGCCTGCCCACGACCAGCGCGATTTTCTGTTTGCCCGCCAGTACGAGCTGCCGGTGCAGCAGGTGATCATTCCCGACGGCAGCGATGAGCACGCCTTCGCGGGCGGCGCCTGGACTGAATCCGGGATACTGATCCACTCCGGCCGTTTTGATGGCCTGTCCAGCGGCGAGGCCAAGCAGGCGATCACCGCCGCTGCTGAAGCCGAAGGTTGGGGCCGCGAGAAAGTGCAGTTCCGCCTGCGCGACTGGTTGATCTCCCGCCAGCGCTACTGGGGCTGCCCGATCCCGGTGATCCACTGCGACAGCTGCGGCGTGGTGCCCGTGCCCGCCGATCAGCTGCCAGTGGAACTGCCAAAGGGCGCCAGCCTCGCCGGCAAGGGCGGTTCACCGCTGGCGCAGCTAGAGAGCTGGGTGAACGTGAGCTGCCCCTGCTGCGGCAAACCCGCCAAGCGCGAGACCGACACCATGGACACGTTCATGTGCTCCAGCTGGTACTACCTGCGCTACAGCGACGCCAAGAACGCCGCGCTTCCATTCAGCACAGAAGCGGTGAACAGCTGGCTGCCCGTGGATCAATACGTGGGCGGCATCGAGCACGCGATCCTGCACCTGCTCTACTCGCGCTTCTTCACCAAGGTGCTGCGTGATCGGGGCCTGCTCAGCTTCGATGAACCCTTCCAGCGCCTGCTCACCCAGGGGATGGTGCAGGGCATCACCTACAAGAACCCCCACACCGGCAAATACATTTCCCCCGCCGATGTGGCCGATCCAACCGATCCCCGCGATCCGGCAACCGGCGACGTGCTGGAGACGTTCTTCGAAAAGATGTCGAAGTCGAAGTACAACGGCGTGGATCCCGCCGTGGTGATCGACAAGTACGGCGCCGACACGGCCCGGATGTTCATCCTGTTCAAGGCGCCTCCCGAAAAGGATCTCGAGTGGGATGACGCCGATGTGGAAGGGCAGTTCCGCTTCCTGCAGCGCCTCTGGCGCCTGGTGGATGGCGCCTGTGAGCGCGGCCTGAGCCTGGAGGCGGGAGCCGGTGGCCCGGAGCTGGTGGCCAAGACCATCGGCGACGCCGCTTCTAGCGGCGGGCTCAACCCGGCGGAACAAGAGCTGCGGCGAGCCGTGCACACCGCTATCACCGAGATCAGCGATGACCTCGATGGCGATTACCAGTTCAACACCGCCGTTTCAGAGCTGATGAAGCTCAGCAACGCGATGGGCACGCACCTCGAGGGCAGCGGTGAGGTGATCGCCTGCGAGGCCCTGCGAAACTTGCTGATCCTGCTCGCTCCCTTTGCGCCCCACCTGGCCGAAGAGCTTTGGCTGAAGCTCGGTGGCCGCAACGCCGGCGATGCCCTCGCCGCCAGCAGCATCCATGCCCAGCGCTGGCCCGCCGCCGATGCCAGCGCCCTGGTGCGCGACACCGTGCCCCTGGTGATCCAGATCAAAGGCAAGGTGCGCGGCAATCTGGAGGTGCCGGCCGATGCCGACAAGGCCACCCTGGAGAAGCTGGCCCTCGAGAGCGACATCGCCGCCAAATGGCTCGAGGGCAAGGCCCCCAGCCGCATCATCGTGGTGCCCGGCAAGCTCGTGAATTTGGTGCCCTGAACGCGGATGGCTTAGGGGGTCCGGTGTTGCCTGACAGCGCTCTCCACCTCGGGATATCCATGGATATCCCGAGGTGGAGACGCCAGAGCGAGAGCCCTGAAGTCAGTCGTGGGTGAACACGAGCGAATCGGGCTGACCCCAATCACCGCGCGCATCGATGTGGCGGCGGTTGGCGCAGAGATGGCGGAGGATCCAATAGAGCGGCTCCGGCGAAGGCAGGCCCATCAGCTGCTGCAACTCCGCCAGAGTGTGCTCGCGCCTGTCGGCCATGGCTTGCTCCAGGCGCGCTTGTAGACCCAGCAGGGCAGCTGCCGCTTTCTTGCCAGCTTCCACGCCGGGCTGGTGGTAGGCGTTGATGTTCACCAGCTCGCCGTAGTAGCCCACGGCCCGCTCGAACAAGGCGATCAGAGCGCCAAGGCTGCGAGCATCCAGCTTCTGCATCGTGATGCTCAGGTTGTATCGCCCCTCCTCGGTGAGGGCTGAGCGGGTGCCCTGGAGGAAGCCATCGAGGAAATCACCGGGGTTCTCGCCCTCGAGAGGCGGGATGTCACCCGGGTCTTCAAGCACCTCGATAAACGTCACGAAGTAGTTGTCCACGCCATCGCGCAACTGCTGCACGTAGGCGTGCTGGTCGGTGGAGCCTTTGTTGCCGTAGACAGCAATGCCCTGGTGCACCACGTTGCCCTGGCGATCGAGCTTCTTGCCGAGGCTCTCCATCACCAGCTGCTGCAGGTAGCGGCTGAACACCTCCAGGCGGTCGCGGTAGGGCAGCACCACCATGTCGCGCTGACCACGGCCACCAGCGGCCTTGAACCAGGCAGCAGCCAGCAGAGCGGCAGGGTTGCTGTCGAGGGTGGTGGCCGCGCGCGTCACCGCATCCATTTCGGCGGCTCCGGCCAGGAAGGCGCGGATGTCGGAGCCGATCAACACGCCGGGCAGCAAGCCAACGGCGCTGGTGATGCTGGTGCGGCCACCCACCCAATCGAACATGTCGAAGCGGGCAAGCCAATCGCCCTGCTCCGCCTCCTGATCGAGGCGGCTGCCGAGCATGGTCACTGCCACGGCCTGCTTGATCCAATTGCCACCCGCGGCTTCCACGGCACGGCGGGCCTGGAGCATGCCGATGTGGGGCTCAGGCGTGCCCCCTGATTTGCTCACCACGATCACCAGCGTGGTTTTCAAACGCTCACCCAAGGAGGCCAGGGTGCGGCGCATGCCGTCGGGATCGACGTTGTCGAAGAAATGGAAGGGCAGGCCGGCACCGGGATCCTGCAGGGCCCGGATCATCAACAGGGGGCCGAGCCCGGAGCCGCCGATCCCGATCCACAACACGTCGGTAAAGCGGGATCCGCCGTCCGGTTGGATCGCGCCGATCAGCACATCACGGCCAAAGGCCTCGATGCGGTCGATCTCCGCCTGAATGTGCTGACCGCTGGCGGCGTCGGGAGCCAGCGATGGGTTGCGCAGCCAGTAATGCCCCACCTGGCGCTGCTCATCGGCATTGGCGATGGCCCCACCTTCGAGCTCAGCCATGGCCTGGAAGGCTTCCTTGAAGCGGGGCCGCAGGTTGCTGAGCACAGCCTCATCGAGGCCCATCCGGCTCACATCCAGCCAGAAACCAAGGCTCTCGTTGTGCCAGAGCTGGCTGCAGAACCGCTGCCACTGGCTATTGGCGTCAACGCCGGGAGCGGAAGCGGTGGATGTCATGAAGCCAGTTCAGGCAGGCGCAAATCGAACCTATCGGTGAAATCTCTAGGGGCAAACCCTTTTGAGACGAGAAACAAGCCAAAATGGCGAGACTGATTCGAGACTGTGTGGACAAGCACACAGACGTGCGCCGAACGGCTTAGCGAATTGAGACAAGGTTCGTAAGCTTTGGTTAATACCCCCTTTCGCTCTGGGCCAGACGCTCCGCCACAGCAGTACCCGCATCGCGCTCTGCGCGGGCGCCTTAGGGCTCGCCATGCTCAGCCTGGGCAGCGTGGATTGGTCTGTACGGATGGGCCGCTCAACTGCCCCCACGGCTGACCGCTCCAGCCTGGCTGAAAACCGCGAAGCTGACCCCACAACCTTCACAGCGGAGGAGCTGCAGGAGCTGCAGCGCCGCTTCGGCGTGCACGGGCCTCAACCCAAGTTGGCGCAGCTGTTCACCAAAGGCGTTGATCAGCTCACCCCCCTTCGCAGCCATACGGTGACGCGGCTCGATGCTCTGCGCCCGGTGGTGTGGCGCGAAAGCCATCGCACCGGGATCAACCCGATGCTGCTCGCCGCAATTCTGTTCGATGAGATGCAGCACGCCAAACCAGGCGAAGACCTGCCTCTTGCCGCCCATTCAGGTTTGTTCAGCACCCATGGCCCAGCTCAGCTTGGGCTGAGCGAAATGGTGAAACAGGGCTTGCTGCGAGAAGAAGCCAGCCCCGAAGAGGTGGCCGCAGCCCGCGATCAGCTGCTGGATCCCGAGCGCAACGTGGAGCTGTTGGCCGGGAAGATGGCACGTTTGCTGTTGGTGCTCAAGCAGCCGGCCTCGTCCACGTTCAACGTCAGCCAGAACCGAGGTCGCGCCAAAACCGTCGCCACCTTGGCCTACCTCCACAATGGCAAGCTCGACTATCCCGCTCGGATCCTCCGCTACATGCAGGATCCGGAGCTGCATGGCCTGATCTTCAGCGTGCAGCGCAAGCCGGCGCCCGAGCTGATCTGATCAGCAGAGAGCGTTTAGGGCAGCCAGACGCACCTGAAGCGCGTTCCACTCGAAGCTGCGGGGGTCAGCCCGCTCGCCGCCAAGGTCCACGTAGCGGTGGGTGGTGATGTGCTCAAACGGAATGCGGTACCGACGCATCCAATGCGCCAGCACCACCGCCAGAGCGTCGTACTGAAGACTGGAGTACCCGCTGTGAGCTGAGTCGGCGTCCTCACCATCGAGTGGCGTTTCCAGGCTCAGGTGCAGCGCGAAGTTGTTCACGGAGCCATCCATGTTGGGGTTGGTCACGTCCCAACGACCCTTGAAGGCGGAATAACCGGCGCCGAAGGCGCGCTTCGAAGGATCCAGGGTCTCCACCACCTGGCCGTCCTCACCGACCAACAGGTGATAGCTCACCTGGTCCTGGTCGTGGGGGTGATGGGTGGTGAAGGTGTTGATGGCGGAGCCGATGCCGTAGACGGTTTCGTGCAAAACCACCAGCGAGGGATTGGTGTCCACGCTGTTGCCGTAGGCATCACGGGAGGTGCGTTCGCCGTAGTTGCTGGGGTCGATACTGACCCGGCGGATGCGCTTGGGCAGATCCCGTTGCAACGCCTGAAGCCGCTGGCGAAGCGTTTGATCCTGCACGCCGCATTGGCGCGAAAGCGGGCTAACCCAGGCGCTCTGCTGCGGTGGCGCCGGTGCCTTGGGGCGCTGAGCCACGCCGGGTAGCGACACCGGCAGCGGATCACGCTCCTGATGGAGAGCCAAAGCCACAAGAGCCAGGACGGAGGCACCGGCGAGTACCGCCGCGGACCAAACAGGGGGCCTGGTTGTTTTGCTGTCGCTGAAGGGCCGCACCATCAGCCCACCTGCGCTGGCTGCTGGAGCAACCAGCGGTGTTGAGCAGCCATCTGCTCATCAGTGGCGTTGGCAACACGCTTGAGCAAGTAACGCTCTACGTGGGGGGCCTGAGGGTGGAGCTCAAGGCTGCGCAGCTGGGATCGCCTTGCAATCAGCAAGGTTTGGCACTGATGGCTGCGCAGGGCACGTTGCAGGTCGTCCGGGGATTTCAGGCGCTGTCCATCCAGAGCCACCAGCTCATCACCGACCATCACACCGGCTTGCTCTGCCGGAGCGCCGCGCACCACCCGAGCCGCCATGAGACCGCCGGCCTCTTGACGCGTTGTCAGTCCTGCCCATGGCGTGCTCGCCATCTCCGCGTCCAGGAATAGACCCACACTCGATAGGTAGCCATCGAGATCTGGATCGTCGAGCTCGCGCAGCCAACGGGGTAGCTGGGTCGCCAAGTCTGGAGAGTGTGTGGAAAAGGCTTGCACCAGATCAGCCTCGCTATAGCCGCGCCCCCAGCGTCCGTGGCTCAACCAGAGCTGGCGTAGCACCTGCATCAACGAGCCACCGTTGCGGCGCAGCTGCAGATCCAGGCACAGGGCCACCACCGCGCCCTTGAGGTAGTAACTCACCTGGGCATCGGCTGCATAGGCATCAGCCTTGTAGAGCTTCACCCAGGCCTCCTGGCTGCTCTCCCGCAGGCTCTGTACACCGCGCCCTGGAGTGAGCCGGTAGCGGCTCAGGTCTTCAGCCAAATCCGTGAGGAGATCCGCGGGGTCACTCAGGCCAGCGCTGAGTGGCAGGAACTGATCGAGGTAACTGGTGACCCCTTCGGCAAACCAGAGGCTCGGCACCACCGGCGGCCGGTGGTAGTCGATCGGGGTGAGCTCCGCTGGTCGCAGCCGGCGCACGTTCCATTGATGCAGATATTCATGGGCCACCAACTGCAGAAAGCGGCGATAGCCATTGGGCTTCTCAAAGTTGCGGCGTCCGTAGACAAGAACCGTGCTGTCATCATGTTCAAGGCCGCCGTAGCCCTCGTCCACCAGATGCAGGATCACCAGATAGCGGTGGGCGGCCGGGGAGGCAACACCCATCAACCGGCAACAGGACTCGCAGACGCGCCGAAGATCCTCAAGCAGTTTCGGCTGCCTTTTCAGTAGCCAGCGCTCCTCACCAGGAGTTCCTGCCCAGCACACCAGCTGATGGGGAACACCGTGCACCGCAAAATCGTGAGGCTGGTGCGGACCAGCCTCGAGGGGGCTATCGAGCAGGTGATCCAGGTCGCGGGCCTGCCAAACACCGTTGGAGCTTGGAAGCGGCACAAAGGCCTGCCAGCCCTGCGGCAGCGTGCAGCTGAGCTGATGGCGGCTCCAGCGCTCACCCGCCAGTTCGAGCACCACAGCCGCCAGAGCCAGAAAGCCGTGCTCGTGATCCAGGTGACAGGTGCGCACGGTGAGTTCCGTCGCCAACACCCGATAGCGAATGGTGAGAAGACAGCCGCAGGGGTCGCACACCACACCCCAGGCGGATGGCCCCAGGCGCTGGAGCTCGAGCACCTGGCCGCTCTGCTCCACCACCAGGCCCTCAAGCTGGCGCACGTAATCGCGCATCAGATAGGAGCCCGGCGTCCAGCCAGGCAAAGCGAGGCGCATCCGCGCCAGCCGCGGCGCAAGCTGGATCTGAACGGACACCAAATGTTGTTGGGGCTCGCTCAGATCAAGATGGACCTGAACCACGGCGTGCCTCAGGGATTCAGGCTGTTGGCAAGTTCGAGGGTGGCGCCGGGCAGATCCTGGGAGAGGCTGCGCAGGGCTTGCCGGGCGGCATAGCGGCGTGTGATCGCGCCGAGCAGCTGCTGCAGCGAGCGGGAGCGACCGAGCTGCTGGAGATCTCCCACCAGAGCCAGCTGACCGGTGGCGTCATGGCGCCAGCCCAGCCAGGTGCCCTCGGGAAGCTGAACACGCACGCTGACGGCCTCACGCTGATCGGCAAAGCCACGCAGGTCGCCGCCGCGGACCACCGTGAGCTCAAGATCCTCAAGCGCCTGAACAAGCACATCCTCATCACGGAGGACGGTTGGCAGGATGGAGAGATGGGACATGGCCCGACACCCGATCCTCCGAACCCTAGCGAGCCCAACCTGTCGATCCAGTGGCCGTTGCCACCAGATCGCCCGCCCGCCGGAGCTCGCCCATTGCGCCTGGGGGTGATGGCCTCGGGAGAGGGCAGCAACTTCGAAGCCTTGGTGGCCGCATGCCAGAGGGGGCAGCTGGCAGCCACGGTGTGCCAATTGGTGGTGAACAACCCGTGCTGCGGCGCTGAACAGCGCGCCCTGCGGTTGGGCGTGCCCTGCACGGTTCACGACCACCGCAGCTACTCCAGCCGTGAAGCACTCGATCAGGCACTGATTGCCAGTTTTCAGGCCGCCGATGTGGAGCTGGTGGTGATGGCCGGCTGGATGCGCATCGTTACCCAGGCCTTGATCGATGCCTATTCCGAGCGCCTGATCAACATTCACCCCTCACTGTTGCCCAGCTTCCGCGGCGCGAAAGCGATCGAGCAGGCCTTGGCAGCCGGCGTTCAGCTCAGCGGCTGCACGGCCCATCTGGTGAGCCTGGAGGTCGACACGGGGCCAATTCTGGTGCAAGCGGCCGTGCCAGTGCTGGAGGCCGACACGGTGGAAAGCCTGGCTGCACGGATCCATGCCCAGGAGCACCGGATCCTGCCTCTGGCCGTGCGGCGTGCCGCCGAACGGCTGGGGCTGACCTAGGGATAGAAGGGCAGCAGGGGCAGACCAGTTTCCGCCGGCAGCCCCGCCATCAGGTTGAGGCACTGCACGCCCTGGCCGGCCTGGCCCTTCACCATGTTGTCGATGGCGCACATCAGGATCAGCTGGCCGGTGCGGCCATCCACCTGCACCGACAGCAGCGCGCGGTTTGTCTGACGCACCCACTTCGTCGAGGGGTAGGTACCCACGGGGAGCACCTGCACACAGGGGGCGTGGCGATATGCCGCTGCCAGCAGCGTGGTGAGATCTTCAGCGGTGAGGCCTGGATCCCGGAGTCGGCCATACACCGTGGCCAACAGACCCCGCACCATCGGAATCAGATGCGGCGTGAACTGCAGGGCGATGGCGTGGCCTGAAGCGCGGCTGCACAGCTGCTCGATCTCACTGGTGTGGCGATGACCCACCACGCCATAAGGGGCAACACCTTCGGAGGCTTCAGCCAGAAGCAGATGCTCCTTGGCGGCGCGGCCGCCACCACTGGTGCCGGTCTTCGCATCGATCACAATGCCGCCCGTTTCAATCAAGCCCTGTTTGAGCAGCGGTGTGAGCGCAAGCAGGCTGGCCGTGGGGAAACAGCCAGGTGCTGCCACCAACCGCGCCGCCGCGATCCGCTCCGCCTCCCACTCCACAAGGCCATACACCGCTTCTGAGCAAAGTTCGGCGTCGGTGCGGGGGAAGGAGCGAGCCTCCGAGGCGTAGACCTCCTTCCATTGATCCAGGGAGCTGTAGCGGTAGTCGGCGGAGAGGTCGACCACCTTCACGCCCCGCTCCAACAGGGGAGGAACCAGGGTGGAGGCCAGGCCATTGGGCAGGCTCAACACCGCTAAATCAGCCGCAGCGGCGATCGCTTCAGGATCAGGCGACTGCACCACGGGATCACCCGGCAGGGGCAGAAATGGCGTGAGCTCGCTCCAGCGCTTGCCGCTGCTGCGCTCGCCGCCGAGGAAGCTCACCTCCAACTCAGGATGGCCCTGAAGCAGGCGCAGGGTCTGCAAGCCGCCGTACCCGGAGGCGCCGATCACCGCAACGCGCTTGCTGGCCATGCCGGGATGTCAGGAACGTCGGATCGTACCGGGCTCTATAAAAGTGTCTGCAACCCGGGCCCGGCGGGCCCTCCACCCCTGAACCCAAGCGCTTTCCCGTTCGACACCATCGCCGATGGCCTGGCGGCAATCCGCAATGGCGAAATGGTGGTGGTGGTGGATGACGAGAACCGAGAGAACGAAGGCGATCTGATCTGCGCAGCTCAGTTCGCCACGCCGGAACAGATCAATTTCATGGCCACCGAGGCTCGGGGGTTGATCTGCCTTGCCATGGAAGGAGAGCGGCTTGATGCCCTCGATCTGCCCCTGATGGTGGATCGCAACACCGACAGCAACCAGACCGCCTTCACCGTGAGCGTGGATGCGGGCCCAGAAAACGGAGTCAGCACTGGGATCTCCGCTGAAGACCGGGCCCGCACCATTCAGGTGGCCATCCATCCCGCCACCCGCCCGGGGGATCTACGCCGCCCGGGCCATATCTTTCCGCTGCGCGCCAAGCAGGGCGGCGTGCTCAAACGCGCAGGCCACACTGAAGCCGCCGTGGATCTGGCCCGCCTCTCCGGTCTCTATCCCGCCGGAGTGATCTGCGAGATCCAAAACATGGATGGCTCCATGGCGAGGCTGCCGCAGCTGGTCGATTACGCCCAGCGCCACGGCCTGCGGCTGATCAACATCGCCGATCTGATCCGCTACAGGCTCGATACCGAGCGCTTCGTGCGCCGCCAGGCGGAAGCCTCACTGCCCAGCTCCTTCGGCAGTTTCCGCGCCATCGGCTTCCGCAACGAGCTCGACGGCAGCGAGCACGTGGCCATCGTGAAAGGCCAACCCGAACAGGCCGATGGCCCCGTCTTGGTGCGGGTGCATAGCGAGTGCCTCACTGGCGATGCCTTTGGCTCCCTGCGCTGCGACTGCCGCCCGCAGCTCGAAGCTGCCCTGCGCATGATCGAGGAGGCAGGCGAGGGCGTGGTGGTGTATCTGCGCCAGGAGGGCCGCGGCATCGGCCTGATCAACAAGCTGCGGGCGTACTCGCTGCAGGATGGCGGCCTCGACACGGTGGAAGCCAATGAACGCCTGGGCTTCCCCGCCGACCTCCGCAATTACGGCGTGGGTGCCCAAATCCTGAGCGATCTTGGGGTGCACCGGTTGCGCCTGATCACCAACAACCCGCGCAAGATTGCCGGCCTGGGCGGCTACGGCCTCCAGGTGGAGGATCGAGTGCCGCTGGTGATGGACCCCAGCCAGCACAACGCCGCCTACCTACAAACCAAGCAGGCCAAACTCGGCCATCTGATGGATCCACCAAGCGGCCGCGGTCCTGCCGCGGTGCTGGCCTGGACGACGGCAGCGGACGAAGAACTGAGCGGGGAAGCCAAGTCGGCCCAGTTCCAGCAACTGCGCACCTGGTGCGATGAGCACAATCTGGAGTTGGAACTGGAAGAGCACTCCCGCGTGCTGGCGCTACTCAATCAGCCCGACTTAGCGGTGCTGGTGGCGAGCGGTGATGCAGCGCAGCTGGTGCAGATGCTGCACACCATGGCTGGATGGCCGCAAACCGGCAGCGTCAGCCTGCTTCTCGCGCCCGATAGCCAGCGCACCGCGCATCCCAGCAACACCTTGGAAGCGGAGCGACGACCACTCCTAGAGCTTCAGGCGAGTCGCCCCCAGCTCCGGGTCGACGCCGGAACGCTGATGCGCTGGAGCTAAACCCGGCGCATCAGCGTTGTCAGCGACAGGCTCAGTCGCAATCAGTCCCGATCAATCGCTGATGGTGACGCTGGTGATGCGGCTGCCGTTCTTGAGAGCCATCACCACATCCATGTTGCCGGTGTGACCGAACACGGTGTGCACGCCGTCGAGGTGGGGCTGGGCCTCGTGACAGATGTAGAACTGAGAGCCACCGGTGTTGCGGCCAGCGTGGGCCATGGCCAGGGTGCCGGCTTGATGCTTCTGGGTGTTGATTTCGCAATCGATCTGGTAGCCAGGGCCGCCGGTGCCGGCCATGCCGCGAGCACCTTCACGGCTGTTGGGGCAGCCGCCCTGGGCCATGAAGCCGGGGATCACGCGGTGGAAGGCCAGGCCGTCGTAAAAGCCGTCCTTGGCCAGCTTCACGAAGTTGGCCACGGTGTTGGGCGCATCGGCTTCGAACAGCTCCAGTTCGATCGTGCCGGCGTCGGTCACCATCACGGCTTTGGTCACGGCGGAGAAAACGCAAACAGAAGTCAGTATGGGCGCTCCGGTAGAAGGGTGAGAGGCGCAACCGAACCATGGCCTCACCCACCGGTCTGAACCTCCCCCAGGCCCGCCTCGGCGTGCTCGGCGGCAGCGGTCTCTATGCCATGGAAGGGCTGGAGAACGTGCAGGAGCTCACCATCGACACGCCCTTTGGCCCCCCCTCCGACAGCCTGCGGTTGGGAACCCTCGGCGGCATGGAGGTGGTGTTCCTGGCCCGCCATGGCCGCCACCACACCTATCTGCCCACGGAGGTGCCCTACCGGGCCAACATCTGGGCGATGCGCTCCTTGGGCGTGCGCTGGATTCTCTCCCCCTCAGCGGTGGGTTCGCTGCAGGAGCAGGTGAAACCACTCGACATGGTGGTGCCAGATCAATTCATCGACCGCACCATGCAGCGGCCGATCAGCTTCTTTGGCGAGGGGGCTGTGGCCCACGTGGCCCTGGCCGATCCCTTCTGCGCGAGCCTCAGCCGCCTGCTCGGTGATGTGGCCGACAGCCTGATGCCGGAGGGACGCAGCCTGCACCGCGGCGGCACCTATTTGTGCATGGAAGGCCCCGCCTTCTCCACCCGCGCCGAATCCAACCTGTACCGCAGCTGGGGTTGCACGGTGATCGGGATGACGAACCACACCGAGGCACGCCTGGCCCGCGAAGCGGAGATCGCCTACGCCACCCTCGCCATGGCCACCGACTACGACTGCTGGTACGCCGATCACGACAGCGTCACCGTGGAGATCGTGATCGGCAACCTGCGCGCCAACGCCGAGCTGGCCACGCAGATCGTGCGTACCACAGCAGAGCGCATCGGTGTGCAACGCCCAGCCAGCCAGGCCCACACCGCCCTGCGCGATGCCTTGATGACGCCGGCTGATCAGGTGCCCGCTGCCACACGGCGCAAGTTGGACCTGTTCACTGAGCCTTACTGGGGCTCATTCGAGGGCTGAGCGCAGCTGGCCGCCGTGGCTGGCGAGCTGTTCACGGGCGCTGGCCGCACCGATGCCGCAGCGGGCCATCAGCAGTGCCAACTTCACGGAGCCCTCGCTCTCCTGCAGCAAGGCACGGCCGGCGTCACGGTCCACGCCGGCCAGATCAGCCAGGATGCGCAGGGCTCTGTCCTCGAGCTTGCTGTTGGTCACCGCCACATCCACCATGCGGTTGCCGTACACCTTGCCCAGCCGCACCATTGCACCGGTGCTGAGGATGTTGAGGGCCATCTTGGTGGCCGTTCCAGCCTTCAGGCGCGTGGAACCCGTCAACACCTCAGGACCCGTGATCAGGCGGATGTCGATATCACAAGGCATGGCAACCTGCTCGGCCGGCACGCAGGCCATGGCAATGCTCAGGGCACCGATATTGCGGGCGTGGCTCAAGCCGCCATGCACGTAGGGCGTGGTGCCGCCCGCCGCGATACCCACCAAGGCGTCTGCAGCGTTGAAGCCGCGGCTGATGAGATCATCACGGCCCGCGTCGAACAGATCCTCGAGGCCTTCTGAGCTGCGCAACAGCGCCGGAGCCCCACCCGCCAAAACGCCCTGCACCAGCTCCGGAGCACTGCAGAAGGTGGGCGGACACTCCGCCGCATCCAAAACACCCAACCGGCCAGAGGTGCCGGCGCCCAGATAAAACAGGCGACCGCCGGAACGCAAACGCTCGGCGATGGCATCGATTGCGGCGGTGAGAGCTGGTGCCGCAGCAGCCACAGCCTCCTGGGGGCGGCGGTCCTCTTCAACAAACACCGCCACAAGATCGGCGGTGCTCAGGGCATCGAGATCAGCACTGGAGGGGTTGGCCTGCTCGGTGAGCAGATGGCCCCGTTGCACATCCGCAAACGAGCTGCTCACAGCAGACCCTCAAGCCGGCGACGGAAATCTTCGAGTTCCGCATTGCCGGTGCTGATCG
>NZ_JBIPMN010000205.1:0-3992 GCF_044369115.1 Vulcanococcus sp. | reverse complement strand
GAAGGTGGGCGACGGCGACGACACCGAACTGCTGGATCTGCTGGCGGCCGATGGCACCCAGCCGGAAGAGCTGGTGGATGGGGAGTGCCTGCGCAGCGACATGCGCGATCTGCTCGAGCAACTGCCTGATCTGCAGTGCCGCGTGCTCAAGATGCGCTACGGCATCCCCTGCGCCGATGTGCCTGAGCCCGACGAACCGATGAGCCTCACCGGCATCGGCCGCATCCTGGGCATGAGCCGCGACCGCGTGCGCAACCTCGAGCGCGACGGCCTCGCCGGCCTGCGCCGCCTCAGCGAAAACGTGCAGGCCTACGTGGCTGTCTGAGGTCTATCGACGTCAGTCTCGGTTTGCACAGCCTCAGGCATGACTGACCACAATCAGGCGCGGATTGAGCTTCGTTCTGCGTTGCTGGATTGGTGGCAGCACAACGGTCGCCACACCATTCCTTGGAAGCTGCGCCCAGCCGGTGAGCGCCCGGATGGTGGCGATCTGCTTGATCCCTACGGAACGTGGGTCGCGGAGGTGATGCTCCAGCAGACCCAGTTGCAGGTGGTTCTCCCCTACTGGCAGCGCTGGATGCAGGCCTTTCCCACGCTCGAGGCCCTGGCCGCAGCGGAGGAGCACGATGTGTTGCTGCTCTGGCAGGGCCTGGGCTACTACTCCCGCGCCCGGCGTCTCCTGGCGGGAGCCAGGCAGCTGCAAGAGCAGATCCGGGCCCGAAACGCCGCCCCGGGCGCTTCTGCCGATCCCGCCGCTTGGCCCCAGGATCTGGAGAGTTGGCTGGCCCTACCGGGTATCGGCCGCAGCACCGCCGGCAGCATCCTGTCCTCGGCGTTCAACCAGCCCCACGCCATCCTCGACGGCAACGTGAAGCGGGTGTTGGCGCGTCTCAGCGCGAGCCCGCGGCCACCGGCGCGCGATCTCGCCGGGCTCTGGCAACAGAGCGAGCTGTTGCTCGATCCGCAGCGGCCCCGGGAGTTCAACCAGGCGCTGATGGACCTGGGCGCCACCATTTGCACGCCCCGCCAACCGCGCTGCAGCGAGTGTCCGTGGCAGGTGCATTGCGCTGCCTACGCTGCCGGCAAACCTGCCGATTACCCCGTGAAAGAAACGCCTCGCGAGTTGCCGTTTCAGGTGATCGGCGTGGGCGTGGTGCTCAATGAGGCCGGTGAGGTGTTGATTGATCAGCGCCTGAATGAGGGCTTGTTGGGCGGGTTGTGGGAATTCCCCGGCGGTAAGCAGGAACCCGGCGAGGCGATCGAGACCACGATCCGCCGTGAGCTCGAGGAGGAGCTGGCGATTGCTGTGGCGGTGGGAGAAGAGCTGATCACGCTGGAGCACGCATATAGCCACAAGCGGTTGCGCTTTGTGGTGCATCTGTGCCGCTGGCTTTCGGGCGAACCGCAGCCGCTGGCGGCGCAGCAGGTGCGCTGGGTGGAGCCGGCCCGGCTCGGGGAGTTTCCGTTCCCGGCTGCCAATGCGCGGATCATTGCCGCCCTGCAGCAACGTTTGCAAGCTGAAGGCAGTGCCGCTGCGGCCTAAGGCCGTCTGAGCCATGGCTGCTGCCGCTGCGCCGCAGGTGGTCTGCCTGGGGGAGGCCCTGGTTGATCGGTTGGGGCCCCTGGGTGGGGATCCGGCCACCGCCCCGGCCGAGCAGTGCGACGACCGCCTCGGGGGAGCACCCGCCAACGTGGCCTGCGCCCTGGCTCGGCTCGGCACCCCCGCCGCCCTGGCGGGCCGGCTTGGCAGCGACGCCATCGGTGAGGCCTTCCGCCAGCTGCTGTTAAGCCGCAGCGTTGATCAGAGCGCCCTGCAGAGCGACCCCACCCGCCCCAGCCGGATCGTGCTGGTGCAGCGCGATGCCGGCGGCGACCGCAGCTTTGGGGGGTTCGCCGGCGATCGGGGAGAGGGTTTCGCCGATCAGGCCCTGGATGCTGCGGCCCTTGAGGTCGCCCTGGCGCCGCTGCTGCGCGAGGCCCGCTGGTTGCAGCTGGGCACGATCCCCCTGGCCACACCCGCCTCGGCCGCAGCGCTCACGGCGGCGATGCAGCTTGCGGCTCAGGCGCAGGTGGCTGTGGCGCTGGATGTGAATTGGCGCCCCACTTTCTGGGATCCCGCTGCCGGCCCCGCTGCCGGTCCGTCGCCGACCGCGGTGGCAGCGATCCGTCCTCTTCTGGAGCAGGCCACCTTGATCAAGCTGGCGGCGGAGGAGGCTCGCTGGCTGTTCGGCGGCACTGATCCGGCGGCAATCCGTGCCTCCCTGCCCAAGCAGCCCGCGGTGGTGGTGACCGATGGCGGCGCCCAGGTGGCCTGGTGCTTTGGCTCGAGCAGCGGCGTGATGCCGGCCTATCCGGTGCCTGTGGTGGACAGCACCGGCGCGGGCGATGCCTTTCTGGCCGGCCTGCTGCACCAGCTCTGCCAGCAGCCACAATTCCTTGAGGGCGGCAGCGCTGAGGCGGCGCGCTTCGCCAGCGCCTGCGGCGCCCTGGTGTGTGGGGGCGCGGGGGCGATTGACCCGCAACCCACACAGCAAGAGGTGGAGAGGTTCTTGGCTGCGCACCAGTGAGCCCTTGGCAGGGTTGCGCGTTTGCTCTGTTGTGCGGCGCGTCTTGGTTGGTGGTTTTGCCTCGGACTGTTGCTCTGTCTGGCCCTGTCCGCCGCCGGATATCCACGGATATCCCGAGTTGGACACGTCCGGGCACACCCATCACCGGCCCCTGGCATCAAACGCTCTTCGAGCCCTTCAGTGATGCCAGGCCCGCCGGCCGGCTGCTGGTTCCTCGGGATCCAGCAGCTCCAGGCCAACCGTCCAGGCGCCCTCCGGTACAAAGCTGAGCCGCTCGGCCCACTCCACGGCCATCAGAGCGTTCAGGGCCAGCGCCTCCTCTTCCTCCTGGGCGAACAGTTCATCGGCGGCGGCTGGGTGATCCAGGCGGTAGAGGTCGAGATGCACCAGGGCGCCGGCGCGCCCGGTGTAGTGCTGGGCTAGGGCAAAGGTGGGGCTGGTGATCGGTTCGTCGATGCCCAGGCCGGCGGCCAGGCCCTGGGTGAGGCAGGTTTTGCCCGCACCCAGATCACCCTGCAGCAGCAGGATTGGCCGCTCGCCTTGCGGTAGGGCAAGCCATTGCTGGGCTAGTTGGCGGCCCAGATCCTGGGTGGCGGCGGCATCCGCCAACAACACGCTGCGCGATTCCATCCCGGTAGATTGCTCCTCAGCGAGCCCGAAGCCTCGGCGTCTCTGCAGATATTCCACTTCGATTGATCCAACACTCCGGTCCGGCTCGCTGAGCTGCGCTGTTGAACTCGGTTCAGTCGTGTTTTTGTTCAACGCAACTCCTCAACTTTCATGGTGGCTTCCCCCACGGCGCCTGCGCTGCAGAGCACCAGCACGTACGTGATCGCCGACCTCGGTCTGGCTGATTTCGGTCGCAAGGAAATCGAGATCGCCGAAACCGAGATGCCGGGTCTGGTGGCCCTGCGCAGCAAGTACGGCGTTGAGCAGCCCCTCAAGGGCGCCCGCATCGCGGGTTCCCTGCACATGACGATTCAGACCGCTGTTCTGATCGAAACCCTTGTGGCCCTCGGCGCCGAGGTGCGCTGGGCCAGCTGCAACATCTTCTCCACCCAGGATCACGCCGCCGCCGCGATCGCTGCCGCGGGCATCCCCGTGTTCGCCTACAAGGGCGAAACCCTGGATGAGTACTGGGCCTTCACCCACCGCATCCTCGAGTGGGGCGATGGCGGCACGCCCAACATGATCCTCGACGACGGCGGCGATGCCACCGGTCTAGTGATGCTGGGCACCAAGGCCGAGAGCGATCCCTCGGTGCTCGACAACCCCTCCAACGAAGAGGAGACCGCCCTCTTCAACAGCATCCGCCAGAAGCTGGCTGCCCAGCCTGGCTTCTACTCCCGCATCAAGGCCCAGATCCAGGGCGTGACGGAAGAAACCACCACGGGTGTGGCCCGTCTGTATCAGCTGCAGAAGAGC
>NZ_JBIPMN010000282.1:0-3992 GCF_044369115.1 Vulcanococcus sp. | reverse complement strand
GTTTGTAGGCGACTCCGTCTTGCCGGTCACGACGTCCTCGCGACGATTCGCGATGCAGCGCGATTCCCGCGCGTTGAGGCGCTGGGTGCAACACCCACCCTCCTCGACCTTGTCTCCGATCAAGCGAACTTCAGTTTCCTTGAGGAGCTTGACGGTCTGCTGATCAGCGTGGCGCCTACGCGACAGGAAGAGAGCTACGAAGAGGTCTTTTCCAAGGGAATCAAAAACCTTGTTCAGGCCCTAAAGACCTGTCCCCGCCAGAGGCCGCTGCACATCACATACATCAGCACTGTCGGCGTCTTTGGAGATCAAGGTGGACAAGAGGTAGGCGAGGGATCGCCACTGGATCGGAGTCATCCGATTAACCGCCTGCTGATTGAGGCGGAGCAGCAGCTTCTTGACTTGCAGGGGCCTAACCGGAGTGTTTGTGTCTTGCGCTTGGGAGGGATTTACGGGCCTGGGCGAGACATGGTTTCGCTTGTGCAACAAGCCGCTGGCCGACCCATCTCTCGCGATGGCGATCACATTCCAGCGTGGACGCACCTCGAGGACATCAGCCGGGGCGTTGAATTTGCTTGGTACCACGATTTGGAAGGGACGTTCAATCTGGTCGACGACATGCGCCTCAGCCGAAGGCAGCTGTCCAACATCATCTGCGAGCGAAGGGGGCTCCCTCCTGTGATTTGGTGCGGCGCACCCAACGGAGCACGGGTGGTGAACGCGTCGGTCTCCAATGCGAAGATTAAGCGTCGTGGATTCAAATTCCTTTCTCCGTCCATGTTGGGTCTGCCAACACAGAGTGGCGATGTAATCAGCCGTCAAGCTCGGTCTGAATTGAGCTAAATGAAGTAACTCAAGCCAAAGACACATTTACGGCTCACTTGACGCTGGCTTTCAACACAAAGTTTGTACGCAGAACTCCTTGATTTCTTCGGAAAGAGCGACGTCAAAAAACCAATCTTGGCCACTTGGGCTTCTGCGGTTAACTTTCCAATGTCGAATCTCTGCGTCCTCAAGCGCGAGCATCAGTGCATCGCCGCTGCATCCCTCGCATTCCACCTCCTGTGGGAGAAAGTCCTTGGCAGAGACCAGAAAGCGACGTTTCATCTGGGCAGTGTTTTGGAGGTTTTGAGCTGTTCGAATGGTTCTTGCACTTCGCCTAATGTCGAGTCGTTGGAATCTCCCAGTGTGAGTGGGTCGGGATATCCCAAGGCGATCATTTTGGCACGCTCATAGAACTTGCTCTCGGTCTCCCCAGACGCTTCAAGTTCTGCTGCAAGCTTGCGCCAGTTGTTCAGCTCATCATGTTCCATTGCGTCAGCCTAGCCAGCGTGACAGCGTGTTGAGTCGCTGAACCCTCGCCATGAACCTCTGGCGGAGCGGATCCGCAGCCATCCCGCTCAACTTGTCCAGGTCACTGCAGGAACCCCATAATTCAGCTTGCTCTTCCCCTTGCTTGTGTCTGAGGCCCATTCCCTAAGCGTTAATGGGCAGCCCCAGCAGCTCAATGAACAGGAAGCCAGTCAGCTCGCAAAAGAGCTCAGGCAACAACTCCGCAACGGAAATCTTCCCCCGAGTGACGCGGACGCCATCGAAAAAATGGTGGCCGGCCTTGGTGACCCAAGAGGGCTGATGCGTCTGACCTTTGCGGAGAGCTTGGGGGTTGTTGGCAAAGCAGCGGTCCCGTCCCTTTGTAGAGCGCTCTCCAGCCATGAGAGCGTCACGGTTCGCCGGGCGGCCGCCAAGACCTTGACCTTGATCGAGGATCCCCGTGCATTGCCAGTGCTTTTGGAAGCCCTGCGCGGCGATCCTGATCCGGTCGTTCAGGGCTCAGTCGTTGGCGCGATGGCTGCCGTTGGTGCGGAGGCCATTCCCTTGCTCCTTGATGTGCTGATCGATCCCGAGAGCACGGCGATGCAGCTGGGCCTTGCCAGTTGGGCGCTTGCCTTTGTCGGTGCGCGTGCACCTGAAGCGCTTCGGGATGCGGCCGCGTCTGACCATGCCGAAATCCGCTGCGCTGCCATCGCCGCCCTCGGCGACCAAATCCAGAGCTTGGCGGATGACGTCGCCAAAGCTCTTGTGGTTGGAGCGCTATCAGACATCGATGCTGATGTCCGTGCCGAGGCGGCAACCTTGCTCGGCAAGCTCCATGACCCCGACTGGGCCGCACCTCAGCTCGAGCCTTTGCTCATCGATGCAGTGGGTCAGGTGCGCAAGAACGCCGCTCTGTCTCTGATGAAACTCAGGGCATCTGGATCAATTCCTTCTCTGCAAGCACGGTTGGATCAAGAAAACCAATCTGACGTGCAAGCCGTTCTTTCTTTGGCGATCAATCAGCTAAGCAACGAGGACGCCTGACGCGCCTTCAGGTCCTTGAGTCGCATCATCGCTGAAGTCAAGGTCTCCTTGACGTAGCTGTCCAAGCTCTCCTCATGGAGGAGTGCGTTGAATCCCGCTTCGACGGAGGGATCATTGATCTCGGCCAGGGCATTGATGGCCGCTACCCCTTGGGCTGGGTTGTCACCGCGGCTGACTTCAAGCAGTAAGGCGACTGCCTGTTCCCCCACCTGGCCGAGGGCCATCACAGACGCCACGGCAACGACGGGGGAGTCATCGCCGAGGCCGTCTCTCAGCACCGCCATCGCCCCCTCGCTGAACGGGAGTCCCGGGTAGTTCGAGGCCAGTTGTGCGTAGGCCTTCACACAGCTTGCGCGCACCGTGGCGTCGTCTGTTGTCCGAAAGCAATCAGCGATCGGTTGCATGGCTGCCTCGCCGAAAGAGCCCAGGGCCCGCACTGAGGCCCGTCTCAAGCCGACGTTGGGTTGACTGAGTAAGGCAATCAGCCTGGGGGTTGCTTCCTCTTGCCAGTGCTCCGCCATGGCGGTGAAGGCTTGGGTCTGGATATAGGGATTCGGATGCTCTAGGTCTTCAAATAATTTGTCGAGTACCTGGTTGCTCACGCCGATCTCCGGTGCCTTGCTCTGTTTCTGGCCACCTTAATCCTCGCTTTGTCGGCCTCGCTTTCTTCGCTCTTGATGTGCAAGAAAACTAAAAAAGGAGGCCCGAAGGCCTCCTGCACTCAAGCTGATTTCGATGAAGAGATCAGGAGAGGGCGTTGATGGCGTAGTCAAGATATGCCTTGAACTCGTTCAGAGCCTGGGGGCTCATGTCGCGAGGGGAGCAAGCCCGGTCGCGGGTGTAGGTCAGGGCCTCGACGTAAGCAGCGGTAGGCAGACGCAGGGTGCGGTACACCTCACGAGCACCGGCGATGCCCCACTCGTCCAGAGGGCCGGTGCCGCCCACAACCAGGCAGTAGTTGATCAGGCGCAGGTAGTGACCCAGATCGCGGTAGCACTTGTCCACTTTGGTCTGGTTCTCACCAGCCTCACCGGGCTGCCTGAGGTAGGGGTACTTGTTGAAGCATGCATCGCCAGCTTCCTTGGTCACCTTGTCCAGACCTGCAGCCAGCTTTTCGGCGGCTTCAAGGCGAGCAGCGGCGCGCTGAATGTTGCCCTGAACGGCTTCGAGGTCGTTCTGGGAAGGGAAGCGACCGGCTGCGTCAGCGGCGGTCACAACGGTGGTTGCAACGGATTTCATTTTTGAGATCCTTAGATGGAGGTTTGCGTTGAAAAGAGAGAGCTATCTCTTGTTGATTCAGCTGAGGGCGCTGATCACGCGATCGAAGTAGGAAGCAGCTTCGGCAACCAGTGCAGAGCAATCGCCCTGGACGGTTTCCATCTTGCGGAAACGAGTTTCCACAGGGTTGGTGCCGGTGGTGTTGGTCTCGTTGATGTGAGCGGTCGAGGAGGCCTTCATGATCGACACAGCGCGAGCTGCGGACTGAAGGGGCACACCCAGAGCCACATAGGTCTCCTTGAGGCCGTTCAGGCAGCGGTCATCCAGCACGGATGCATCGCCAGCCAGCAGGGCGTAGGAGATGTAGCGGAGAACGATCTCGCCGTCGCGCAGGCAAGCAGCCATGCGGCGGTTGG
>NZ_JBIPMN010000200.1:0-4217 GCF_044369115.1 Vulcanococcus sp. | reverse complement strand
AACGGCCACGCTGGCCTTCTCACACACGTAGCGCCCGTAGGCGCGGTTGTTCCAGCGCAGCACCAGCCGCCAGGAGGCCGGTTGCTGCTCCACGGCCACCACGGTGCCCTGCCCATCCACGTGCCCACTCACCAAATGACCACCAAGCCGGTCGGCCAGGCGCAGGGCGGGCTCGAGATTCACCCAGCCGCGGCGATCGGCCTTGACGGCGAGGGTGGTGCGGGCCAGCGTTTCCTCACTCACATCCGCCTTGAAGCCGTGGGCCGAGCGCTGGGTCACCGTGAGGCACACCCCATCCACGGCCACGCTGTCGCCGAGGGCCAGGGCGGCTGGATCGAGCCCCGACTCAGCCGACACCAGCAGTTCCACGCCACCGCTCCAACGCTGCAACTGCCCGACGGCCTGCACCAGCCCGGTGAACATGCGGTGCCCCGATCAACCCTGGCCATAATCGGGCAAGGGCGTCTGCAGGCAAGCGATGGTTGAGATGCGCGTGGCCGGCATCGCCCTCGACGCCGCCAGCCGCAGCCCGATCGTGCTGCTGCGCGATCCCTCCGGGCGCCGTCAGGTGCCGATCTGGATCGACCAGGCCCAGGCCCAAAACATCATGGCGGGGCTGAAAGATCAGGCCCCCGCCCGGCCCCTCAGCCACGACCTGATGGCCAAGTTGCTGGAGGCGGGCGGACTTGAACTGCAGCGCGTGATCATTCACACCATCGAAGACAGCACCTTCCGAGCCGTGCTCAAGCTGAGCGGCACCGATGGCAGCAGCCACGAGCTCGATGCCCGCCCTAGCGACGCCATCGCCCTGGCGCTGCGCACCGGCAGCGGCATCTGGATGCTGGAAGAGGTGGTGGCCGATGCCTCGATCCCTGTGGATGCTGAGGCTGATGCCGAAGATGCCGCCGACTTCCGCCGCTTCCTCGATGGGATCAGTCCCGCCGAGCTGGTGCGCCACATCCGCCAGGCCCAGACCGACAGCAGCGAGGAGGAGGAAGCCGGCGATGACCACGCCTCCGGCGGTGAAGCCGCCCCCAGCTGAGCGCCGCCCCTTTGGTCGCGGGGCGCCAGTTTCGCCCTTCTGCCTCGGCACGATGCGCGCCACAGGCAGCCCCGAGCAGATGGCTGCGGTGCTCGCCGCGGCCATGGCGGCGGGCATCAACCATGTGGAAACGGCCCCGGCCTACGGCATGGCAGAGCGCCATCTGGGGCAGGCGCTGCGTGCTCTCAGCGTTCGCGATCCCGCCGCCCATGCCGATCTGGTGATCACCAGCAAGCTGCTGCCAGGGTGCAGCCTGCATGAGGGGCAGGATCAGCTGCGGGCGCTGCTGGAGCGGCTGGGGCTGGCGCAGCTGCACAACCTGGCCGTACACGGCCTGAACCGGCCCGAACACCTCAGCTGGGCCCTCGAGGGCGCTGGCGCCGACCTGCTCACTTGGGCGCTCGACACCAATCTGGTGGGCCAGGTCGGCTTTTCCAGCCACGGCAGCAATGCCCTGATCGAGCAGGCGCTAGCGAGCGGACGCTTCAGCTTCTGCAGCCTGCACGTGCATCTCTTCGATCAAACCCGGCTTCCCATCGCCCTGGCGGCTCTGCAAGAAGGGATCGGTGTGCTGGCCATATCTCCGGCCGACAAGGGCGGACGCCTCTATGCCCCTTCCTCTGAGCTGCTGGCGGATTGTGCGCCCTTCCATCCCCTGGAGCTCGCCTATCGCTTTCTCCTCGATGCCGGCATCTCCACCCTCACCCTCGGTGCCGAGCAGCCCTCCGATCTGGCCTTGGCCCAGAGACTCCGCGACGCCACACCCTGGCTGAGCGACGCGCACCGCTCTTGCCTCAGCCGCCTGCAGGCGGCGGGGCAAGAGCGCCTCGGCACCGAAGCCTGCGGCCAATGCCGCGCCTGCCTGCCCTGTCCGAACGAGATACCGATCCCGGAACTCCTGCGCTTGCGCAACTTGGCCGTGGGCCATGGCATGAACGCCTTTGCCCAGGAGCGTTACAACCTGATCGGCAGGGCCGGCCACTGGTGGGAGGAGCTCAATGCCAGCGCCTGCCAGCGCTGCGGCGACTGCCTGCCCCGTTGCCCCCACCAGCTGCCGATTCCCGATCTCTTGGCCGACACCCACCAGCGGCTAGCGGCGGCTCCGCGACGGCGCCTCTGGGGCTGAGCCTTAGCCAGCCATCGCCTGGTCCCACAACTGCTGCAAGCCCTGGCGTTGTGCGGGGCTGAGCGGCTCCAGGTTGGTGCAACGCTCAAGCACCGCAGGCGGGGGCAACAGCAGCGGCCGCAGCCGCGCAGGCCAGCGCTTCAAAGCTGAAGCCAGCTGGGAAGTGGGCAGCGGCGGCACCCAACCGGCCGCCAGCAAACGATCCAACAGCGGCAGGCTCAACCCATCCCGCAGCCACTCCAGGGGCAGCGGCGATCCTGTTGAACCCGTGGTGCCCCTGGGCCCCTGGCGCACTAACAGTTGCCACCAGAGCGGTGAACCCGTGGCCGGCAGGAACGCCGTCAGCCGCGGATCGCGCTGGAGCAGGGGCACGGCGCGCTGACTGGTGACCACCGCCGCATCCGCATCCCCTGCCAGCAGGAAATTGAGCCCCTGGCTTTCCTCCAGGCTGAGGGCCTGGCGATGCAGGCGGCGCACCTGATTCACCAACGCGGCGCCCTCAGGGGAGGGAACCGCACCAGGTGTGGAGCTCAGCTGCCGTTGCGCCAAAGCGATCAGCAGCCTCGGGCTCGCGGGCAACACCAAACGCCCTTTCAGGCTGGGATCCAGCAACAGCGCCCAGCCCTCGCTTTGGCGCTGGAGAAGGTCCGGGCGGTTGCGCAGCAGGATCACCCAGGTGCCGAAGGCCCAGGGGAAAGCCTTCGCCGCAGCCTCCGGTCCGGCAAACAGGCGGCTGGGCGCCTGGGCGATCGGGTCGAGCAACTCCAGCAGGGCTGGAGCGTTGATCGGTTGCAGCTCAGCCGGGGGCAGCTGCTGCACCCAACCATCACCCAGGCTGACCAAGCGGCTCGCCGAGCTGGGATCGCGCAGCCGCTCCAGCAGCGCCACCGGACTGTCCAGCACCTGGGAGCGCCAGCTGGAGGGCAGCGCCTTGAGCCAAGCGGAGGGCAGCTGGCCGCGCACACTCAGCAGCTGGCCGGCATCACCGCCCCTGGAGCAGCCCGCCAGCACTCCTGCCGCCAGCACAGGGCCTCCCAGGCTGGCCAGCTGCAGCAGCTGGCGGCGCGAGAGCAGAGGGGCTTGGGCCATGGCCCGACCCTAAGGGTCGAACCTGATCACACCAGCTGGCTGCAGGCCTGGTCGCAGGCATCCGCCAGCGCCGCGGGGCTGCGGCCGCTGAGCTCCCATAGCGCCGCCAGACCGCCAGCCCCCACGCCCTCCTTCACGTAGCCCTGCTCGAACGCCAGCAGCTGCGGGGAACGGCAGCCGTAAAAGCGCAGCGCGGCAGCGAAGGCGAGGGGCTCAGCGCCCCAGCATTGGCCGATCTGGTCCAGCAGTTGGGCCAGATCGCTGCTGCCCTCTCCCGCCACCCAGGCCGTGGTGGCGATGGCGGTGCGGGCCACCAGCTGCGGACGCAAATCGGGCTCGCACAGCGCCAGCGCCACGGCCAGCACAGCGGCCATCTGGCTGCCCCCAGCCAACAGCACCGGCACACCGGCCAGGGCCGCCTCCAACACCAGCCCAGTTGCCAGGGGCTGCATCGGATCACCCACGGCTGCCAGCACCAGTTCAGCCGGTGCCGGGGTTGTGAGCGCCGCTGCCGCCAGGCCCTGCGCCACCAACTGGGCCTTCAAGGCATGAGCAGGCTCCCGCAGGCTGCCGCTCACCAGACCCGCCGCCGGCACCCCCAAGCCCTCGAGCACCGCTTGAGCAGTGCTGGTGCCACCAGGCACACACTCCGCCAGCACCAGGGGCCGCCTAGGCTCGAGCCGCCCGAGCTGCTGGCCCCACCGGCGGCCGCGGGCCAGCAACTGGTGCACCCGATCGGGTTCGATGGCGGCCCCCGTGCTGAGACAACGGGCGGGGCGATGGCCGAGCTGGAGATGCGGAACCGCCGGGGCCACCGCAGCACCGGCGTCCACCACCAGCGGCTCCAACCCCAGGTGCTCCACCACCACCCGAGCGATCAACGCAGGGCTCACACCAGCCGGCAGGGGCGGCAAGGCATGGGGGCGCAGCTGCGCTGGGCCAAGCAGCAGCAACTCCGCA
>NZ_JBIPMN010000097.1:0-9791 GCF_044369115.1 Vulcanococcus sp. | reverse complement strand
CATCAGCGGCAGCGGTGAGCCGCCGACTCTCCGGAGTGGCACCAGCCGCCGAGATGCCCGGCACCGCAGCCGTGGCGGTACCGGCCAGCAGCAACAGCACCCGGGCAGCCTCAGCAGCGCCCGCCACCTGAGCGCACCAAAGCTCCGCCTGGCGGGGATCACCGCTGAGGCGTTGGAGCGTCAAAGGGGATCGAGGGCGAGCAGCGGCCGCAGCAGCGGTGGCGGCGGCGTGATCGGGCTGCGCAAGCGCGGAAAGATCCACAGGGCCACCGCATGCAGGGCCAACACGTAGATCACGTTCTGAATCAGCACCAGGCCCAGCGCCAGCAGCTGCACCTGCCAGAGATCAGGCCCGCCGCCGAGCTGCAGCAGGCCGCTCAAGCGCTCCAGCAACTGGGCCGCCGCGGTGGTGATCACTACCCAGAGGTTTTCACCCAGCAACACCGACACCACCGCCACCCGCACCAGAAACCCTGTGGCACCGATCAACACCCCCACCCCCCAGCTGATCCACCAGCTGAGCTGCCGTGTCCAACACCAGCCCAGCCACAGGGCCAGCAAGGTGTAGGGGAACAGGACCAGAGGCCCGCGCACCGGGCCCATCAGGGCCACCAGCAACAGGGCCGAGACGGCAACGCCTTCGAGCGCACAGCGGCGGTTGTGGCGCAGTTGCAAGAGGGCCAGGGGCAGCGGCAGGGCCAGACGGAAGAGGGCGCCGCCAACAGGCAGGTAGTAGAGCCCTACCCAGAGCAGAGCGGTCGCGGCCGCCAGATAGGCGGTGTCGGTGAGCTGATGGGCCTGACGCCGGCTGAGGCTCATCGCGCTGATGGAGCCGGGGTGGTTCGCAGCGGCGCAGCCGTTTCAGCGCCGGCGGCAGGCACTCTCTCAATCGTTTCCACTTCAAACGCCACACCGGCCTTGCGCAGTGCGTCGGTCACCGCCTCAGCCGGAGAGGAAGGATCCGCGGCTGGGAGCTTGATCGTGACCCGATAGGGAGCTGGGGTGAGTGGCGGGGCCGCTGGAGCCGGCTGGGCCGAGGGCTTGGTGGGTTCGCTCCTCGGCGTTTGCGCCTGGGAAGCAGGTTTGGCCGCAGGGGGGGCGGCAACAGGTTTGGCTGCCGGCACCGCCGGGGTGGCGGGTGGCTGCGAAAAACTGCGCGAAAGCTGATCGCCGAAGGGCGTGCCGCTGCAGCCGCTCACACCGGCAGCCAGCAGCAGAGAAACCAGCGTCTGCCGCAGCTGCATCAGTTATCGGCGGCGCGGATCACCCGCACGGCACTGGCACGCAGGCGGCCGGTTTTGGTGGTGGCAGGAGCCTTCTTGGCGGCTGGTTTCTTGGCAGCAGCGGGCTTCTTGGCGGCAGTACCAGCAGCCTTGCGGCCCTTGCTCTTACCCGCAGCGGCCTTGGCCGCCAGCAACTCGACAGCCTGTTCCAGGGTGATCGTGTCGGCCGTGGTGCCCTCCGGCAGAGAGGCATTCACCTTGCCCTGCTTCACGTAAAGGCCGTAGGGGCCATCGAACAGCTGGACGGCCTCCTCAGCCCCCTCAGGGGTGCCAATGTCTTTGAGGGCCGTGCGACCGCCGCGGCCGCGCTTCGGCTGGGCCAGCAGCTCCACCGCCCGAGACAGGCCCACCATCAACACATCGTCTTCGGCCTTGAGGGAGCGGTAATCCTTCTCGCCTTTGCCCTTGTGGTGCACAACGTAGGGGCCGAAACGGCCGAGCCCGGCTTCGATCTTCCCACCATCGGGATGCTCGCCCAGGTGGCGCGGCAGGCGCAGCAGGCCGAGGGCGTCTTCGAGGGTGAGGTCTTCCGGCTTGGCGCCCTTGGGCAGGGAGGCGCGCTTCGGCTTGGGGTTGTCGTCGCTCACCTGGCCCCGCTGCACGTAGGGCCCGTACTGGCCGAACAGCAGATACACCAGATCGCCGGTTTCCGGGTCTTCACCCAAAGATTCCGGGCCGTCAGCCTTTTGCTTGAGGATCAGCTCGGCCTTCTCGGCATCGAGATCGGCCGGGGTGATTTCGTTGGGCAAGGTGGCCTTGAGCAGCTCCTCGGTGCCGTCATCAGCCACCCGCTTGGTTTCTAGGTAGGCACCGAAGCGGCCGATGCGCACCACACAGGGCAAACCTTCCAGCTCAATCGTGCGTGAGGCGGTGGGGTCGATGTCGCCTTCGCGCTGCTGCACCTGGGCTTCCAGGCCGGTGTCGCCCTTGTAAAAGCTCTCCAGGTAGGGCAGCCACTGCACCTGCCCATGGGAGATCTCATCGAGGGTGTTCTCCATCCGAGCGGTGAAGCTCGTGTCCACCAGATCGGGGAAGTGCTCCTCCAGCAGCGCCGTCACAGCAAAGGCGGTGAAGCTGGGGGTGAGAGCGTTGTTCTGCAGGGTGGCGTAGCCGCGATCCACGATCGTGCCGATGATCGAGGCATAGGTGGATGGGCGGCCGATGCCCTCCTTCTCGAGCATCTTCACCAATGCCGCTTCGCTGTAGCGGGCGGGAGGCTGAGTTTGGTGGCCGAGCGCTTCAACACCCTTGCAGGCGGGGTTGTCGCCGGTTTTCACGGATGGCAGCAGCACCTCCTGGCCCTCGAGAGCAGCATCGGGGTCGTCGCTGCCTTCCACATAAGCGCGGAAAAAGCCAGGGAAATCGATGCGCTTGCCGGTGGCGCGGAACGCGGCGGTGCCAAGGCTGCCGCCGTCGGCCTCAAGATCCACACTCAGCATGGTGAGCTTGGCGTCAGCCATCTGGGAGGCCACCGTGCGCTTCCAGATCAGCTCGTAAAGGGCCAGATCACGGCCATCGAGACCGGTGGCGGAGGGGTCGCGGAAGCTTTCTCCAGCGGGTCGGATCGCTTCATGGGCTTCCTGGGCGTTGCGGGCCTTGGTGGAGAACTGGCGAGCGGAGGGGCTCAGGTAGTCCTTGCCGTATTTGTCGGCCACGCAGCTGCGGGCGGCATTGATCGCCTGATCGCTGAGATGCACCGAGTCGGTGCGCATGTAAGTGATGAAGCCGCGCTCATAGAGGCCCTGGGCGGTGCGCATCGTTTCGCGTGCCGAGAGTCGCAGCTTGCGATTGGCCTCCTGCTGCAGGGTGCTGGTGGTGAAAGGCGCCACCGGCTTACGGGTAGTGGGCTTCTCCTCAACGGCGGCCACACTCCAGGGAGAGGCAAGAACCGCTTCGCGGAGGTTGCGGGCTTCGGCCTCCACCAGCAGGCGCACCTTGCTGCCGGCCTTGAGGCCACCGGTGGCTTCATCGAAATCGGAACCGCCGGCGATGCGCTCACCTTTCAGGTGGGTGAGCTTGGCCTCAAAGGCGGCACTGCCCTGCTGCAACTGGGCTTTGAGATCCCAATAGCTCCCGCTTTTGAAGGCGCGCCGTGCCCGCTCGCGCTGCACCAGCAGCCGCACCGCCACAGACTGGACCCGGCCGGCACTGAGGCCCCAGGCCACCTTTTTCCACAGCAGCGGCGAGAGGGTGTAACCCACCAGACGATCGAGGATCCGCCGGGTTTCCTGGGCATGCACCAGCTCCATGTCGAGCTCGCGGGTTTGCTCGAGGGCGCGGCCAATCGCTTCTTTGGTGATCTCGTGGAACACCATCCGCTTCACCGGCACCTTCGGATTGAGCAGCTGCAGCAGGTGCCAGCTGATCGATTCGCCTTCCCGGTCTTCGTCCGTCGCCAGCAACAGCTGGTCGGCGCCCTTAAGGGCGTCTTTGAGTTCTTTCACCACCTTTTTCTTGTCCTTCGGCACCACGTAGAGCGGCTCGAAGTTGTTGGCGGTGTTCACGCCGAGATTGGCCCACTTCTCGCCTTTGTGGGCGGCCGGAATCTCGCTGGCGTTGTTGGGCAGGTCGCGCACGTGCCCCATCGAGGCTTCCACCTTGAAGTCCTTGGGAAGGAACCCACGGATGGTGCGAGCCTTCGTGGGGCTCTCAACGATGACGAGGGTGTGCGCCACAGGCAGGCGGTAAACCGCTTCCCTCTTTATCGCACCGGCGGTCAAGCCCGGGGCTGCGGCGACAAATCCCGCCGTCAGCGCGGCTACAGTCCTCGCCGACGGGCGACCCTGAACCAGCTGTGCTCTCTCTTCTGGCCGCCGCCGACCCCGGCGCCGCACCTGCGGTGAGTGCGATCACGTCTCTGCAGCTCAACGCCGGTGCCGTGGCCCCTGAGGGAGCGGTGCTGCTGGCGATGCTTGCGTGTCTGCTGGTGGATCTGGCCGGCGAGAAAGCTGCCTCCCGCTGGGTTCCTCTCTTTTCTTACATCGGTCTGGGCAGCGCCCTGGGTCTGCTGGCGCTGCAGTGGAACGCTTCCCCACTGGAGCCTTCCTTCCTGGGCTCGTTCCTGGCCGACAACCTCGCCATTGCCTTCCGCGCCGTGGTGGCAGCGTCCACTCTGCTTTCGCTGCTGATCAGCTGGCGCTACGTGGAGCGGGCGGGCACACCGGTGGGTGAATACGCCGCGATCCTGCTGGCCGCCACCCTCGGCGCAATGCTGCTTTGCGGCTCCACCGACCTGGTGAGCGTGTTCGTCTCGCTGGAAACCCTGTCGGTGGCCAGCTATCTGCTCTCGGGCTACATGAAGCGCGATGCGCGCAGCTCGGAGGCAGCACTGAAATATCTTCTGGTGGGCTCGGCCGCAGCGGCCGTGTTCCTTTATGGCGCCTCGCTGCTCTACGGCCTCACCGGCGGCAGCACAAGCCTCGAAGCCGTGGGCCTCGCCCTGCAGACCAGCGCCTCCCCCGTGGCTGCGCTCGCCTTGGTGTTCGTGCTCTCCACGGTGGCCTTCAAGATCGCTGCGGTGCCCTTCCACCAGTGGACCCCTGATGTGTACGAAGGCTCCCCCACTCCTGTGGTGGCCTTCCTCTCGGTGGGCTCCAAAGCCGCTGGTTTTGCCCTCGCCCTGCGCATCCTGGTGGGCTGCTTCGAGCCCTTCGAGGCGCAGTGGAAGCTTCTATTCACCGTGCTGGCAATTCTGAGCATGGTGCTGGGCAACGTTGTAGCCCTAGCCCAAACGTCGATGAAGCGGATGCTGGCCTACAGCTCCATCGGCCAGGCAGGCTTCGTGATGATCGGTCTGGTGTGCGGCACGGAAGACGGCTACGCGGCGATGGTGCTCTACATGGCCGCCTACCTGTTCATGAACCTTGGGGCCTTCGCCTGCATCATCCTGTTCTCACTGCGCACAGGCAGCGACCGCATCAGCGACTATGCCGGCCTTTATCAGAAGGATCCGCTGATCACCCTCGGCCTCAGCCTCTGCCTGCTGTCCCTCGGCGGCATCCCGCCGATGTTGGGCTTCTTCGGGAAGATCTACCTCTTCTTCGCCGGCTGGGCCGATGGCCAATACCTACTGGTGGTGGTGGGCCTGCTCACCTCGGTGGTGTCGATCTACTACTACATCTCAGTGATCAAGATGATGGTGGTGAAGGAGCCTCAGGAAGCTTCTGAAGTCGTGAAGGCCTATCCGGAGGTGAGCTGGAATGTGGCTGGCCTGCAGCCTCTGCGCGCCGCCCTGATCTCCTGTGTGGTGGTGACTGCCGTGGGCGGCATCCTGTCCAATCCTCTATTTGGCTGGGCCAATGGCGCCGTAGCCGGCACCCCCATGCTGCAGAAAGCATTGGCAGCCTCCGGCCTTCCGATCGGCTGATGACCAGCCCTGCGGCTCCGCTGGTGGCGGAGCTCAATCACATCCGCAAGGTGTATGGCAGCGGCGACACCGCTGTTGCGGCCTTGGACGATCTGTGCCTCACCGTGCGCCGCGGCGAATATCTCGCCGTGATGGGTACCTCCGGCTCAGGCAAGAGCACGGCAATGAACATTCTCGGCTGCCTGGATCGCCCCAGCAGCGGCAGCTACAAGCTGAACGGCACCGCCGTGGAGCACCTCAGCGACGACCAACTCGCCGATCTTCGCAACCGCGAACTGGGCTTTGTGTTTCAGCAGTTCCACCTGCTGCAGGAACTCACCGCTCTCGAGAACGTGATGCTCCCGATGGTGTATGCCGGCGTGCCGGCTGAACAGCGCCGCGAACTCGGCATCGCCGCCCTGCAGCGGGTTGGGTTAGGCGAGCGGCTGCACAACAAACCCAACCAACTCTCGGGCGGCCAGCAGCAACGGGTGGCTGTAGCCCGGGCCATCATCAATAACCCCAATCTGCTGCTGGCGGATGAACCCACCGGCGCGCTTGATTCCCGCACCACCAAAGAAGTGCTGGATCTGTTCGATGAACTGCACCGCGAGCAGGGGATGACGATCCTCCTCGTAACCCACGAACACGATGTGGCTGCCCGAGCCGAGCGCATCGTGCATTTCCACGATGGACGGCTGGTGGACAGCGGCGCCGGATCGCAGGCTTAGGCCTTCACCTGAGGCCGCTCCAGGCTCTGCAGCAGCTGGCCCATCAGCAGCGCGATCGCATCGGTGCCCTTGAGGCCACTGCCTGGATCGAAGTCGCCCGGATCGATCGCCACCCAACCGCCTGCAGCCGGCTCCCGGAGCTCAAAGTGCAGGTGAGGTCCTGTGCTGAGGCCGGTACTGCCTACACGACCGATCACTTCGCCCTGGCGCACGACATCGCCGGCCTTCACATACAGCTCGGAGAGGTGGCCATACAGCGTGCGTCGCAGCGGCCGCTGGTGCTCCACCTCTACCGCCAGGCCATAGCCGCCCGCCAAACCACTGCTCACCACCCTGCCACTGAGGGCCGCCACCACCGGCGTACCCTCCGGTGCCGCCAGATCTTCACCGGCATGCAGGCGCCAGGCACCGAGCAACGGATGCAGGCGCCAGCCGAAGCCGCTGGTGTTCACAGCGCTGCCGATGATCGGCAGCAGCAGACTGCGGTTGCCATTGCCGATCACGGGGGCTGGCCGCGGCGTCACCCGGAACACGCTGGCCAGGTTGAAACTGCCGCCATTGCCGGAAAGCAGGGCCGAGACAGGCACCGTGAGCGGCGGCAGGGGCAGACCATCGGAGCCAACGCGGCCGCCCCAGGCAACATTGCCGTCACGGTTGCTGCGGCGTCCCCAGCGCAGGGCGATGCCGCCGCGGCACTCGCTGGTGGACAGAGCACCCCCGCGGCAGGCCTGCTGGAACGCACCCACATCCAGCGGTGCTAGCGCTCCACCACCACCATGCACCAAGTTGCGCTCGCTGGGAGTCACCACCCCCTGGCGCACCAGTTCATCGAGGGATTGGTCGAAGCGCTTGGGCGCCGTGGTCGCACCACTCAGGCGGCTTGGATCCGGGCGTAACGGAACTGCGATGCTTCCCGGCGGTGGCAACAGCGGCGCCACCGGCGCCATGGGAGCTGCTGGAGGCAGCTCAAGCTGAGCGGCCTCCAGCTGAGCCCAGGCCAGGCCTCCCCCCAGCAGAGCCGGAAGGGCCGCCAGAAGACTGAGCGGTTGGAGGCGAGGCACTGTGCCGCAAACAAAGCGACCCAAACTCTAGAAAGCCCGCTGCAGCACAGCAGATGCACTGCCGCGGCAAAGGAGCAGGCCGCCATCGGCAGCGAGGCCGGCCACGGCCCAGCGTTCGCCCTCGTGCTCGAGCCACTCCGGCCGGTAGAGGCGCTGCTCCGCCTGAAGCCGCACCAATTCAGGCTGATCGCATGCGGCCGCTGCCCACTCCAGCCCCCGCAACATCCGTGCGGCGAGGCACCCAGGCTGAGCCAGGGGGCGCATGCCAAGGGCCTCTGCCACATTGATCGCCCCAGCGGGCACCCGATTCACCCCATTGAGGCCCACCCCCAGCTGGGCGTAGCGCACCCGGCCGCCGCGCCAGCGCAACCGCGGCAGGATTCCCGCGAGCTTGCGACCATCGATCAACAGATCATTGGGCCACTTGATCTGAGGCTTCAGCCCGAGCGCCTCCAGTTGCAGCGCAATCCCCACCGCCGCAGCCAGGGCCAGCGAAGCCGCTTCCGCAGGCTGCTCTGGCCAGGGAATGGCCGCACTGAGCCACACACCCCCTGGCGGCGACTGCCACACCCGGCCCTGCTGCCCATGGCCGTAGCGCTGCTGCTGCGCCAGCAACGCCAGCGGCGGCTGGGCGCCGGCCAGTAGCCAGCGCGCCAGCTCCAGTTCGGTGCTGGCGCACACAGGCAGCACCCGCAGCCGCCAGGACAGCGGTTGATCAGCCGGCATCCGCCGCAGGAGAGCGGCAATCGCGGCAGCCTTCAGAGCTGAGCCAGCCAAGTTGCCATCCGCTGAGCCCCCGCCTCCAACTCTTCGATCGGATGCACCAGCGCCAAGCGAGCGAACCCCTCACCTCCCGCACCAAAGCCATTGCCGGGCGTGAGGCATAGCCCCGTGGCTTCCAAGAGCTGCGCACAGAACTGCTCGGAATCCAAACCGGCAGCGCGGGCCCGCTCCGGCAACTCCAGCCACAGATACAGCGCCATCGAGGGGATGCGCACGGGCCAGCCGGCCTGCTGCAACACAGCCGCCATCCGATCGCGCCGCTGGCGGTAGATCGGCTTGATGCGCTCCGGCCAATCGCCGGCCTGCTCCAAAGCCGCAATGGCACCGGCCTGAAGCGCCGTGCTCTGGTTGAAATCCACCACCCCCTTCAGCTGGCGCAGCGCCGTGATCAACGGCTCAGCCCCGATGGCGAAAGCGATGCGGAAGCCCCCCAGGCACCAGCCCTTCGAAAACGAGAAAAATTCAATCCCGCACTGGCGCCAGAGCGGTGAGCGCAGCAGCGCCGGAGCCTCACCTTCAAGAGCCAGATCCACGTAAGGGTTGTCGTGGGCAAACACCACGCCGTGGCGCACGGCGCGCTCAGCGGCTTCATCCACCCAAGCCTGTTGGCCTGTGGTGGCGGTTGGGTTGTGGGGAAAGCCCAGCACCATCAGCTTGAGGGCATCCCAGGCACTGGCGCTGATCTGATCAAAGCGGGGCGCAAAACCCAGAGCAGGATCGAGCTTGAGGAACTGCGGTTCGGCTGAGGCGAGGCGCAGACCGCCCAGATGGGAGGGGTAGTAGGGATCAAGCAACAACGCCGGATCGCCTGGATTGAGCACAGCCAGAGGCAGGTGGGCCGTGCCCTCCTGAGAGCCCACCAGCAGCAACACCTCCCGCTCTGGATCCACCGCCACACCGAAACGCCGCTGAGCCCAGGCGGCCACAGCCTCACGGAACGGCAGGGTGGCGCCATGGAGGCAGTAAGCCGAACTCTCAGGTCGGCCCAACTGATCGCGGATCGCCTGGATCGCCGCTTCTGGGGGCTGCAGATCAGTGGAGCCAAGCGAGAGATCCAGCAGCGGCGGTTTGCCGGATTCAGCGGCCGTCAGCCGGTAGGTCTGTTTGCGCTGATCGTTGCGCGCAAACACGCCGCTGCCAAGGGCAGCGACCCGATCGGAGCGATGCAGCGCTGGGTGCGCCTCAGAGATGAGCATCCAGGAAGGCCTTGAGCTGGGGTTTGGCCATGGCGCCTTCGTGGCGTGCCACCTCCTGGCCGTTCTTGAAGATCACCAGGGTGGGCAGGCCCTGAATCCCCATCTGATCGCGTGCGGTGGGGTTGGGATCCGCCTCGAGCTTGCCCACAGCCAACTTGCCGGCATATTCACCGGCAGCCCAATCCATCATTGGGGCCATCAAGCGGCAAGGCCCACACCACTCGGCCCACACATCCACGAGCACCGGGGTAGCAGCGTCGAGCACCTCAGCCTGGAAGTTGGCATCGGTGAGGTGCAGAACAGACACGGCGGCAGTCAACGCTGCGGCGATTGTATGGATCAGAGCTTGTCGATCGAGCGCTTCAGCTCCTCGAGCTCTGTATCCACCTCCT
>NZ_JBIPMN010000279.1:0-4022 GCF_044369115.1 Vulcanococcus sp. | reverse complement strand
ATGTGGGCATCCATCGCCTGGAGCCCGACCCGGCCGCCGGCCCGGAGGCCAAGGCCCGGCTCTGCGGGGATGTGCGCTTTGAGGAGGTGGAGCCGATCGCCCAGGCCATCACGCCGGTGCCCGGTGGTGTGGGCCCCATGACCGTGACGCTGCTGCTGGTGAACACGGTGGCCAGTTGGTGTCAGCGCTGTGGCCTGGATCAACCGTTGGCGGATTTGTTGCCCTGAGGCGGTCTGGCCTGCCCTGGCTGCCCCACCGGTTGCTGCTGGCAACACTCCAAGGGTGGTACCAAATCCTGGCCTCAGTGGTACCACCTTTGGAGCGCACGCCGCGGCACCACTCGCGGCCCGCTGAAGCACCAGGACCCGGCAGCAGTGACCGCGCCTTCCGTTGGCTGTGGCTGGGTCAGCTGGTCTCCAACCTCGGCACCCAATGCAGCCTCTATGGCCTGGGGTTGTGGTCGTTTGCGCGCCAGGGGCAGCTGATCGACTTTGCGGCTGTGGCCTTTGTGGTGCAGCTGTCCAAGCTGGTGGTGTTGCCCCTGTTGGGACGGCGGTTGGGGCAGTGGCCGCGGCGGCGGGTACTGGTGGTGGCCAACGCCGTCGGCGCCCTCTGCACCCTGACCTTGGCGGCCCTGCTGCTGCTCTGGGGGCAGACCCAGCTGCTGGTGCTGTTGCCGCTGTTGGCGCTCGCCGCCATGGCGGAGGCGGCGCTGGTGTTGAGCGTCGCCAGCCTGATTCCCGTGTTGGTGCCGGAGCCGGCGGCGTTGGCCCGGGCCAATGGTTTGCTTGCCAGCGCCGATGGCCTGGTGCTGAGTGCGGCACCGTTTGCGGGCAGTTGGTTGGTGGCGACGATGGGGCTGCATGGGGTGCTGCTGGTGGATGGTTGCTCGTTTCTGATCGCCATGGCCTGCGTGTTGGGGGCCTGGACGCCCCAGCTCACCCGGGCGGTGCCCGTGGCCCTGCCCAGCGGCAGCCCCTGGCGACTGCGTCAGGTGTTGCGGGGCAAGACCATGCGGCCCGTGGCGCTGCTGGGGGCGGCCATGGCGCTGGTGTACGCCTCCACCGAGGTGCTGTTCCCCGCCTGGGTGATCGCGGGCCCCGGGCGGGATCGGTTGGGCTGGGCCCTGCTGGTGGGGGCGGCCGGCTACCTGGTCGGGCTGCAGCTGTGGAGCCGCTGGGGCTGGCGGCGGCCTGCCGGTGGCTTAGCGCTGAGCTTGATCCTGCAGAGCCTGATCCTGATGGGGGCCGGCCTGGTGGTGTTCCAGCACTGGTTGGCCTTCTGGTACGGCGGCCTGATGGTGTTCAGCCTGGCCCTGCCCGTGGCGCTGGCGGCTCTGCAGAGCCGGTGGCAGCAACTCGCTCCCCCGACGGAGTTGCCGGCCTTGCTGGCCCAGCGCTACCGGCTGGAGTGGGGCGCACGGTTGGTGGCCTTTGCGGGCAGCGCCGCCCTGGTGGATGGGGTGTTGCGGCCCGCCCTGGCCTGGCCCCACTGGCCCCAGTGGTTGATCGCCAGCCTGGGCCAGGGTCCCGGCCGGCCGCTGGCGGTGGGCCTGGGGGCCATGGGTTGGGTGCTGCTGCTGGCGATGCTCAGCCAGTGGCGGGGCTGGGTCCGGGCCTGATGCCATGCGCGTGCTGATCTTCACCTCCAGCGGTGGCACCGCCCATGACGCCGCCGCCTATGCCCTGCGGGATTGGCTTCGGCTGCGGCGGCCAGCCACCGAGGTGCTGGTGGAGCACGTGCTCGAGAACGCCAGCCCCGTGACCCGCGGTGGTGTGGAGCTCTACAACTGGATCCAGCGCCGGCAGCCCTGGCTGCATCAGCTCTACTGGCGGTTGGTGGAGTTTGAAGATCTGGTCAAACCTGGGCGCCCTCTGTTCGGTCGCCGTTATGTGATTGCGCTGTTGCGGCGGTTTCGGCCGGATGTGGTGATCTCCACCCACCCGCACATCAACCGCGGTCATTTCGATTTGGCGAAGCGGGTTCTGGGCCCTCAGCTGCGTTGCATCACCTGCAACACCGAGCTCGATGGGGGATTCGGGTTCAGCCGCAACTGGGTTTGTTCAGCGGCTGATCAGCATTGGACGCAAACGCCCCAGGCGTCGGCCGAGGTGTGCCGGCGCCGCTGGAGCATGGCGCGCTACCCGGCGGAGCGGGTGCGCTGCCTGGGGCCGCTCCTGTACCCCGCGTTTCACGGTGGGGCCCGGGCATCGGCTCAGCCGCCGGGGCGGCCGCGGCTGGTGCTGGCCAGCGGGGCCAACGGCGCCAACAATCACATCCCGCTGCTGGAGCAGATGCTCCCCTACGCCGATCGCTTGGAGCTGGTGGCCCTCTGCGGCCGGCGGGACGACGTGCGCCGCGAGCTGCAGCGGTGGGCCGATCAGCATCCGCAGCTGAGCCTTGAGGTGTTGGGGTTTCAGGGGCCGGAGCAGATGGCGGAGCTCTACCGCAGTGCCTGGGCCCATGTGGCCCGCCCAGGGGCCCGCACGGCCACCGAGGCCTTGTTCATGGGCTGCCCGCTGATTTTCAACCGCATGGGCAGCACGATGCCGCAGGAATCGTTGGCCGTGCGTTATTTCCAGCGGCGCCAGTTGGCCACCTCGATTCGATCCCCGCGGGAGCTGCATCAGGTGGTGGGAGGATGGCTGAAGGCCCCTGAGCGCTATGCCGAATGGCGCCAGCGCTATAGGGACCATCGGCTCACGAGTGATCCAGATGCCATCCTCGCCAGCCTCTTTGACCCCGAGGCGTGAGCCCATCGCCATCGTGGGCATGGGTTGTCGTCTGCCGGGGGGCATCGAATCGCCCGAGGCCTTCTGGAGCCTCTTGCGCGAAGGCCGTGAGGCCATCACCGAGGTGCCGGCTGATCGCTGGAGCCTGGAGCGCCATTTCCATCCGGATTCTGAGCATCCGCTCACCCAGCACGTGCGGCGGGGCGGTTTTGTGGACGGCATCGATCAATTTGATGCCGCCTTCTTCGGCATTTCGCCGCGGGAGGCGGTGTGCATGGATCCCCAGCAGCGGCTGCTGCTGGAGGTGGCTTGGCGGGCCCTGGAGGATGGCGGTCTGCCGGTGGAGCCCCTACGCGGTCGGCCGGTGGGGGTGTTCATGGGCATCTCCAGCGCCGATTACAGCGCGTTGCTCTGGGCCTCGCCGGAGCGCTATGGCACACCCGACAACGAGCCGTTTGTGCTGCCGGGCAACACCGGCTGCATCGCCGCCAATCGCATCTCTTATTTCTTTGATTTCAAAGGCCCCAGCTTCACGGTCGACACCGCCTGTTCCTCCTCGTTGGTGGCGGTGCACCTGGCTTGCGAGAGCCTCTGGCGCGGTGAATCGCAGCTGGCGTTGGCGGGGGGCGTGCAGGCGCTGATTCACCCCGGCATTCAGATGACCTTCTGCAAGGCCGGTTTGCTGTCGCCGGATGGCCGTTGCAAGAGTTTCGATGCCAGCGCCGATGGGTATGTGCGCTCCGAGGGTGCCGGGGTGGTGGTGCTCAAACCCCTGGCGGCGGCCCAGGCCGATGGCGACGCGATCTACGCCGTGATCCATGGCACGGCGGTGAATTCCGACGGCCGCAGCAACGGCATGGTGGCCCCCAACGCCAAGGCCCAGATGGCTTGCGTGCGCGAGGCGTTCCGCGCCGCCGGCATGGATCCGGCCGCTACGCAGTACGTGGAGGCCCATGGCACCGGCACCCGCCAGGGGGATCCGCTGGAGCTGCGGGCCCTGGGCACGGTGCTGGGGGAGGGCCGTGAGGAGAGCCGGCCCTGCCGGGTGGGTTCGGTGAAAACCAACGTGGGCCACTCCGAAACCGCCGCCGGCATTACCGGCTTGATCAAGGCGGCCCTGGCGGTGCACCACCGCCAGTTGCCCCCCAGCCTGCATTGCCAAACCCCGAATCCCGCCATTGATTTCGATGGCCTCAAGCTGCAGGTGCAGACGCGGCTCGAGCCCTTTCCGCAGCCCAACCAACCGGCGGTGGTGGGGGTGAGCTCCTTTGGCTTCGGCGGCACCAATGC
>NZ_JBIPMN010000204.1:0-4025 GCF_044369115.1 Vulcanococcus sp. | reverse complement strand
TCCAGGCTGGGAAACTGCTCCTGGTTGGGATCGGGCGCACTCACCACCTTTCCATCCGGCAGTACGGCCGCCAAACGCCGTTGGAGGGGAATCACCTGTTCCACAGGCACGCTGCCGTGGGGCTGGTTGCGGATCACGATCGCCACCTTGCCTCCCTCGCGCGCTGCGTTGATCAGGGCGGCGGGATCAGCCACCGGCACACCCCGCACATCCACCATCACAGTCACCGGCACCAACCCGCCGGTGACCCGTGCCACAGCGCCACTGAGCTTGGGGCTCCAGATCACCCCCGCTGCAGCCAACAGAACAGCCGCTGCTGCGCCCGCATCCACCAGGGAAAAACGACGGGAGTTTTCAGCCATGGAGCAACAGCAGACACCGAACTGTAAGGAGCGTGTTCGGGCTGCACAAGGTCAGCGGGCGGCCTCTTCCAGGGCTTCCAACTGCGCCTCTCGATCGGGGCGCTGATCGAAACTGCAGACGCTGCGGTAGCCATCGGGATCGCGGCGGTAGAACTGCCAATCGCCCGGATAGCAGCGGCAAAGCGCTCCCTCTGCGGTGGGGATTAAGCCATAGGCGCTTTGCCATTCCGCCAGGAATCCCTTGCGCCGCTCTCGGGCCACGGTGCCGATGCCGATGGCGGCGTCTTCGAGGCGGCCGTTGATCATCACCAGCGAACCGCGATGCTGCGCGCAGAGCGATTCCACCTCCTCGTAATCGGCAGGAGTCGGTGCCGCCAGCAGCACTAGGCCCTCGCTACCGCCGTCGGCCTGCTGAAGCCGGAGCAAGTCCCCCAACCCAAGCAACTGAGCGGCCTGATCGGGCGCATCGCGTTTGGCCAACGCTGTCGCTCCCGCATCGGGAAAGAGCAGCCGAGCCTCAGGGTGCTGGGGGGTGAGGGAGGCCAAGAGCCGCAGCGCCACTGGCAAGATTCGCAAACCCTCGAAGCGGAACTCCACGGTCCACAGGCCCTTGCTCTGGCTGGCCAGAGCCGCCTGCACGCTGGCCAGGGCCTCCAGTTCGGCTTGGCGCAGGTCGGCGGGGAGCATGGCAGTTGGTCGGTTCGGCCGACCCTAAAGCGCTGCTCGAGCGCGCTCGAGCGCCTGCGGGAACTGATCAAGCAGCTCAGAGCCGTGCCAGGCACCAAGGCTGATCCGCAGGCCCGCAGCCGCAGCGGAGGTCTCGTAGCCCATGGCCAACAACACGGAACTGGCTGCTGAGCCGCTGCTGCTGCAGGCCGAGCCACTGCTGCAGGCAAAGCCTTCCCGCCAAAGGGCCTGCACCAGCTGTCGACCGTTCAACCAATCGCCGCCCCCTGCACGCACCAACAGGCTGAGGTGGTGGGGCAACCGCGCGGGTTGGCCGGCCTCCCTTGGGTCTGGCCCCGAGAGCTCCACCCCGGGCAACGCCAGCAGCTCTGCAGCCAAGGCATCCCGCAATGGCGCCACGGGATCATGGCCGCCATGGGCTGCCAAGCGATCAGTGGCGAGCTGCAGCGCCGCCTCAAAACCGGCCACCAGGGCCACCGCTTCCGTACCGGAGCGCATCCCACCTTCTTGCCCGCCGCCGCCAATACAGGGCTGCAACTGCACTCCTGGCTTCACCACGACGGCGCCAACACCGCGAGGTCCCTGAATTTTGTGCGCCGCGAAGCTGAGGAGATCCACCGGCAACTCGCCGAGCCGCAGCGGTTGATGACCCAAAACCTGCACGGCATCGAGATGCACCAACACCCCAGCGCTGCGGCACAGCGCCGCGATCCGGTCCACCGGCTGGATGGTGCCGACTTCGCTCTGACCCCAGATCAACGACACCAGGCGCGTTGGCGGAGCCAGCAAGCGCTCGAACGCCTCAAAGTCGATAACCCCAAGGCGATCCACTGGCACCTCCTGCACCAGCCAACCCCGCTGCTGCAGAGCCGCTGCCGCCGCGCGACTGGCTGGATGTTCAACCGCCGAGATCAACAGACGTGGGACGTCGCCGCTGGGGCTGGTCAGCTCCAAGGCAGGAGCACTGCCTAGCAGGGCCAGGTGGATGGATTCGCTGCCGCCGGAGGTGAACACCAACCGCTCGTTGTGGCAGCCAAGCAGCGCAGCCATGACTTGGCGTGAGCGCTCCAGCTGCTCAGCTGCTGCCAAACCAAACCCATGCAGGCTGGAGGGATTGCCCCAGGCTTGCGCCTGCACCACCGCCATCCGTGCAGCCACCTCAGGCGCCAGCGGTGTGGTGGCGCAGCAATCGAGGTACTGCCTGAGCGACGGCGGCGCCATCGCCTCAGCTGCCCAGGCCGGTGTCGCGCTCAAAGCGCGCGCGGGTGCGGGACTCAAGCGTGTTGGTGGCGAGCGTCACCAGGTCGTCGAGGGAGCTACCGCTCAGCAGCGCCGCTACCCGAGCCCGAGCCTCGGCGCTTGGACAGTTGTCCGGACGGATGCAGCCGTTGGTGCACACCGTGGCGCAATCGATCTCAGGGGCAGCTGCCACCGCTGGGGTATGGGAGTCGGATGGCGCCTCCAGGGGAACCGTCGGCGCCTGGCGCGCGGCCTGGGCACGCGCTTCTGCTACGGCGCGGGGATCGGGAATCAACGCGTCGAACACGTGCTCCGCCGGTCCATCCATGAACACCTTGCCACTGGTGGCATCCCAGTGAATCTGCAGAGGACCGCCCGGGAGATCAAGGCGGGCTCGCCGCGCACACAGCCCAAGGCTGTGGCATGCCACGAGTGTGGCGCAGGCGCCGGTGCCGCAAGCCAGGGTGGGGCCAGCACCGCGCTCCCACACCCGCATCACCAGGTGATCTGGAGCCAGCACCTGCACAAAGTGAACATTGGTTTTGGCGGGGAAGGCGGGATGCACCTCGAGCAGGGCGCCAAAGCGCTCCAGATCGATCTCCTCCACAAGCGGCACAGGGATCACCGCATGGGGATTCCCCATCCCCGCGGCCGCCACTGCGAAGGATTCGCCGTCCAGCTCCAACTCCCCCTGGGGTAGGCCCGCAGGGCCTGTCACCAGATTCGTTGGCACGTCGCCAGGCTCGAGGAAGGGGGCGCCCATATCCACACGAATCGTGCCGTCGGGCAACAGCTCTGGCACGATTCGACCGGCCAGGGTGTCAATCTGCCAGGTGCGGCCGGGGCCATCGCCATCGCGATCCGCCAGAAAGCGGGCCAAACAGCGGATGCCGTTGCCGCACATCTCCGGCTCGGTGCCATCGGCATTGAAGATGCGCATTCGCAGCTCGCCACCGTTGTTGGGGGGGAGGGCCAGGATCACGCCATCACCGCCCACCCCGAAGCGGCGATCGCACAGCTCCACCACCAGCTCTGGTGTCAGACCAAAGACGAAGTTGGGATCGCTGGCGGCGCGGCCATCCAGCATCAGGAAGTCGTTGCCCAGCCCTTGATACTTGCTGAAGCTCAGTTCAGCCTGCAGCGAGCTGAACGGGGTCTTGCTGGGGGACGACACGCGCGGCAGCCTGCCTGGGCAGGCATGAGGTTGAGGCAAATCCTATGGGGAGCAGCATGGACAACCGGGCTGCGCAGTTCGATACCTCCCAGCCCGGAATCCGGCAGCTGCAGAGCTGGATTCGAACCCGCTCTAACCTGGCCGTGCAGCTCCTGGATGGCACCAGCCTCACGGGAATCCCACGCTGGGTGGATGCCGATTTCGTCGCAGTTGAGCCGGCCCATGGTGGTGAGCTGGTGCTTGTGAACCGGCAGGCCATTGCCTTGCTCAGAGCCCTCGTCTGAGGGCTGTGGGAGCATCGCCCCAACGCCCCCACTTGCCCCAGCCCGTCCGTGAGCGAGAGCAGCCGCTACCAACCCCAGCCGATCGAGACCGGCTGGCAACGGGCCTGGCAAGACAACGGCCTGCACGTCACGCCGGAACTCAATCCTGGCGACGAGGCGTTCTACACCCTCTCGATGTTCCCCTATCCCTCGGGGAACCTGCACATGGGCCATGTGCGCAACTACGTGATCACCGATGTGGTGGCGCGGGTACAGCGGCTGCGCGGCAAAAAGGTGCTT
>NZ_JBIPMN010000274.1:0-14109 GCF_044369115.1 Vulcanococcus sp. | reverse complement strand
CGGACCAGCGGAGCTGCGCCGGCGAGTGATGCGGGTGGAGGCGTTTAAAAGCGAGCCGTTTAACGACATCTCAAACCTATAAAGAACGGACCTATGCGCTGTGTTCTGCGTTGCCGAACAATCAGGCACGGCGCGGGCGTGATCAACGCCGCGCCGCAGTGCCCAGACCCTAACGGCCTGGGGCGGTTTCACCGGGCTCAAGCGCCAGGCTGATGCAATTTGGCAGCCAAGGCCGCCGAATCAGTACGGCAATCCAGCCAGGGGCGCGGATCCCGCTGATCCAGGCTCCACCTGGCCGAGCAACCAGGCCTGGTGCCCCTGGCGCTCACACACCTGCAGGACCGCCTCCACAGCCTGCTCCGGCACCACAAGGCAGTACCCAACCCCAAGGTTGAAGGTGTTCCAGAGATCGGCCTCCGGCACCTCACCGTTCTCCTGCAACCAACGGAACAGCAACGGGCGCTCCCAGCTGCCGGGATCCAGGCGGGCATGCAGGCCTTCGGGCAGCGCCCGAGGCAGGTTTTCCGGCAGACCGCCGCCGGTGATGTGGGCCATGCCATGCAGCTCCACCTCAGCGGCAAGCAGCGCCTGCACCAGCGACGCATAAAGAACAGTGGGCTTCAGCAAGGCATCGAGCACGCCCGGGCCGCCGGGGCTGAGGCAGGTTTCCGGGGTCACGCCGCGCAGCTCAAGGATCCGGCGCACCAGGCTGAAACCATTGCTGTGCACCCCGCTGCTGGCTACAGCCACGATGCGATCGCCCGCCTGCACCCGCGCCGGCTCGATCAACTCGTCTTCTTCCACCACAGCCACGCAGAACCCCGCCAGGTCGTAACGCCCGGGGCCGTAGAAGCCCGGCATCTCGGCGGTTTCACCGCCGAGCAAGGCACAGCCGCTCTGGCGGCAGCCATCGGCAATGCCCTCCACCACCTCGGCCATCGCCTCTGGGGTGAGCTTGCCGGTGGCGATGTAGTCGAGAAAAAACAGGGGCTGGGCGCCACTGGTGATCACATCGTTCACGCACATCGCCACCAGATCGATGCCAACGCCGTGATGGCGCCCATGGGCCTGAGCCAGCTCGAGCTTGGTGCCCACGCCGTCGGTGCCCGACACCAGCAGCGGCTTGCGCATGCCCTGGGGCAGGCGACAGAGCCCGCCAAAACCACCCAGACCGCCCAGCACCTCAGGCCGGCGCGTGGACTCCACGCTTGAGCGGATGCGCTCCACGAAGGCTCGCCCGGCCTCCACGTCAACGCCGGCTGTGCGGTAGTCCATCCCTGCAACCACTCACGGGTTCTTTGATCCTGCCCCGCCAGGGGGCGCCGCCACCAGCCAATCCGCAACCGCTCGCAGGATTGGCACACAGTTCAATCAGCCCCGCTTATCGAGGTGATGAGCGGCCGTGATCAAAGCGCCCCTCGGCAACCCATCAGATCCCTGCGATAGCCCTCAATTCGGGATTTGATCGCAAATGCTGATCAATCAAACGCTCGCGATTGCAGACCAAATCCACCACGCACTGCCAGTAACTTTGCGTCGTCGTCAATTCCCGATAGGAACTCCGTCAGCACATCGGATCAGAAATGCCTCGCAATTCGCGATGGCCACTGTCTGAAATCCGCTCTTGAAGCTGATGGGCCACACCTTCTTTCAGTGGCTGCTGCGTGACCGCGGCGAGTTTCGCTTGTTATGCGTCGCTTCTGTCTCCTAGGTGGCTCGGCCCTGTTGCTCTCCGGCAGCACCGGTCTCCCCCCGGCCTTCGCCACCACCGGCCGCGTTGCTGCTGAAACCAGCAGCCCCTCGCTTGAACTGGCGATCCGCAGCGTGGAACCCAGCCTCGAGTCGGCCGATCCCTCAGACGAGCTTCAGATCAAACCTGCCGCTCCCGCGCTCCCTATTGCCACCCCCCCGCAGCAGCCACGGGTGAAATCGGTGAGTCAGGGTCAGGCCAGCTGGTACGGCCCCGGTTTCTTCGGGAACCGCACCGCCAGTGGTGAAGTGCTCCGGCCCGGCACCCTCACCGCCGCACACCGCACCCTGCCCTTCGGCACGCAGGTGCGCGTGACCAACATGGGCAACGGCCGCAGCGCCATCGTGCGCATCAACGATCGCGGCCCCTTCCATGGCAACCGGGTGATCGACCTGGCCCATGGCGCTGCCAACAACCTGGGCCTGATCTCGAGCGGGATCGCCAACGTGAAGCTGGAAGTGCTCCAGCCCTGATTGCCCCACAACGGGCATCTCTTCAGCCCACTGGCCGATCGGCCGGTGGGCTTTTTGCTGGCCCGGTAGGGTCGCACCAAGCTGCAAGATCCCGTGCGCCTGCTGCGCCGCTGCACTGATCTGGAGGCCTGGCTCCGAAGCTGCGGAGCGGCGCCCCTGCATTTCGTGCCCACGATGGGAGCCCTCCACCCTGGGCACCAGAGCCTGATCGCGCGGGCAGGCCGCCTGCAGGTGGGGGTGCGGCCGCAGGTGCTGGTGAGCGTGTTCGTGAACCCGCTGCAATTCGGCGCCAACGAGGATTTCGGCCGCTACCCCCGCCAGCTCGAGCGGGATGCCGAGCTGGCCGAGGCCGCTGGCGCCGATGCCCTGTTCGCCCCCAGCGTGGAGGAGCTCTACCCGGCCGGCGAGGGCGAACTCACGCGAATCCAACCGCCCGAATCCCTACAGGCGGGCCTGTGCGGCCGGCACCGCCCTGGCCACTTCAACGGCGTGGCCACGGTGGTGGCACGGCTGCTGGGGTTGATCCGGCCCGATCAGCTCCTGCTGGGCGAAAAGGATTGGCAACAGCTGGTGATCCTGCAGCGGATGGCTGCGGATCTGGGCCTGCCAGTACAGGTGGTGGGCTGCCCCACCCTGCGGGAGAGCGACGGCCTGGCGCTGAGCTCACGCAACAGCTACCTCAGCCCGGCACAGCGCCAGCAGGCCAGCGCGCTGCCCCAGGCGCTGCAGGCTGCCGCCGCCTCCCCGCTGCCCCCTGGCAGCGCTCTGGCCCCCGCCCTGACGCAGGTGCAACAGCAGCTGGAGCAGGCCGGCCTGGTGCTCGACTATGTAGAAGCGGTATGCCCCCGCAGCCTGCAGCCCCGCAGCAGCCTCTCGGGCCTCACCCTCTTGGCTGCCGCCGCCCACTGCGGCCCCAGCCGCCTGATCGACCACGTTTTTCTGATGAGCCGAGCCCCGATCGTTGCCATCGACGGCCCCGCCGGAGCCGGCAAAAGCACGGTGACCCGCGCCTTTGCCGAGCGGCTGGGGCTGATCTATCTCGACACCGGCGCCATGTACCGGGCCGTGACCTGGCTGGTGCAGCAGAGCGGTGTGGATCCTGCCGATAGCGCCGCGGTTGCTCCGCTGCTGGCTGATCTGGATCTGCAGCTGAGCACAGCTGCTGCTGGCAGCCAGCGGGTGTTGGTGAACGGCCACGATGTGACCGAGGCGATCCGCTCACCGGAGGTGACGGCGCAGGTGTCGGTGGTGGCTGCCCACGGCTGCGTGCGCGAAGCCCTCACCCGCCAGCAGCAGGCCATGGGCGAGCGCGGCGGCTTGGTGGCGGAAGGACGCGACATTGGCACCGCTGTGTTTCCGGACGCCGAACTCAAGGTGTTTCTCACCGCCACCACGGCGGAGCGGGCCCGGCGGCGGGCCCTGGATCTGGAGCAACGGGGATTCCCTCTGCCGGGCCTGCAGGAGCTGGAGGCCCAGATCGCCGAGCGCGACCACCTCGATTCCACCCGTGACGTGGCCCCGCTCACCCAGGCGGCTGATGCCGTGGAGCTGATCACCGATGGCCTCAGCATCGAGGCGGTGATTGATCAGCTGGTGCTGCTCTTCCGCGAGCGCGTTCCCCACGATGCCTGGCCGGAGCCAGGGGCTTAAAGGCCCCGGCCGCTGTCCTGAAGCAGGCTTTCGAGCAGGCCGGTACAGGCATCGTCGAGCAGATCGAGCACATGCTCAAAGCCCTGCTCGCCGCCGTAATACGGATCGGGAACGTGCGTGGCGCTGTGCTGGCGGCAGTAGCTGGTCATCGGCTCAACCCGAGCCAGCCCCGGGCGGTTGCCGAGCTCCCGCGCCAGGGCCTTCACGTTGCGGAGGTTGTCGTCATCCATGGTGAGGATGCGATCGAAGCTTGTGAAATCAGCCAGCTCGATCTGACGGGCGCGGCTGGGCAGATGAATGCCGCGTCGCTCAGCGGCCCCTCGCATGCGGCGATCGGCTGGGTTGCCCACATGCCAGCCGCCAGTGCCAGCGCTATCCACCACAAACTGATCCTCCAGGCCCTCGCGAGCGATCAGGTGCAGGAACACCCCCTCCGCCGCTGGTGAGCGGCAGATATTGCCCAGGCAAACAAACAACACGTGCTGCAAGGCCATAGCCAACCCCTAGTCGCTGAGGCAACAGGAGCCCTAAAGCAACGCCAGCGGCAAGTTAACTCCAGGCACGCCCCAGGTCCAGGTTGCTGCCGGCCTCCGCACTCGACAGGGTTGAAGCGCGGGGCCAGCAATGGTTCGCAACGGGCCTCTTCCAAACGAGGAGGCAGCCCTTAGCTTGTGGAGATTGCCGCCCCCTTGGATCAGAACCCATGTCCGCCAACCTGGCTCTGCAGCTGCGTGAGGGCACCAAGAAGGCCCACACCATGGCCGAAAACACTGGCTTCGTCAGCTGTTTCCTCAAAGGGGTTGTGGACAAGGCCAGCTACCGCACCCTGGTGGCCGACCTCTTCTTCGTTTACTCCGCCATGGAAGAGGAGATTGGGCGCCTTAGGGCCACAGGCCACCCTGTGGTGGGCCCCGTGGGCTTCCCGGAACTCAACCGCCGCGACAGCCTGGAGCAGGATCTCTCCTATTATTTCGGTGACAACTGGCGCCAAGCCGTGAGGCCCACGCCCGCCGCCCAGGCGTACGTGGCCCGTCTTCACCAGTTGGCGCAGGAGGCCCCTGAGCTACTGGTAGGGCACCACTACACCCGCTACATCGGCGATCTCTCCGGTGGCCAGATCCTCAAGAACATCGCTCAGAAAGCCATGGGCCTCGGCGAGCACGATGGCCTGCGCTTTTACGAGTTCGACGCCATTCCCAACGAGAAGAGCTTCAAAACTAACTACCGCGCCACCCTCGACAGCCTGCCGATCGATCAGTCCATGGCCGATCGGATCGTGGAGGAAGCGAACCACGCCTTTCACCTCAACATGAAGATGTTCCAAGAGCTGGAAGGCAATCTGATCGCCGCCATCGGCAAGGTGCTGTTTGGCTTCCTCACGCGCCGCCAGCGCGCCGGCAGCACGGAGGCGGTGGCCGCCTGAGGCTGAGCGGCGGAACAACAAGCCGCTTCAAGCCCAGAGTCAGTCCTCGAGGCGGGTCACCTTGACCCGCTGGGTCACCGCTCTGCAGTTGCCATTGGGTCGAGCACACCAACTTTAAACGTGGCCTGAAACCACCAGGTGAATCCATCGTCGCTGCGCCGATTCACCTGGAAGCTGGACACCCCCCGCTCGTGGAAGGCGAATTGCAATGCATCGCCGCTGCAGCCTGTAGAACGCTGCACCAGGGTCATCAGACCCGAGGTTTCGATGCCGTAGATAGGGATGGGCCGCAGATGGCAATGGACGATGGCAAGGATGGCGAGCGAGGATCGGCATCTGGATGCCACGGCGCTGGGCAGCAGCCCGCATCTGCCGATCGGCGAGGTTGCCCACATGCCAGCCGCCAGTGCCGGCGCTGTAGACCACAAAGCGGTCCTCCAGTCCGGCTTGGGCGGATCAGGTGCAGAAAGCCCCCTTCAGCGGCCGGAGAGCGGCAAATGTTGCCGAGGCAGATAAAAAGCATTCGTTGTTCAGCCATGGGGACCTCCAGAGTGATCAATGCGATGCAGAGCCAAGGCTGAACGCCTTTGAACCACGACAGGCGTGAGCGGATCCGATCCAGCGGCCAGGCCAGCCAGCGCATGTCTGAGGGCTTCAAAGCTCAGGACCGAAATCCGTTCGGCTTGCTTCAGCGCCAACCCTTCTAGACCGACAACGACGGCATAGCGAACGATCCATTCTCCGTCCCCACAGGCCAATAGCAACGCCTGCAAGCACCTCTCGACCAAGCCCGAGGCCTGCTCGTCAGGCAGGGATCTCAGATCAAGGCGTCCGAGGCCAGACGCCGCAGCGCGCCGAACGGAAGGTCCAATATCCGTCGCCAAGGCCCGCTCGAGCACCTCAAGACCACGGGGATCAGCAATCCCGGCGAGGGCACGAACCGACCATGCCCGAGCGCCATAGTTGTTAGTACCCAGCGAAGCAAGAATCGGCTCCACAGCAGGTTCTCCAATAGCAATCAGACCATCAACCGCTGCTACTGCCGCACCTGGATTGTTGAAACCAAGGATTTCCAACAAACAGGCTGTTGCCGAGGGATGCTTCGCTGCAGCCAAGTGCTCAACGGCACTTAAGAGAGCCTCCGCAGAATCAGCCGATTGCACATTGGCAATCCGTTGTTCAACGGAGGTTTGGGAGTTCATGTCGTCAGGCACCATCTAGAGCAACCCATCCATCACGTCGAAAATCTCCTCATCAAGACCGTCACTCGGAGCCGACTCAACCAACCCCCTTAAGGCAATGAGTTTGAGGCTGTTTTCAGCCAGGGTGGCAGCAATCGCCTGAGCCGCGGGACGCCAACCCGTCGCTCCGAGGTCCATCAATGCAGCGCGCCTGACCTGCAACTGGGGATGCAACAACAGGGTCTTCAGTCGCTCACCCCAGCGGGGCTCTTGGGTGAGTTGAAGCAGTGATCGGCACGCCGAACATTGAACGACAGGACGCTCATGAGCCAAGAACGACTGCAGAACTCCTATAACCTCCTCATCTGAGGGCCCCAGATCACCGATGGCTTCCAGGAGAGCCTCACAGGGCTCGACCAAATTGGCCGAATCGGAGGCCCGGGCCCCGGCCACGTTCGGGCCCGATCTCAGTCGAGCAACTAGGGCCGGTAGCGCCACCGTGGCCTTCAGTTCACCAAGGGAGCGGGCGGCAGCTTCCCTCAAGCCGTAATCAGGGTCATCCAGTAATTCAAGGAGAACTGGAATTGCCTCACTCGCGGACGGGCCCAACTTTCCCACGGCACGGGTGGCGTTGCGGGCGACGGCGTTCTCCTCCACGCCATCACCGAGCTGGCGCGCCCGCCGCTGACGCATGGCAGCCAGCAACAACGGGAGCGTGTCTGGATGCTGACTGCGATGACGACCCAACCACCAGGCGGCGTAGTACTGAGCAGAGGGGTCATCGGTCGCCCTCAACCGCCGCAAAGCCTCCGCTTCATCGATGGGGTCAGCCATCTCAATGGTTGTGGAGGAGGGAGCCGACATAACCCGCTCTGAAACGCAAGACAAAAAGAAAGACCCCCCGATTGGGGGGTCTTGAAGGCCAATCGTACGCTGATCAGATCAGGGCGTTGATGGCGTAGTCGAAGTAGTTGTTGGCTTCGGTGGCAGCCTCACCGCTCAGACCATGGTTGGCCTTGATGTAGTTCAGAGCTTCGACATACCAGGAGGGGGACAGTTCGAAGGTGCGGTTGATCTCGTCGAGACCAGCAATCAGGTATTCATCCATGGGGCCGGTACCGCCTGCCACGAGGCAGTAGGTCACCATGCGCAGGTAGTAACCGATGTCGCGCGAGCACTTGGACTTGCCTACTTCCGTGGCGGCGTAGGCGGGACCTTGCATTTGGGTAGTGTAGGGGAACTTGGAGTACACAGCCTGGGCTGCGCCGTTCACCAGGGTGTCGGCCTTTGCGGTCAGCGCCTTGGCGGCTTCGAGACCAGCCTTGGCGCGGTTGAAACGGCCGAAAGCGCCTTGGATTTCGGTGTTGCCCAGGAAACGGCCCTGGGAATCAGCAGCGGAAACGGCTTCGGTGAGAGGCGTCTTCATGACGGAAAAAAATAGGGGTGGACGTGAACTGGTGCCGGATCAGGCAACAGCGGAAGCAGCACGGTCGAAGTAGGTGCCGATCTCGCTCATGAGGGCGGTGCAATCACCTTGGGTGATGCCGGCCTTGTCATTGGCGATCGAGATGGCGGCTTCCTTCATCAGGTTCACGCCAGCGGACACGGAAGCGCCGGGGGTGCCCAGGGCCAGGTAGGTCTCACGCAGACCATTCAGGCAGCGGTCTTCCATCACGGAAGCGTCGCCAGTGAAGATCGAGTAGGTGACGTAGCGAAGGATAATCTCCATGTCGCGCAGGCAAGCAGCCATGCGGCGGGAGGTGTAGGCATTGCCGCCAGGAGCAATCAGAGCGGGCTGCTGAGCGAACAGCTGGCGAGCAGCGGCCGACACGATGGTGGAAGCGTTGCTGGTGATGCGGTTGACCGCATCCAGACGCTTGTTGCTGTCGGAAACCATGGCGGCGAGAGCATCAAGCTCGCCAGCGCCGATGAATTGACCCCGGGCATCAGCCTGGGCGACAACCTTGGTGAAGGCGTCGAACATGAGTTAACTCCTTTGGGCTTCGTCTGAGGGATGGGGACTGCAGACACTACGGATGGGTCTGCCGGGAGGCATACCGCATCCCGTCAGGGGGATTGTCGCCACAGCCCAGTGTGCACCCGTCAGGGCGTTCATAATCTTTAACCAGTTCCATTCAAGTAGCCAGTGGCAGCAAGGGATGACAAGTTCTTGAGGTCCCTGCGGTTTTTCCACTGACCGGCCTCGCGCCCCTTACGGTCTTTCCCATCATTAGTGGATAGAACAGGTCATGGCCAAGGTCGGCGTGCTGTTGCTGAACCTCGGCGGGCCTGAGCGCATTCAGGACGTGGGGCCGTTCCTCTACAACTTGTTTGCGGATCCGGAGATCATCCGGTTGCCCAACCCGGCCCTGCAGAAGCCGTTGGCCTGGTTGATCAGCACCCTGCGGGCCGGTAAGTCCCAGGCGGCTTACCGCTCAATCGGCGGCGGTTCACCGCTGCGCCGGATCACCGAGCAGCAGGCGCGCGAGCTGCAGAGCACCCTGCGCCAGCGCGGCATCGAGGCCACCAGCTACGTGGCGATGCGCTACTGGCACCCGTTCACCGAATCGGCCGTGGCCGATATCAAGGCCGACGGCATCGATGAGGTGGTGGTGTTGCCGCTCTACCCCCACTTCTCGATCAGCACCAGCGGCTCGAGCTTCCGGGAACTGCAGCGGCTGCGCCAGGCCGACACGAACTTTGCTCGCCTGCCGATTCGCTGCATCCGCAGCTACTACAACGATCCCGGCTACATCGGCGCCATGGCCGAGCTGATCGCCAAGGAGATCCAGGCCTGCCCCGATCCGGCCAGCGCCCATGTGTTCTTCAGCGCCCACGGGGTGCCCAAGAGCTACGTGGAAGAGGCGGGCGATCCCTACCAAGAGGAGATCCAGGCCTGTGCCGGCCTGATCATCGATCGGCTGGAGCAGCAGCTGGGCTACCGCAACCCCTTCACCCTGGCTTACCAGAGCCGGGTGGGTCCGGTGGAGTGGCTCAAGCCCTACACCGATGACGCGCTCCATGAACTGGGCGAGCAGGGGGTGAAGGATCTGGTGGTGGTGCCGATCAGCTTCGTGAGCGAGCACATCGAAACGCTCGAAGAGATCGACATCGAATACCGGGAGATCGCCACCGAATCCGGCATCACCAACTTCCGCCGCGTGCCCGCCCTCGACACCACGCCGTCCTTCATCGAAGGCCTGGCCAACCTGGTGCAGCACGCCCTTGAGGGGCCTGAGGTGAACCTGGATCAGGCGGCGGCATTGCCCACCAAGGTGAAGCTCTACCCCCAGGACAAGTGGGCCTGGGGCTGGAACAACAGCTCCGAGGTGTGGAACGGTCGCTTGGCAATGCTCGGCTTCTCCGCTTTCCTGCTGGAGCTGCTCAGCGGCCGTGGCCCGCTTCATTCCCTGGGATTGCTCTAAGAGTGTGCGGAAAAAACGCCTGATGAGGCGCGTTTTTCTCTCATGAGCGCTGATCAGGCTCTGTTCGGGCTGGTTTTCAGCGTTTCAGCGGTTCGGAACACCCGATTTCAGACGTTTTATCCCTTTGCGGCGCTCTGATTACTGCTGCTTGGCCACACCTCTGGGCAACCCGCTGATCATGCTGCTGCCATCGCCGGCTTGAGCAGGTTGCCCAGCCGAATCAGGTGGTAGGCGATCACGTGCAGGCCAAATACTGCACTCACCTTGCCTGTGCCGCGCAGCTTGAACTGGCGCAGCCCACCCCACTGTTTGATCCAGCCGAAAACCTTCTCGATACCGCGGCGAGCGTTGATCGACTTGGTGTAGCCCTCCTGGCGGGTGGTGCGCCCATCGATCGCGGAACCACCAGAGCGGGTGGTGTTCTGCGCCACGTGCGCCAAGCCGCCGCATCTCAGCGACAAAGCCTCTGGTGTCGAAGTTCTTGTTTGCACCGCCTGCGTCACCTTGCAATCGACAATCAGGGCATGGCGGTTGTCCATGAGCACGTGCCCCCGGTAGCTGGGCAGTGCTGGGTGGGCATTGGATTTCCGGGTCAGTAAGGCATCGGGATCCGTGCTGGAGCGATGGGTCTTGTTGCTGAGCTTGATGCCGCGGAAATCCCCTTTGGCTCGCTTCTTGCTCGGCTTTGCAGCTCCAAAACCCTCACCAGGGCCTGACGGCGGAGGTGGTGGATCGTCCTCTCCGTCGATCCGCTCCAGCGAGGCATGGGACGCCCAAGCCTGCAGCAAGGTGCCATCCACTGAGAAGTGCTCATCGCTGAGCAATGGTTTGACTTCTGGGGCGGCCATCAATTTCTCCAGAAAGCGACCCATCAACTGGTCGTTGAGGAGCCGCTCGCGGTTCTTGGTGTAGACGAAGTCGGCCGGAGGCCATATGTGGTGGGATGCCAGATCGGGTCATCCGGACTCAGGCCCACAAACCAGCGAAACAGCATGTTGTAGTTGAGCTGCTCCAACAGCAGCCGCTCCGAGCGGATCCCGTAGAACACCTGCAGCAACGAGGCCAGCAGCAGCTGCTCAGGTGGCACCGATGGCCGGCCTTCTGCGGCATACAGCGCGCAGAAGGTGGGATTGAGCCGGTCGAGAGCCTGATCGGCCAGTGTCCGGATCCGCCACAGCGGATGGCTGGCTTGGATCCGCTCCTCGATCGAGCCGTAGGAGAACAGGGAGCCGCTGCGCTCCCGCTGGTCTCCCATCTCAGCTGGGCAGATGACCCATTTCGCAGACGCCAGTGGGTTTTCAGCGAACTCCTAAACGGACTGAGACTCGAGATCGAAGAGAACATCATGGATGTAGGCCTCGGTCCATTCCGAGCCGTAGAAACGGCTGAGCATGCCTCGGGCCGGATCCTTCTCAGCGCGGTAGCGCGTGTAGCGCTTTTGGCCCGCCAGCAACTGCTCTGATCGCTCCGCTGATACTGGGCTTGCGGAAGCCTCCAGCTTGAGATACATCTGGAGATACTCCTGAAAGGCCGGACGAATCACTGCATCGATGAGGGCATCTCCCTCGGCCCCCAGGGGAATCCGCGTCCACAGGAATCCTGGCGAGAAGTAGGGCTGGGCTTCTTCGGGGATTGGTCCTCCGTCAGGCAAGGCCTGCTTCCACCGCTCAAAAATCGTCAGGAGCTCCGGCCAAACCGCTTCGGTATGAAGGCGATCTCCCCGGTCAACCGGCTGAAGATCCAAGGCAAGCAAGTGGCCATTGGGGAGGGTGACCAAATCGGCGCCAAAAAACGGCAGGTCGTAGCACGTCCGTGGATTGATAACGAAGTTGAGCACCGAAGCAGCGCTCCCCGCAGACACACACGCGGCACGGACTTGGCGAAATTTCTCGGTCTGGCAAGCCCAGGTTGCTGTCGCCACAGGCACTGGCTTCGCCTTGGATCCAGTCACCCCCTCACGGCTGAGGAACTGAGGATCAATGGGATAGGGCTCTGGGCCCAGCGGTTGCAGAGCGGCAACCGCTTCATCCAAAAAACACTGCCAACGCCAATCGGGGAGTTGAACAGGGTCAAGGCTGGTCGCCCGTGGTGCCGCAGGAATAGACATCGGATTCAAAGGCGGGCGGGAAAGAGAAACTCACTCAAAAAAGCATCGGCCCATGGCTTGCCGAAATGGCTTGAGAACAGCCCATGGGCGGGGTCCCGCTCGGCGCTGTAGCGGTCGTACTCCAGCTGCAAGTCAGCCACCTCCTCGGCCTTGAGCTGGCTCGCTTCGCTACGGGCGCGATCGTGCATCTGCCAGTAGGCAGCCATGAACCCCTCAAAAGCAGGGGGGAGAGAGGTCTGCGCTTCCTCGGCACCGCCGCGACAGAACAGCAGCCAAGGGGAGAAGTACTGGTTGGGGTCAAAGGAGCGCATGGTCTCCTCGCCACTGAGATCGGGATAGCGATCATGCAGGGCGGTCAATTCCTTGTAATGGCGATGGAGATAGGCCTCTCCTTGCTGCAGGGGCTGGAAATCCAAGACAGCCACCAGCTTTTGGCGGGCACCAAACCACAGCAGGTCCACGCCAAGAATCGGATGGTCCAGGCTGCAGTCCGGGTAGGCGACTGAGTTCAGAACCTGCAGGGTGTCGCCGGCGTCTAGGCGTGTAACGCGCCAACGGCGAAAGCCAGGAACATCCCAGAGCCAGCTGCGAATGGTGCTGCTCTGCTTATCCGACTGCTTGACGGCGAATTGAGGGTCGACCTCCTGCGCCGTGGCACCACGGTCCTGAAGACCGGCGTGCAAATGCTCCAGAAAAGGATCAAACATCACTCTCTCCTGAGGTGGAGTAGCGCAAAGCAAGTGCCTCGGCCTGACGACGGGTCTCAGACAAGTCATCGGCTGACGGGCAGCGGAACTCGGTGCAGTACGTCGTCATGGAGACCCCATCCATGAATTGGACGGAACTCACTCGCATGCGCACCTGATCGGTAACGAACCAGCAGCGTTCAATTCCAACGTTGGTGTCGTAGCGCGTTGTGATGGTCAGCAGGCCATCCGCCGCGAAGCTGTACTCACTCAAGACCGGCTTCTTCTCGACATACCCCTTATCCCTCAGCAAAAAGCCACGGGTGGGATCTGAAGGATTTGGAGCATCGACGAGAACCGCAGCGTAATCCTCTGATCGGCTGCTCTCCTTCAGGTTGCTCTCCCACCAAAAACGAGCGCCTCCAGCTGCCCCGCCGAGGTCAAAGGAGAGGCTCTCGCAGACCTTGGCCGTCACCGGATCCTGCTGATCAAAGGGCTCGATGATCAGGTTCGAATCGGCAAACTCGTCGTCCTGGTGATCCAGGTGGTGGACGGCGCGGCGGGTCATCCATTGGCCACGACTGGCTTGAAAGAAGTCCCGCATCGACATAGGGACGATAAACGAAGCCTCCACGATCAACCCTGGGGCTGGGACAACTGGCTCTGGAGCTGACCCAGCACCTCTTCCAGGCGAGTGAGCTCCGGGTGATCCGCCAGGGTGCGGTCGATCTTGGCTTGGGGCAGCTTCAGCTTTTGCCCCATGGCAATGACGTCCTGGCGCAAACGATCGCGGTAGGCCACGAGCTGCTCGATGGACTCTTGTATGTCCTGGGGGGTTGCGTCCATCTCGAAGCCACTGAACTGGAGTGAAGCTACGAGGGGTCAACCACCACCCACGAGGACGGGGCAAATCTGAAATAAAGATAACGAGAGCAGCCCCCCGGGGGCGGCGAATCCTCGTCAACGACGCGCAAAACGCTTGCAGCGCAACGCCTGAACCCAAAACGAAGACGGTTCATAACGAAGGATTGCGTGTCGACGGTGATTAGCGGGAGCCGACCCCGGATCACCTTTAAGTTCTTTCCGTGCCTTGACCCAGTGGGCCAACGCAAAGTCACCACCGACTTGACTTCATTCCTCTGGAGATCATGCCGGGAGCGGTGAACGACCAACGGATTCCCCGGCGGTTGCGACAACTGCTTTAGGTGACCTCAGCTCCCCCAAAAAAGTCCTGCTCTCTCATGCTCGACGCATTCTCCCGCGCAGTCATTAGCGCCGACGCCAAAACCGCCGCCATCGGCGGTGGCGAAATTGCTGCCCTCAAAGGCTTTATCGCCGAAGGCAACAAGCGCCTCGACGCTGTTAACGCAATCACCTCCAACGCCTCCTGCATCGTCTCCGACGCTGTGACCGG
>NZ_JBIPMN010000202.1:0-4051 GCF_044369115.1 Vulcanococcus sp. | reverse complement strand
AGCCACTTGCGCTCTCTCATCAGTCGCCCCACCTCCAAATCGGAACAGCTGCCATTCACCCTCAAGCATGACCAGCCTTCACCTCATCGGGGCCCAAGTCGATGCGAGCGGATACACCGATTCGCAAGGGGTGCGATGCCTTGGCTCAGCTGGTTTGACCTACAAGAGTGTGAGTTCCATTCCCCAGCCCAATACACCAGACTTTCTGCATACCACGAGTCTCGAGCTCGATAACATCAGAATGCGTGATGCATGGGCCGGCAGTTTGCCTGTGGTGCTGCTCAGCAATATCACCACAGCCAGGTTGGGATCGATGTTGCGGGCCTGGCATTGGATCGGTGACGAGACCTAGCGGTCATTGATGTCAGCTCCTCAGGGCTTCACACGCTTCTCCATCGCCATCCCCGTCGAGATAGGTGTGCCCCTGCCGCAGCAACACCTGGGCCTGGTCATAGGAGCCGATCTTCTTGCAGGTGTAGCGCCGGCCAAATGGTGCAGAGCTGTTTGCGCTCGGCCTCCGTTGGCCTGCGCGGAAGTCCCAGGGGCGTGTCAGTCCACCGCTCACTCCCCAGATGCCCACGCGTTTGAGCCGTGCTTCGTTCTCCAGACGGCTGTAGGTCTGCCGGTCGCAGCCCTGGATGTACTGCCAATAAACAAACGCCGAACCCGACGCCACCAGGGCCTGGTTGAGGTTGCGGCCGCCTCTGCTGAGCTCTGCCACAGAGCGCCCGTAGCGATCGGTGGCCTTGACGCGCAGCTCAACGGTCGTTCCGACTGCAGCCAGGGCCTGCAACTGGGCTCGGGCGCTGGCGCCATGGGGTGCCTGACTGGTCTCCGGCGCATCGATGCAGGCCAGGCGCACATTCAGGGTGCGGCTGCCATCTCGCACGCGCAGGGTGTCGCCATCGCCGATGGCAATCACGGTGGCTGTGCGGGTTTGGGCCAGCAGAACAACGGCTGCCAGCGCCAAGGGGAGGGCAATCACTCCTGAGCCGCCAGTCGATCCGCATACCCCGCCGCCCACACCGCCGGAGCTAGCCCCGGTGGCACAAGGCCCTTGAAGCTCTCCATCGCGAGGATTTCACTCACGGCTTCTCCCAGCCGTTCCACCGAGCGGCTCTGCGGAAGCAGGCATTTCAGCTGCTGATGCATCCTCAGCAGATACCAGGCCGATCCCTCGAGCCCAGCGTTGAACTTGCTCCACATCGCTGGATCGCGCCTGGCGTCGAGCACCATGTCGCCAGCGTTGTGGGCCTTGTCGGCGGCTGTCACCAACAGCGAGGCCTCGGGCTTGTGCTCCAGTGAGGCGATGTATCGGGTTTTGCGCAGCAGCCATGGCTCCTGCTCGCCCGGTGGTGTGTTGTCGTTGGTGTCGGTGCAATCGCGCACGATGTCGGCCACCAATTCTCCAAAGCGCTCGGCAATGGAGCCATGGCTCTGTCCGGCATCCTCAATGGCGTCATGCAACAGAGCAGCGATGGCTTGCTCCTCCGTGCCGCCGTCTTCCCACACCAGGGCGCTGACGCTGATCAGGTGGGAGATGTAGGGAACACCCTTGCCCTTGCGGCGCTGATCGCGGTGGAGCTCCTCTGCCCAGAGCAGGGCCTCGCCATAGCGGGCGCTGATCACCGGGGTTGACTCGCTCATTGGCGCACTTTGCAGTAGCCAGCGCCGGCATAGGCACTACCTCCCGGGCAGGTAGTGCCGTTCTTGGCGGGGAAGTACTGAACATTGCCGCGCACCTTGCAATAGCCCGCACCGGCGTAGCTGGTGCCGCCCGGGCAGATGTTGCCGTTTTTGGCGGGGATCATCAGGGGATTGGCCTGCGCCAACAGCACTGTTGCGGTGATGGTGGCAAGAAGAGAAGGCATCAACCCAATCAAGGGATCACCATCATCAAATAAGGCGCCCCGTAGGGGGCGCCTTAGCACCGGTTGCAAGAGTTCACCGCTGGCATCTCGCGGTCGCACTTGGTCGGGTGTCGGTTGGTTTCACGATTCACCTGTCTGGGGCCTGGCAGGCAAGGACGGCGGTCACGTTCCTGCTGAGAGATGCTCGGGGCTTGACCTCAGCAGTTGTGATCGCGGCTCGGGTTATTCAGCCCAAGGGATCATCAATCGAGAACTCAAAAGTGGCGTCTTGCTCTTGCGGCTACGGGGCGATGTTCGCGCTACATCACCGAGTTCACTGTGGGGTTCACGCATCTTGAGCGCACCTCCTTTGCGGGTGGAGGTGGGGTTGGTCCCTGCCGTCAACTTCAAGGTAATCCCATTGGTTGCTCGATCGCAGGGCGTAGAGGTTCCTCTTCCCGTACCGCTGCAGAGCTGAATCAGCCCACTCCACCCACACGAATCAGGCCGCCCACCACCACAAACGCGATCGCCAATGCCGTGAGGCCCAGCGGCTCGAACAGCTCCTCGAAGTCGCGGATGCGCTGGGCGCTCTGCTCCTGTAGTGCTTTCGGCAGCACCCGCAGATCCGGCACCAGGTGGCCGGTTCAAACCGTGGCCGCCAGGGCATGCACGATCACCAGAACGGGAAAGATCGCCATCGGGGCCACCGCTGCTCCAGTGCAGCACCACCCGGCTTTCTTCGCCACAGTGCAGCCGTCGCTTGCAACCCGATGGCTGACGCCCGCCGCAGTGTGTTGATCACCGGTGCCTCCAGCGGCATCGGCTTGGCCACGGCCCATCGCCTGATCGATCAGGACTGGCGCGTGCTGGCTTCCGCGCGTCGGGTTGAGGCGATGGAGCCGCTGCGCAGCCGCGGCGCTGAGGTGTTCCACCTGGATCTGGTCGACCCGAGCTCCCGCGAGGCGCTCGTTCACACCATCAGCCAACGCGTGGGTGCCCTCGATGGCCTGGTGAACAATGCCGGCTATGGCGATGTGGGCCCTGTGGAAACCATGGAGCTCGATCGGGCCCGGGCGATGTTTGAGGTGAATGTGTTCGGCCTGGTTGGCCTCACCCAGCTGCTGCTGCCGGCGATGCGCGAGCGCCGCCGCGGCTGCATCGTGAACATCTCCTCCATCGCCGGTCGCTTCGTGACCCCCGGAGCCGGTTGGTATGGCGCCAGCAAGCACGCCGTCGAGGCGATCAGTGATGGCCTGCGCCTTGAGCTGCATCAGTTCGGCGTTCATGTGGTGCTGGTGGAGCCCGGCTTGATCCGCACCGGTTTTGAGGGCGTGTCGGCTGAGGCCATGCAGCGCGAAGGGCTTCAGCCTGTCTGGGGTTCGATGATGCGCCGAGTGGCCGCTGGCTGGGCTGAGGGGTTCCGCAAGGGTTCCGAGCCTGAGGTGGTCGCCCGCACCATCACGGCGGCCCTCGAGGCCAGCGATCCCAAGCCCCGCTACCGCTGCGGCAGCGAATCGGAGGCGGTGCTGGTGCAGCGGTTCATGCCCACGCGCGTGTGGGATTCCCTGGTGCGCTCGCGCATGCTCGGCTGATGCCTCACGACGAGCAGCTGTAGTGCGACACCCCGCCGGCGTTGAAGAACTCCCGTGGCTTGAGCTGGTCGTACCGCGCCGCCAACGCTGCCGGCGGTGCGGAGTAGGGATCGTCGAACAGGCTTTGCAGCTCGCGGATCAGGCTGAAGTCGCCCGTGGCAGCTTTCTCATAGGCCGGGGCGATCAGCCATTCACGCCAGGTGATCGCTGGATTCACGCGCTTCATGGCGGTGGATGTCTCCTCCGGGTTGCCGATCTGGGCGCGCCAGCGGTCCAGCCAGCCCATCAAGCGCTGATCGAGATCCGCCGCGCTCGGCACATAGAAGCTCGGCTTGAGGTGCTCAACGCTCTCCGGGATCGCTGAGAGCCGGCGGAAGAAGATGGTGTAGTCGGCCCGCAAACTCACCAGCAGCTGCAGCAGCTCCTGGATCAGCTCGGGGTCGTAGCTGGGGAGGCCGAGCTTGGCGGTCCACATCGTCTCCAGCGCCTCAGCCATCGCCTCGGCAAAGCCGGTCTGAATGGCGTCGAGTTCTTCAAGGGCTGCGTTGTCGTCTTCCAGCAATGGCCGCAGCGATTTCACGAACATGCCGTAATTCAGTTCAGCCG
>NZ_JBIPMN010000273.1:0-3194 GCF_044369115.1 Vulcanococcus sp. | reverse complement strand
CCTTCACCAGTGCCTTCCGCGCAGCATTTGCAGTGCCCCCATCGCAGAGCGCCATCGCTGGGCTGATCACCACCAGCCGCCACCAGCGCTGGATTGAGGCGTTCCTGGCGGATAGCGCTGCGGCCTGACAACCCCGGGCAGCAGCAGAAAAGGCCGGCCAGGGGCCGGCCTGAGCCTCAGCGGCTCGCCGCAGCCGCCAGCGACTGCACCAGTGCCTCCTGATCGGCCTCGATGGCGCGATCGATCGCATCCACCCGCGCCAGGAACAACGCCATGGCCGGCAGCAGATCCTCCTCGAGCAGCGTGATCTCCTCCTCCCCGTAGGGGTGATCGATCCAGGGCCTGGGGATGAGCAGCCCTCTGGCGGTGCGGGTGGCCAGCAGCCACTGCAGCGCCCGATAGCAGGACTCCACCAGGGCGATCGGATCCTCGGGGGCATAACCGAGAGCGTGTGTAGCCATGACGAACTGACGCCTTCCGGCGCAGCGACGGGACACCGCAGGGCATGCCCCGCCCGGCAAGGGGCGCCGCAGCGCGGCGCCTCGCGTCAGCCCTTGCCAAGGGGCGAGCCTGGAGGGGCCCGGCGCAGCGCTTCTGGTGGTGAGCCCAGGGCCGGTGGGGGCATCGTGCGGATGCTCCAGTGATTCCTCCCGGAGAAACCCTTGTGGGGCGGTGAGTCCCACCGGGCTGCCGCACTGGGATGCCACTCCTACAGTTTCACCATTCGGTCGAACCGCATGAACCTCACCCTGGAGGTGGAACAGGAGGAAGACGGCCGGTGGCTCGCCGAGGTGCTTGAGCTGCCCGGTGCCCTGGCGTACGGCGCCTCAGCCGATGAGGCCATGGTCAAGGCGGAGGCCCTTGCGTTGAGAGCGCTGGCCGAGCAGTTGGAGCACAGTGAAGTGTCGCCACTGCCGATCACGCTGTCGGTTCCTGCCGCTGCATGAGTGCTTGGCCAGCCGTGAAGGCCAGGCGGGTTCTGGCTGCTTTGTTGCGTCTGGGTTGGCAACAGAAACGCCAGAGCGGCTCCCATCGCACCCTCAGCCGAGACGGCTGGCCCGATGTGGTCTTTGCTTTTCACGACGGCGAGGAACTCGGGCCGCGGATGCTCGCGCGCCTCGCACGGACGACAGGACTGAAGCCAGAGGATCTTTGATCGCGATGGCTTGATCCGATCCACTGCGCCGAGCTGCTGCTCCCATTGGGCGGCCCGCACCAGCGGGCGGCTCACCTCTCAGCCGCGGCGGCCCGTGCCATGGAAGCGGCGTGGACCCTCCCAGCGTGCCCACTGCGTCAGCGGCGGCAAGGATCAGGCCGGGCCGCTCCGCGGTCCTTGCCGCCGCTGCCACAGCGGGCCTCGGTCGGGGTGTTCCACGCCTTCTTCTTCCATGGCACGCCCCACCGCTCCCTGCTGCGAGATCCGCACCCTGGTGCTGCACACCTATCCCGATGGCATCAAGGCCTATGGCCATGAGCGCATCACCACCCCGATCGGTCGCCGCGGCAAGCCGATCAAGAAGCTCCGCCTGATCCCGGCCGAGATGGCCTATGCGATGGCCCGGCATTTCCAGGGCCGGTTCGGCACCACCGTCTCGGTGATCTGAGGCCAGGCCTCAGCGGCCGGCCGGATCACCCGGCCGGCCATCGCGCGGCTCAGCCGCCGCGCTCCCAGCCAACGGTGGTGAGGCACTTGATCAGGCCTTGGAGCCGTTCATCGCGGAGCCTCTCCACAAGCAGCGAGCGCTCCCATGGCTGCCGGCGGATCAGGAGCTGATCGATCTCCTCCAGCTCCGCCAGCGCCCGCACCAGGGGCGGCAGCAGCTCGGTGCGGATCAGCTCCCGCTCTTCCCGCTGATAGGGCTGATCAATCCAGCAGCGCCGCCACATCCGCGGCCCCCGCTGGAGCATCAGCGCCTGTACTGCTCGCAGGACAGCCTCCAGTAACAGGACCGGATCTTCCTGCGGGGTGCCGATCCGTTGCAGCGGAGCAGCGGGAATCGACAGACGCGTGGGAGCAAGAACCATGGCGATCGGCGCCGGGTGCGGCGCAGCGACGGGACCGATCCCAGCGGAGGCCCGACATCAGGAGGGCCTCAGACTGGAGAGGCCCCGAGCAAGCTCACCCAACGGGTTGCAGGCTGTCGCTCTGCTGTGTGCCCGGCGGAACGTGGCGCAACGTCTCGGCCGTTGTCATGGTCGGAGCAGCCCCCGGGACGTGCGCGATGAGCTGGAGCGAACTGGAACGCCTGGTTGAGGACGCCGAAAGCCAGGGCGATCTGCAGCGAGCCCTGCGCCACTGCCGCTCTCGCAAGGAGCTGATCCTGGCGGCACGGCGCCTTGGCTACCGCATCACCCGGATGGATCTGCAGCGGGCCTGGCAGGAGGAGCAAGCGGAAGCAGATGGGGAGCGGCAGGCGCGCGGGTAGTTGGGCTTTCAGTCGTCGGGGATCTCGCCGGCGGGGCCAGAGGAACCAGCCGCTCCCGCGAACAACTGCGGAAGAGCCGCCAGCGGCGCTGCACTCAGCGGAGCTGCTCCAGCGTCCGCTCACAGCGCCACCCGATCTGATCCAGCAGTGCGCCTGCGCTATCCAGCCCGGCGGCCTCGAACAGGGTGAGGCTGCTCACGGTCTTGGCGGCATCGAGCCCGCTGCCCATCAGGTGCTCCAGGTTCTGGCCGGGCCGGCTGAGCTGGTCGTCGATCACGTCGATCACCGCCGTTAGCCGCTGCCGCAGCAGCGGATCCGCCAGGTAGGTATGGGCTTCTGTCAGACCGGAAATGCCGTAGCGCTGCGCCATTGCGGAACGACCCAGCCCTGCCAGCTGCGGCAACACGAACCAGATCCAATGGCTTTGTTTGCGGCCGGCATGTAGTTCGGACAGGGCGCGGTCGTAGATGGTGGGGTGGCCGGCGTTCTGGGCGTCATGAAAGGCCCGAAGCCTGGCTCCTGCAGTGGCCGTCATAGGGGTAAGAGAAACAACAACGTCGCACTGGTCAATCCGACCAGTTCGGCAAATCAGGCACCAAGCCACTTATCAGCAGGGATCAACAAGTTCGAGTGTCAGGAACCAGACGACGGCACCGGAGCGGCCTAGGGGGAAATCTCAGATTGATGGTTCAAGCGTTGTGCCCTTGCCGATGAAGAACTCATCCTCGCGGCCGTTGAGCGTCCTGCCATCCGCCCAAGTCAGCCCGA
>NZ_JBIPMN010000201.1:0-4058 GCF_044369115.1 Vulcanococcus sp. | reverse complement strand
AGCTGCCCAACCAATTAGAGGTGGGTCAAGTTCTGGTGGAATTGAAAGTGAGTGGGATATGCGGCTCCCAGCTTGGCGAAATCGATGGGGTGAAGGGCCCAGACCGCTTCCTCCCACACCTGATGGGTCACGAAGGCTTCGCCGTCGTGCTGGAGGTAGGCCCCGGTGTGAAGAACGTGAAACCGGGCGACAGCGTCGTCCTGCACTGGCGACCCGGTGCCGGCATCCAGGCGGATCCCCCCAAGTACCTATGGCGCGGCCAACCTCTTAATGCCGGTTGGGTGACCACCTTCAACCGCCACGCGGTGGTGAGTGAGAACCGTTGTACAAAGGTGCCAACAGGAACCGATCCGGAAGCGGCGGCCCTGTTTGGCTGTGCCATAACAACCGGATTCGGTGTTGTCGAAAACAATGCTCGGCTGCGGATGGGCGAATCGGTGGTGGTGTTCGGGGCCGGAGGCATCGGCCTAAACATCATCCAGGCAGCGGCACTTATATCGGCCTCACCGATCATCGCAGTGGATCTGCACGACAGCCGGCTGAAGCTGGCCCAGCGACTGGGGGCCACCCACACCATCAACAGCGCGAAAGGTGACGCCGCAGAGCTGATCAAGCAGGCATTGGCCGATCAGCCGCTGGATGTGTTCATCGACAACACCGGCGTGCCCGCCGTGATCGAGATGGGTTACCAGCTCAGCCAGCGCGAGGGGCGGGTGATCCTGGTTGGGGTACCGCGGCTGGGGCAGAACCTCAGCGTCTACTCACTGCCGCTTCATTTCGGAAAGGTGCTGAGCGGCTCCCAGGGTGGGGAATGCCAGCCTGATCGCGACATTCCCCGGTATCTACGACTGCTTGAGCGGGGCAGCCTGCAGCTGGATCGTATCGTGAGCGCCAAATTTCCACTCGAAGAGATCAATGCAGCCATCAGCGCCATGCGAGATGGAGCCACAGCAGGCCGAGTGATGATCAAGCTGTGACAGAACTGATCTCACTACAACAGGGAGCAGAACGGAAAGGCTGCGTGCTGGCCTACGGGCACTTCAGCACCATCCACCCTGGCCACATTCGCTATCTGCGTCATGCCCGCGAGCTGGGTCCTGATCTCGTGGTGGCCCTTGTGGGTGATGGCCCATCCGATCAGCCAAGCCCCTATCCCTTCCGCCAAGAGGAGCGGGCTGAGGCCCTGATTCTACTTGGACTTGTTGATGCAATCCTCCTCCTGCAATCCGATGAGCTCGAGGAAGCCATTCGCCGCCTCACGCCCTCGACGTTGGTAGTCGGGACCGAACTGGAGGGTTCGGAGCGAATGAAAGAGCCTCTAATGCTGCTGAAGACCCAAGGCGGCAGCGTGCAGTTCCATGCAGGTGAAGTCACCTACGCCAACACCGACCTGCTCAACAGCTCGGAGCGGGATCTGAGGCAGCGCCGCCGTGACCAATTCAAGGAAGCCTGCCGCCGCCAGGGGCTCAGGCGTCGCGACCTTCTCGCTTCGATGGAGACATGGCGTGATACACGCCTGATTGTTTTAGGCGACACGATCGTGGATCAATACGCAGCTTGTGAGGCCATCGGCATGAGTGCAGAGGCGCCGGTGGTGGTGGTGCGCGAGCTGGCACGGCGCAACTTCATCGGTGCTGCGGCCGTTGTGGCTGCCCACGTGCGGGCTCTGGGAGCTCGTTGCGATCTTGTGTCGGTCGTTGGCAACGACAGCACTGCCGATCTGGTTCAGCAGGAACTCAAAGCCCAGGACATCGGCGATGGCCTCGTTCGTGATCCATCGCGACCGACCACGTTCAAGAAACGCTATGTGGTGGAGAACCAGAAACTATTCCGCGTCAGCCGCCTTGAGCAGCACGACATTGACCATGCAATCGAAGAGCAAGTGATTGCACAGCTTGAAAGCCTCGCAGCTCACTGCCAAGGAATTGTGGTGTCTGACTTCGTCTACGGAGTGGTGACCCCGCGAGTGCTGGAGTCAGTGCAGCAATTAGCCGAGCGCCATGGCCTGATGCTCTTCGGAGACCTCCAGTGCAGCAGCCAGGTGGGGTCGATCACCCGTTTCCAGAATTTCTCACTGCTCTGCCCGAATGAGCGGGAACTACGCCTGGCTCTGCAGGACAAGGACACTGGCCTCGAGAGGCTTAGCCAGAAGCTGCTGGAACAAAGCCGCTGCGAACGACTGGTGGTGAAGCTGGCTGCAGAGGGTTTCATCGTCTACGACCGCTTCGCGGATGGCAAGATCGTGAACCAGCCCTTCCCAGCCCTAAGCGTGAATCCCCTCGATGTGGCTGGAGCCGGTGATTCCGTGCTTGCAGTGATGGCAACGGGTTTAGCCAGCGGCCAGCCGATGATGCCCACTGCCGCCATAGCCTGCTTAATGGCGTCGCTAGCCGTAGAAACCATGGGCAACACACCGATCCCTAGCGAGGCGCTGCGCAACGGCCTTCAGGAGGTTCTGCCCTGATGACATCAGAGAAGGTTCTGGTCATCGGGAGCAACAGCTTCAGCGGCTCACACTTCGTCGCTGAGGCGCTGCGCGCTGGCCACCAGGTGTGGGGGATGAGCAGGTCGCCTGAGCCTGAGGAGATATTTCTGCCATACCGCTGGCCGGACACAACTACGGGTCAGCTTCTAGCCACGGCAGACAATTTCGAGTTCCAAGCCATTGACCTCAATCGCCATTTGAATGACTTGATCACTCTCATCGATCGCGTGCAGCCCAGCCTGGTCGTGAACTTCGCTGCCCAGGGCATGGTGGCCGAGAGCTGGCTCAATCCCACTCACTGGTACCAAACCAATGTGGTGTCCCAGGTTGCGTTGCATGATGCCCTACGACAGAAGAAGTTCATCAGGAAATACGTACACGTCACGACCCCAGAGGTGTACGGAAGCACCGATGGTGGCTGGATCCAAGAACACAATCACTTCGCTCCCAGCACGCCCTACGCGGTGAGCCGTGCTGCTTGCGACCTACACCTCCTGAGCTTCCAGAAGTCCTACGACTTTCCAGTGGTTTTTACCAGAGCGGCTAACGTCTACGGACCAGGTCAACAACTCTACCGCATTATCCCTAGGGCCATGCTCAGCGCGCGCACAGGCAAGCCCATGCAGTTGCACGGAGGCGGCCATTCCGAGCGCTCCTTTATCCACATCCAGGATGTGGTTCGGGCCACTCTGCAGTTGGCACTTGAAGCAAAACCAGGAAGCACCTGGCATTTATCGACCCGCGAGGCGATCAGCATCCGAACTCTGGTTGAGAGAATCTGTGAGCAATGCGGCATCAAATTCGACTCGGTGGTTGAAGACAGTGGCGAACGCCTTGGCAAAGATCAGAGCTACCTGCTCGACAGCACCGCGATGCGTGAGAATTTTGGCTGGAGCGATAAGGTGAACCTCACCGATGGGCTGGCCGACACGCTGAGCTGGGTTGATACCAACCTAGAACAACTGAAAACCCTTCCCTGGACCTATCAGCACAAGGCATGAAAATACTCGTCACCGGCGGCTGCGGCTACAAAGGCTCCGTGCTGGTTCCGCTTCTTTTGGACGATGGCCATGAGGTGGTCAGCGTCGACACCCAATGGTTTGGCAACCATCTGCCAGAACACCCAAAGCTCACTAATCTCAAACTCGATATCCGCGATACGGATGTAATACCCCTCACGGGCGTACAAGCAGTGATCCACTTGGCGAACATTGCCAATGATCCAGCCGTTGAGCTCAACCCCACACTTAGCTGGGAGGTGAATGTGCTCGCCGGCCAGCAACTTGCTGATCGAGCGGTGCGAGCCGGAGTGAAGCAGTTCATCTTCGCCAGCTCCGGAAGCGTCTATGGGGTGAAGGACGAGCCCAAGGTGACTGAAGAGCTCACTTTGGTGCCGATCTCGGTCTATAACAAAACCAAGATGGTGGCCGAACGCGTGTTCCTCTCGTACGCCGACCGAATGCAGGTGCACTGCATTCGCCCGGCGACCGTATGCGGGCTTTCACCGAGGATGCGCCTAGATGTGAGCGTGAACATGCTCAGTTATCAGGCCCTCAAGAATGGCCGAATCACC